>JAEZIZ010000114.1 GCA_023415915.1 Bacillota bacterium | reverse complement strand
CTTTATGTTTACCGGCCGGAGCTATTATGGCTTCGGATATTTTGCGTACGGTAAATATAAATGTTTGCGGATATGAGTTGCTGATACTATAGGTAAATACTTGAAACTTAAGGGAGCTCATAACCGGCTCCCTTTTAATTTTGAATGGAGGCATGAATATGATCATTGTGCTTAAGCCGGAGGCGGACCAGGGCAAGGTAAAAGAACTAATCGGCATGCTGGAAAGAGAATACAATCTTGAAGTACAGCGCATGGATGGTGTAAACTAATCCATATTGGGACTTAATGGCGACACATCATCACTCGAAATCGACCCCATCGAAGAGCAGGACGTAGTAAGAAAGGTGCTGCGCGTGCAGGAGCCTTACAAGAAGGTTAACCGCGCGTTCCACCCTGAAAACACCGTTGTTTCAGGCGAAGGCTTCGAGATAGGAGGCCAAAGGCTTGCGCTCATCGCGGGGCCGTGCGCCGTAGAAAGCGAAGAGCAGATAGTTTCCATAGCAAAAAAAGTAAAGAAAGCGGGCGCAAACATGCTGCGCGGAGGCGCTTTCAAGCCGCGCACCAGCCCGTACAGGTTCCAGGGCCTCGGGCGGGAAGGCCTCGACTTCCTCGTAACGGCAAAAAAGGAAACGGGGCTGCCTATAGTCAGCGAGATAACGAGCGTGGACCTTATAGACGAGTTCGTGGATAAGGTAGACCTGATACAGGTGGGCGCGCGCAACATGCAGAACTTCGCGCTGCTACAGGAACTCGGCAAATGCCGCAAGCCCGTACTGCTCAAGCGCGGCATGTCGGCGACGATAGAAGAATGGCTCATGTCGTCCGAATACCTGCTCTCGGGAGGAAACAGCAGCGTTGTGCTGTGCGAGCGCGGCATAAGGACCTTCGAGACTTACACGCGCAACACTCTCGATATAAGCGCCGTACCGGTAGCAAAGAAATTGAGCCATCTGCCCGTAATAGTCGACCCGAGCCACGCGGCAGGCCTGTGGTGGGCGGTAGAGCCGCTGTCGGCGGCGGCGGTATGCGCGGGCGCGGACGGGCTTATAATAGAGGTTCACGAGCAGCCGGGCGAGGCGCTGTCCGACGGACCGCAATCGCTTTTGCCCGATAATTTCTCCAAAGCCGTTAAAAAGATAAAAGCGGCGGCGGAGCTTATGGGAAAGGCCATCTGATATATGGAGGATCGATTTTCCGGGGGCTCAGGATATAGTGAAGCCCGCATACTGATAGCCGGGCTGGGGCTTATAGGCGGCTCGGCGGCAAAGGCGCTTAAAAGAGCCGGTTACGGCAGGCTTTACGGGTTTGACAGCGACAGCAGCACAATAAGCAGTGCCGTAAGCGAGGGCGTGCTGCTCGGCGGGTATACCGATATAAGCAAGCTGCCCGAATGCGACCTGATTATATGCTGCCTCCCCTCCGCCGCCGCAGTCGGGTTTTGCCGTAGCGCGCAAAGCCGCCTCAGGGACGGAGGCGTATTCGCGGAAATGGGCGGCATAAAAAGCGGCGTTATAGAAGACATGGCTTCCGCGCTCGAAGGAAGCCGCGAGCTATTATCGCTGCACCCTATGGCGGGCAGTGAAAAATCGGGGTACGAGCACTCTGACCCGGAGCTAATGCGCGGCTCGGTGCTGATATTCACACCGACGAAGAAGACGCGCATAAGCGCGCTTATGTGGGCGAGCATACTGCAAAAGGTTTTAGGCTGCAGTGACATACGCGAGCTGTCCGTAAGGCGGCACGACGAAGTGATAGCGCGCGTCAGCCATCTGCCGCACATAATAGCGCTGGCCGTAAAGGCTATGGAGGACGACGGCGTTTTGCAGCCGTTCGCGGGCGGCAGCTACAAATCGGCTACGCGCGTTGCGGGCCTTAATCCCGCGCTGTGGACGGAGCTGCTTTGGAGCAACAGGGACAATATACTGAAAAGCATGTCGCAGTTTAAAAAATCGCTCTCAAGGCTTGAGCAGGCGCTGAGTGAAGGCGACAAATCGATGCTTAACGGGCTGATAAAAGAGGCATCAAAAAGCGAGGAATGACATGGAAGTATTGAACATAGATACAGGGCGAAACAACTACAGCGTATATATAGAGCGCGGCTTGATCCGGGACGTTCCCGAATTTTTAAAGCTTAAGTACCCAAGCAGCCGTTTCGCGATGATAACGGACACAAACGTACGGAATATATACGGCAATAAGCTCTCGGTAGGGCTCGATGCGGCCGGCATAAAGCATGACATAATAGCGCTGCCTCCCGGCGAGAGCACGAAGAGTTTAGAAAATTTTTCGAATATACAAAGCCGCCTCGCGCAGCTTGAGTATACGCGCACCGACCTGATAATTGCGCTGGGCGGAGGCGTGATTGGTGATCTGGCGGGGTTCGCGGCGTCCGCTTACCTGCGCGGCATACGCTACGTGCAGATACCTACGACGCTGCTTGCGCAGGTGGACAGCTCGGTGGGCGGCAAGACCGCCGTGAACATTCCCGAGGGCAAAAACCTCGTAGGCGCTTTCCATCACCCCGACGCGGTATATATAGACC
>JAEZIZ010000106.1 GCA_023415915.1 Bacillota bacterium | reverse complement strand
ACCAGCGCGGTTATGCCGCCCACCGAAATATCTATGCCGCCCGCTATCATAACTATAGTCAGCCCGCAGGAAATCACAATCAAAAACGCATTGTTATTGAATATATCAAGGAACTGCTGAGGATTTAAAAAACCGCCGCCCCATACAAGCATGGCAATCACGTACATGCAAACGAAGGTGCAAATCGTTATTGTCAGCAGCAGATTTGTGTTGGAAATGCGCTCCCTGCGTTTTTTCCCCGGTAACCCGGCAAAACCTTTATTACTTGTCATACTTTTATTCTCCGTTATTTCGTCGCTTTGTAAATTGCCATATAAGCGGCTATAGGCTTTTACCGCCGTCTGTGAAACTTTGCTGGTGATTCTCCGTTATTTTCGCCCGTCTTTTAATTAGCTTATCGCGCAGACGAAGAACATTTTCTTTTATGATTGGCGAACTGAGCACAACGATCACTATAATAACAATTGCCTTATAGGCTTTTACCGCCGTAGAAGGAACCTTCATGGCATAAAGCGTAATAGTAAGCGCCTGAATTATGTACGCACCGACAACTGAACCGGCCAGGCTGAATTTTCCGCCGCTTAAAGAGTTGCCTCCTATGGCGACTGCTAAAATCGCATCCATTTCGATATCCAGCAGAAGAGTTTCATGATTGATAAGCCCTATTCTGCTTACGTTTATTGCACCTGAAATAGCGGCGCAAACGCCCAGTATCATAAATGATAATAGTTTCATACAAACGACGTTTATTCCGTTTAAACGGGCGGATTTTTCGTTGATTCCGACCGCTTGTGTATATAGTCCGAGATTGGTGAACCTTAACACAAGCGAAACCAATATTCCGAATACTATTACTATAATAATGGGCGTGGGTATGGGAATGCCCGGAATAAAGCTTCCGATATAACCCAGCAGCGGGCTTTCCACAGTGGGCGTTGCGCCGCCGTTTATCCAATACGCTATAGAGCGCCCGGCAGTAAACAGTATCAGCGTCGCAATCATTGGCTGTATCTTGAATACGGCAACCAACGTGCCGTTGAATGCACCGAAAACAATCGCAACTATACAGCTTGCTAAAAATGCGGCAAGAATAACAGGCCATGTAATTTGATTCGCACGAAGCACGCTGACGAAAACGCTGCCCGCTATTGCCGCCTCGGCGCCCACACTGATATCCTGTCCTCTCGACGACGCCGTAACGAGCGTCATGCCTATAGCCAAAATAGCAAGCTCGGACGCGCCGTTTAATATACTGATTATATTGCCTGAAAGAACGGTGTTTCCATCGTTGTTGGCTGTAACTGTTAAAGAGAAAAATCCGATATCCCTTATCAAATTGAAAACAATAAGCAAAAGTAGCGCAAACAGCGGGACAATCAGTTGAGACCTTAAAAATTTCTTTAAACCCTTAGCCATTATCAGCTGCCTCCCCCGCTATCGTATGCATAATTTTTGCCTGAGTCATGTCTTCGCCCTTTAGCTCGCCCACTATTTTACGATCACGCATAACGATTAACCGCGAACACGTACGCAGCATCTCCTCTATTTCGGAGGAAATAAACGTTACGCTGACGCCTTCTTCGGCAAGCTTTAGCACAAGCTTTTGTATTTCAACTTTTGTACCGACGTCAATGCCGCGCGTCGGTTCGTCTAAGATTAGATACTCAGGATTTGTGAGCAGCCAGCGGGCAAGTATTGCCTTTTGCTGGTTGCCGCCCGAAAGTGATTTTATAGGCGTATCGAGCGACGCGGTTTTTATACCCAGCAAATTGATATACTCGTCAGCAAACGCCTCCGCCTCAGCTTTGGAAAACGGCCGGAAAAAGCCCTTCATTACCTGAAGCGCAAGTATGATATTTTCACGCACGGATAGATCCTCGACTATGCCGTCCTGCTTTCTGTCCTCGGGCAGGTACCCGATGCCGTGCTTCATGGCATCCTTTGGCTTTGATATCTTAACGTTTTTACCGTTTACCCTTACCCTGCCGCCTGTAATTTTATCGGCGCCGAATATAGCGCGCACGCTTTCGCTGCGGCCAGAGCCTAAAAGCCCGGTAAATCCGTTTACTTCTCCTTTGTGAATTTTAAAGTCAAACGCCTTTGCCGCAGTGCTTGATAACCCAAAGGCCTCGAAAACTGGCACATCGTCAGCCTCAGTTTGCAACGGCCTGTTTTGCAGCGCTGAAATGTCGTCAAGCTCTTTGCCCATCATCTTTGAAATGAGCTGTACGCGCGGAAGGTCCTTTATTTCATATTCGCCTACGAGTTCGCCGTTGCGCAAAACGGTTATCCTGTCGCATATCTCGTAAGCCTGTTCAAGGAAATGCGTAATGAAAATAATGCCGACGCCGCGTGACTTAAGCTCGCGCATTAGAGAGAAAAGCTTTGCAACCTCGTGCTCGTCCAGCGAAGAGGTCGGCTCATCCAATATAAGCACTTTGCAGTCCATATCCACGGAGCGGGCAATGGCGACCATTTGCTGGACAGCGAGAGAGCATGTGTCAAGCTGCTGAGTAGCCCTCGCCGGGATATTGAGTTTTTCAAGTATTTCCGTCGTCTTTTTTTCTATAGAGCGCCAGTTTACGAAGCGGTAATTTCCCCGTCCGATAAACATATTTTCGGCAACCGTAAGGTTGGGGCAAAGGGTTATCTCCTGATAAACCGTGCTTATGCCTAAGTTCTGAGCCTCCTGCGGCGATTTTACGGTGATTTCTTTGTTAATACCAGATAAGTAAATCTGACCTGAATCTTTCGGGTATACGCCTGTCAAAACCTTAATGAGTGTCGACTTGCCGGCTCCATTCTCACCCATCAGGGCGTGTATCTCGCCCCTTAAAAGAGTGAAATCCACATTCTGCAATGCGCGTACGCCCGGGAACGCTTTGCATATTTTCCGCATGGATAAAACGATGTCGTTTTGCATAGGTAACCATCCTTTAAGCGCTCTAGGTTCCGTAAAAGTGGCGGTGCGTGTATGCAATCCGCATACTCCGCACCGCACATGCTTTTAATCCCTCATAGGGGGTGAGGGGAGATTTGATTACTCGCCAAGACCATATTTATCGATGTCTTCCTGAGTAATAGTCGCTGCGTCAAAGCCCTTCTCTTCAGAAATGACCTTCTTTGACGGGAGCGTCTTGCCGGCCTCAAGATCCTTTATCATGCCGTCGATTACGGAAGCCTGGAAGGGGCTGCACTGCCCGTCATAGTTCCAGTTGCCCGCAAGCAGTTCTCTTAAAGCCCACTTGTTGCAGTCAAAGCCCATTATAATGACGTCTTTGCCGACGCCGTGGGTGATGCCGGCTTCATCGAGGGCCGCGACAGCGCCCTTTGCCATGCCGTCATTTTCGGCATAGATTACGTTGAATTTGTCACCTGAATTGATCACAGATTCAACAATTTTCTTTGCTTCGGCTTCATCCCAGGTAGCGGTCTGCTGTACAACCTTTTTCATGGTGCCGGCCGCAAATTCGGCATCGAGCGCGGCTGTGCGTCCTATTTGCGCGTCGCTGCCCATTGCGCCCTGAATATGTATTACATTATACTCGGGCAGTTTCTGGGCTTTAAGCCACTCAACAGCCGTGGTCCCTTCTTTCGCCATATCGGAAACGACGGCGGCTTCGTAAAGGCTCTCATCGGCATTCAGCATACGGTCGAAGAGGAACACTTTGACGCCCGCTTCCTTGGCACTCTTAAGAACGGCGTCCCAGCCATCGGTAGCGGCGGCCGAGATGAGAAGATAATCTACTCCGTCGGTTATGAACTGCGAAGCCGCGTTAAGCTGCTCGTCATTCTTCAGGCTGTAGAAGGTCGAGACCTTGTATCCGTTCGCTTCCGTGAAGACTTTTTCAAAGTCTGCCACATTTGCCGCGCGATATCCCGACTCGGCCGGCGGGTTGTTGACTATACCGACCTTTATTTGTCCGCCAGCGCCCTCGCCTCCACCGGTAGCCGGAGCTTGCGCGGCGCAAGCCATCAGCCCTATCGCGAGCACAACAACAAAGAGAACAGCAATGAATTTTTTCATACTTCTATTTCCTTTCCAAAGTTTGATGCGTCAGGGTACGCATCTTTCATCTTGCTTATAACATTTGGAAAAGTGAAAAACAATGTCCGCAACAGAAGCCGTGAAGAATTCAAACCATCTCGATTAGATATCAAAACGCCGGGGTTTTTACACTTTGATGAAGACTTTGCTGTAGTATTTTTACAAACTTCTTTCATAAAAAAACTACCCTTTAAAAGTCGTTGGAATCAGTATGTGCTTATGATTAAACGGGCTATTGCAGCTATTATCCGCCCGCCTGCGAGCGCCCGCTTTCGCCTTACAGTCAGTAACCCCTTTGTTCAATTAATTCCTGGGTGATAGTGCGGTAATCAAACTGAGTCTCGTCGATAAATCTTTCACGTTCAATAGGCTCGCCGCGTTCGAGTTTTTTGATTATCTCGTCAACGTAAGGCCCCTGCAGCGGGTTACATTCCACATTCAGCGCGATCTTTCCTTCGAGACAGTATCGAAGGCCAACCTCTGTCGCGTCAAACGATATTACTATAACTCCGTCATCTGCGTTGCATTTAAGGCCCGCAACCTTCATCGCGTCTATAGCCCCAAACGCCTCGCCGTCGTTCTCGCAATAGACGACGTCTATGTCTTTTGTCTCCTTTAAAATTTCGCTCATTACTTCGTTTGCCTTGGCTCTTGTGAAATCGCCGTCTTCCTGCGCTACCAATGTCCAGTTCGGATGCCGCTTTATCGCCTGCTCGAGCGCCAGCGTCCGGCCTATCTGCGCAGAGGAGTCTTTTGTTCCCTGAATATGAACTATACGTATAGTATCTTTTGTTCGCCCCTGTTCTTCCAGCAGTTGCTCCAGCCAGACAACGGCTTTTTCACCTTCTTTTCGAAAGTCCGAACCGACAAATGCCGTATATAAGTCCTCGTCCTTTGCTTCAATGTAGCGATCGGTCACTATAACCGGTATGCCCGCCTCTTTTGCTTCCTGCAGTATCGAGTCCCAGCCCTTTTCAACCCTTGGCGAGAATACGATATAATCGACGCCCTGCTGTATAAACTTACGGATCGCCTTGATCTGGTTTTCCTCCTCGTTACGGGCGTCGTCGAATATGAGCTCATATCCGTTTTCTTCGCTCAGCGTTTCCTTGATGTTCTCGGTGTTGGCCACCCGCCACTCCGATTCCGCGCCGACCTGAGAAAACCCGACCACAATAAGCTTTTTTTCGGTAACGTCTGGCACAGGCTGTACTTCCTGCAGACAGCCGCAAAGCAGTACCGAGAGGCTGACGGCCAGTACAAATACTGTTTTTTTCATTTCTCCATCTCCTTGTCTATCGTCTGCTTAGGGATGATCACGGTGACTCTCGTGCCGGCATCCGGCATGCTGTAAATAGCAAGGCCGTATTCCCTGCCAAAAAGTATTTGAATCCTCTCGTGCACCGTCCTTAAGCCGAAGCCTTCGCTTTTGTCTTCCGCCAATGACGTCCGCACTTCATTAAGGCGTTCCTTAGTCATGCCCGATCCGTCGTCGACTACCTCAAGAACTATATGTCCCTCCTGTTCGGCGCCGGTTACGCGTATAAAGCCTTTGCGGCGGCTGATTTTTATGCCGTGGTACAGCGCGTTTTCCACCAGCGGCTGCAGTGTGAGCTTAGGCAGTATGAAGTTTTTAAGCTGATCCGGGATGTCTATTTCGTAATCCATCAAGTCACGGTAGCGCATCTGCTGTATCTCGAGGTAACTTCTGATATGCTGTTCTTCCTCCGCCAGCGTGATTACGTTCTGTCCGCGGCTTAAGGAAAACCGGAAATAATTCGACAGGCTGCATACCATAGTTACCGCTTCGCTTATTTCCCCCGACTCTATAAGCCAGATGATAGTATCGAGCGTGTTATACAGAAAATGCGGGTTCATCTGCGCCTGCAGCAGCGCCAGCATCGTGCGCCTGCGCTGTTTTTCCTGCTCCGCGTTTTTATCAATAAGCTGCTTTAACCGCCCTACCATGCTTTCAATGCCGTCCGAAAGAAGCTGAACTTCCTCCACGTCTGCCTGCACGGGCTCGCATACGAGCAGGCTTCCTTTTCCTATGGCTTCCAGACGCTCGCAGATCCTGTCTATCGGATCGACTATTCTGCGGCTAAGCTTTCTCGAGTTGGTCAAAAGTATATACAGCAGTACCGTCGATAAAACTACAACAGCGCTCATTAATACCACCATGTTTCTGATCATGGCTGTCTGCAAAGCATTCAGATGCGCCGCCTCGTAATAGAGATAGATGTTCATGTACTGCAGAATAAGTTCCGTCCTCCCGTATATATCTGTTTCCAGCAGATTCATGCGGGCGTCGTACTCCTCGGTAACCTTAATCTGCAGCATTTTATCTTCCAGCTTTTCGCACATATTAAGAACGCTGTTTATGGCGCGGAGGCTGTTTTTTTCCGTCGTAGTATCCTTGAGCTCTTGAGCGATCGCCTTCGCCGAGCGCACCTCCGCGATGGGCAGGCCTACGGAGTATTGGCTTTCTATCACGTAATGGTACATTTTCGAATCGATGTCGTCCGCCCAGCTCTGGTTGAAATCTGAGGATGAAATAACATTGAAGTTGGAAGCCGTCGTCACGTTATTCAGTATCGCGTTATACTGCAGCACGTATCCTATACCGATAGTCGCGATCACAAATATAACGATCATAAGCGGCAGAGCGACGATAAGTATCATCTTCCAGAGCTTGCTTTGCATAGTACTTTTCCCGTTTTTCGCTCTCTGCCGTAAATTTACGATCACTGCCTGTCTCCTCTGCGGTATTCGCTCGGTGTGCAGCCTGCAACCTTTTTGAATACGAAGCTGAAATAGTGAGGATCTTTATATCCTACGGCAAACGCAATTTCGCTGGAACGCTTGTCCGTCTGGCGCAGCATACGCTTAGCTTCGCCGATACGTTTACTGGTTAAGTATTCCACGAACGTCTGCCCGACTTCCTGGCTGAACATTGCGGAAAAATAATTCGGGCTGATGTTTACTTTCCTGGCTACCCTGTCGAGAGAGATAGACTCGTCCGGATAATGTTTGTCAATAAATCTTATAGCCTGTATAAGCAGATCTCGCTGCTGCTTTTTGCTCTCGCGGTCCCTAAGCTCTATTGCCTGACGCATTACTTTAAGCGCGTACTTGCGCGCTTCCTCCGGCGTTGAAGCGTTGTCTTTGGGACGAAGCTCGAACGGCCAAAAGGCGTCCATGCCGCAGCCTATAGATTCAAGATACTCCGCCGCCGCGAAGTAAACCGTCATTGTAAGATATCTGCAAAAAAGCGGCAGCGAAACGGCTTTCTCTCCGGCGCTTTGCAGAAGCTGATCGATAAAGCGGTCGATTTCTTCCAGCTCTCCGCTGCTTAAAAAGCTGCGGATACGCTCCTGATCTATATCCTTATCCGAATCTGTTTCCAGACCGGCTTTTTTAAGAAAATTCAGTATGCTGTCTTCGGAAAGCATATGATCTTTTGGGCACAGATAGCGATACGACAAAATACGGCTCGCTTGCTCAAAACAGGCCGGAACGGCGCTCAGCCGGGACACAGGCGTACCGCAGGCGATATACCAGTCCACATCACGCCCGGCCATAGCACAGCGGCTCTGTATGTTTTCCGTGCATTCATTGGTCATCTGCACAACATCGTACTGACCGCCCTTTATCAGAATGGCGTACGTCGTTACATTCCAGCGAAACAGTATAAGCTCGGGTTTGCTGAATATAAACTGAGTAATATCGTCCTGCAGCCTTGCGAGCGCGTCGGTATAGCTATCCGGCGCGCTTCCGTCGTATCCGGCACTGTTAAGCGAAAAAAGCACAATGTTATAGAACGGCGCGTTTAAATCTATGCCCATTGCATTTGCTGTTTCCGATATTTCCGATACGCTCAGGCCGCCTGTCACTATCTGCTCGAAAAACCTCCTACGCGAAAACGTTTCGTACTCCTGCGCCTCCCGCTGGAACTTCGCAAGGTATTCCTGCTGCTGCCGCTCGGCTTCCATCTTATTCTGCAGCGCGACAAGTATCTCCACCATCTTTTCCTTTACGATAGGCTTTAAGAGATATTGTTCCACACCCATGCGAATCGCCTGCTGCGCGTAAGAAAAGTCGTCGTATCCGCTAATGATTACGATTTTTGTACCGGGAAGCTCTTTGCGGACAAGCCGAATTAGCTCCAGACCGTCCATAAACGGCATTTTAATATCGGTGATAAGAAGATCAGGCTTTACCTTGCGTATCAACGGCAATGCAAGCTCCCCGTCCGAAGCGTCACCTGCATAAAGAAAGCCATACTGCTCCCAAAGAATGTTGTTGCGTATACCTTCGCGTACTACGACCTCATCCTCGACAAGAAAGACCTTAAACATGCTTGGATCTTCCCTTTCCAGTAGATGTGTGTATTTGTTATTTGATATGCATATATCCCCTCATTATTATGAAGCATAAAACCCGAATCAACAATGTATTTTTTTCTGAAAATGGTTCAATATTCTATCGCGAATCTACAAA
>JAEZIZ010000020.1 GCA_023415915.1 Bacillota bacterium | reverse complement strand
AAGATGAAAGGCCTTTAAAAGAGATTATTCGTAAAGGGGATTAACAGCAAATATTGCACTTATGCTCACAGTACCAGCGTTCCTTCAGGGGCGCGTTGCCTCCGTTAAAAAGCGCGCCCCCGGGAACCGCTGACGCCGCGGAAACGCAGCGGCAAGCGTCAGCTTGAGGGAAGCAAGTAAAATGGGGAGGGCAGGAAATGGGCGAGCTGCCGATGATGGTTAAGGATTTTGATTCATTTATGGGAGATGTCAGGCAGCTCAGCTCATTTTTTGATACGAATACCCCGTCAAGACCAGCCGCGGCTTGGGACAACAGCGGTAATTAAAAAACATAGACATCATAAAGACAGGAAATAACCAGGGCAATTCCAGGCGCGGCGGCTGATATGATGGTGGTGCATAAAGCCGTATGATTATATAATCTATTGCGTTTGGGCAGCCCGGAATGAAGCGCTTCGATATCGAGGTCCTTAAAACTAAAGCTTTTATGGGGTGAAAAACCGGGGTCCCCAGCAAGTCGTGAGGCTTGATGGGGTGTAGATATGAGGCGCTTTTTTTATTGCTAGTTTATGATGCTTAATTTTCTTCTTCGGGAGCAAGATAAGCGCTCAGCTTTTCCGGGCCAGCGAGCAAGGTACGCTTAACAAAGAGAGCGCCGCCTTTAACTGTGCCGATGCACCATTTTACGAGCGATATATTTCCCTGCTCTATCTCGATAGCCGTTATGCACCGAGGATGGACGCAGCTTCCATCGTTAAAATAAAGCGCGCCTCCCGGATCGGGGAAAACGGCGCGGTGCGTATGGCCGGCGACGATCATGCGGTTGTTGCTCTCGGACCAGTTTGTAAGCCTGGTCTCCACCTTCGTCGCTTTTTTGTTGTTCTTAGCCGCGCTTGTGGGGTCGTTAACGCCCAGCATTTCAAGAGGCCTCCACAGGTTATGTACGAGAAACCTTGCTAATTTCCACAGGCTGCTGTTGAAAAAGTCCACCTGGTGGCCGTGCACAAGAAATATATCCTTTCCCGTTTCTTGATGGCGCAGTATAAGCCCTTCATATATTCTGATGTTTTTGAAAAGCGGCACGCATTCCTTCCGCGCGTTGTAATAACAGCAAAGGTTGTCGCGGCAAAAAGACATGTCCTTCTTTATCATGTCATGGTTGCCGTAAATCATATAAAGCCTCTTTTGCTCATGAAACTTGGCTAGGAGTTTCAGCGAATCCTTATGCGCTTCCACGATATCCGAGAAGCAATAGTTTTCCCAGAGCTCGTCGCCGTCGCCTATCTCTATGTATGTAAAACCATGCTCATAGTAATATTCGAGCGCCCCGTTGTATATGTTCTGATTTCTTGAAAAATCATCGCCCCAGCTTCCGTCGCCGCGATGGCAGTCGCTTATAAGCACTACCTTCGAGGCGTCAGAAATGGGAATAACCCGGGAGGAGGCGTATATTTGCGATAATCGGTTTAACAACGTCATACGGCGCCTCCCCGGTCATTTGAGGTATTCTTGCAGTGCGTTGTACTTGTCGTACAGCTTTCGCGGCCTTCCGATTTCCATTATGCTGCCATAGAGCGCGGGGTCCAGCCTGCTTGCCGCTTCGAGCTTGGCTAGCGCGCCTTTTTCATTGCCTGTAAGCTCGTTGAACCTATCGCACAGATACTTGTTCCTCTTCTGTACAAAGCTCATCATTGCCTTCGTGCGGGTAAACGGCTGTTTTGAGCGAGGTTCGGCGTACAAAAAGCTTACGGTATTGCCGCTCACATTGAGCTCGCGGTCGGTATAGCCCATCCGTTTCATAGCGGCAAGGAACGCTGTCAGCATAACCTTGTCTTTGAGCCCTATGCTTATCCTCGCGGTAAGCTCGGAAGGCTCCGAATATTCACCGAGTTTAAAGCCTGTGAGCCACCAGTGCCTGCCATGCCGCCTGAATAACTCACCGCCGTTTTTCATAAGCGAATAAGATATGAAAAGCATATCCTCAGGAGCGGCGGTATCGTAAAATGTGCCGTTGAATACGCCCGGAACATTGAGGTCAGGCCTTGTAGTGGTATAAACGCCTACCTCACAGCCGGTCGTTATGCCGTATTGCCCTTTCCAGAACTCAATGAGCCACTTTTTGCCGCCGTATTCAAAATATGCAGGCTCGCAGTCGATTATCATATTCATCATTGCCGCGGCCTCGTCGTAGAGCTGGCAATATCCGAAACCTCTCTGCCACGCATTCATGTCCGAATAGAAGATGTCTTGTTTCGGCTCATACGCGAACCCGGCGATCGGTTGTTTTTGCAACGACTGCTTTACTTTGGCGGATACTCCGGCGAAGACTCCCTTAAGCAAACCGAATACGCCGCTTATCCCCGATTTAACTATAAAAACGAAAAGCGCTACAATGCCGGCAAGCACCGCTACGCCCAAAAGCGTCATGCCGATAATGAACAGCGTCTGCTCGGTAGTCGGCCATTGCCCGCCCGCTGTTTGCAGTAATATCCTGTATAGATTAGTTAACATCAAGACCACCCAAAATAATTTATATAGTATAATATTCGCGCGGATGGTTTTGTGTTAGCGTGTTTGCGCATATAAATACGGGGTCATAAAAAAAGTCGCGAGGCTTTTTTGATGGTGTATAACCGGGATATATTTGTTCTCTAAAGGTTTACATTTTTGATGTTGATACGGCAGTTTTTACATGCTATTATACAAGCGAAGACGGATATTTTTCTTTTCAAAGCCGTGGCTTTTTTTGTGTATGAAGCAGGTGCGACGTATTAACGGAGCACTACGGGGACGGAGCGCTATGAACATACTGTTTTTTTTAAAACCCAAAGGCGATATCGCCTTTATCTACGACGATTTCACACTGCGTCAGGCTCTGGAAAAGATGAAGCATTACGGATACACCGCAATACCTGTACTAAGCCGCGAAGGGAAATATATAGGCACGCTGAGCGAAGGCGACCTTTTATGGGCGGTACTGGGCCTCAACGCGTTTGACGATCATATAAAAGAGCAATACTATATAAAGGATATACTTAAAAGCAAGACAAACGCGTCCGTAAACGTCAACGCGGTGATAGAAGACCTGCTTCTGCTAGCAATGAATCAGAACTTTGTGCCTGTTACGGACGACCGCGGCCTGTTTATAGGAATCGTTACCCGACGAGATATATTGCAGTACTACTACGATATGACGCACAGCAAGGAAAAACAGGCGGTGACATGACAACGGAACCGGATCATTATCCGGTTTTTTTCATATTCCGAAATCCCCGGTAAGTATTGAGACTTGTTGGGGTGTTAAATACGAGGGTTTCACATATTCAGAATTATTATCGCAAAATTGTGCAAAATACTTTTTAGGAGGTGATTTATTGAAGTTTAAAAAGATAGATGACCGCAAATCGCAGATGATGAGAATGGAAAATGAGAAACGGGCCAAAAAAATACCTGATATGTATAAAAGAGACGACAGCCCGGAGCAAAATGGTGAGGATTTTTGAGCATTAAAACATTATATGGCTATTAGGATGAATCATCAATGACAAGTCCGTAAAATAGGCCAATGCCGGGTGTAGAATGTTGCCATAGTAACGGAAAAGGCGGAAAAGAGCTATGGCAGCGAAGAAACGTGTTGGGTT
>JAEZIZ010000086.1 GCA_023415915.1 Bacillota bacterium | reverse complement strand
CAAGAGCTAGGAATGTCGGTTCCCGTTTCTCTGACGACCTAGCGATCATACTACTTTACGGGTTGTGTTTACAACCTTCTTTTTTGTACACTTTTTTCTCCTCTGTTTTCATAGCAATGACAAAAGCAACTAATACCGTAAAATCAGGCTTTTATAGAAGGAAACTCATATGTCATTCAGAGGACCTAAGGGACGAAGAATCTTTACCAAATGTTGTTGGCGGAACCGTAATATATCGCGAGGCTGTCCGCAAGTGTCTCTTATAATGTTCAGGAAAAATCGCCCTTGGCTGGGTGATTATTTAAGCATTATAAATATTAACATACTTGAAATATCTTAATATGCAAAATATTCTTGCCTCAATGTTCTTATATGATATAATTAGTTTAAACAACGAACTAATTTTTTGAGGGCTCCAGCAAGTCGCAGGCTTGCCGGTGTAATGCGCGGGGGCAGCTGCACCGCGAAGATAATGTGCAACACAGGGGATCCAAAAGCGGTTTGGATGAAAGGTTGGGGTGGTAATATGACGGAACGTGAGATAAAAAAGCTGCTTAACAAAGTGCTTAAAGAACTCTTTTTCAAGATACTGCGCATACAGGAGAAGATAGTCTCAAAGTCGGCAAACGGCAGGCTTAGCCGTACGGAGATGCATATGCTGGAGGAAATAGAGAGCGCCGAAGTGCCTACGCTTACCAATATCGCGTCGGGGCTTGATATAACAAAGGCTACAGCGAGCGTAACGGCGGCAAGGCTTGAAGCTAAGAAGTATATAGAAAAAGTCAAATCCGACAAGGACAGGAGAATGAGCATACTTAAGCTGACGGAAAAAGGCCGGGAGTGCTGTGAAAACCACAGGCAATTCCATGACGAAATGGTGCAGAGCTTACTTCGGGATTTTAAGATAAGCGAATACCCGGACATACTTAAGTCGTTAAACGGCCTTGCGGATTTCTTCAGCCGGTTGGAGAAAAATTAAAAAAGATAGAATCAACTGTTAAAAAAAGTTTATTTATACGGGCTTTAAGGTAACAAAAAATAAACATATGCAGCTCTGTGTAAGCAGATTCGTAATTTACAAAGGGGTTTAAGATGCGCCGGTGACTTAAGTTATGTAATATTTATTACATAATCGAAACATGTGCCAAACATAACGGCGTTGACATATTATCAGTGGCGTGATAATATTTCTAAAATCAATTAATCGTTAGCAGTGCTAACTATTATTTTTGAAATCAATCTGCCAAGGTAAGCGCCGGGCGCGGTTTCCGGGGTCCCCAGCAAGACGTAAGGCTTGATGGGGTGTTGACGCAAAACGCGCTCAGCTTATCAAATAAAGTTGTATTAATGAAGCGCTTTAGGAGGATCGGCATGGATCTGGAAACAATCTTCAGTATAATAGACAAGGCGGAAAAATCTTCGTTCAGCAAATTCAGCATAGAAACACAGGAAATAAAAATATCGCTTGAAAAAGAGGTGTGCGCTCCGGCGCGTGTCGCCGCCCCGCAGCAAAGGGAAAAAGCCGCCGCCGCTCATGAATACGACAGCGACGATCTTGTTTTGGCGCCTATATCGGGAGTGTTTTATGTAGCGAGAGAGCCGGGTGCAGAGCCGTATGTGCGGGAAGGCTCCAAAGTGAAAAAAGGCGACGTGCTGTGCATAATTGAAGCAATGAAGACTATGAACGAGATACCCGCGCCCAAAGACGGTATAATAGAGCGCGTGCTTAAAAAAGACGCCGAGGCGATAATCGCCAAAGACGCGCTTTTTAAATACGCAAAGGCTTAACCCATGAATACAATACTTGTTGCGAACAGGGGCGAGATAGCCGTAAGGATAATACGCACCTGCAAAAAAATAGGTCTTAAGACGATAGCAGTATACTCGGAGAGCGACGAAGGCAGCATGCATACGAGGCTGGCGGACGAAAGCGTATGCATAGGCCCGAGGCAGGCAGAGAAGAGCTATCTTAACATGGAGAGTATAATTGCAGCGGCGAAGGCGTACCGCGCAGACCTCATACATCCGGGCGTGGGCTTTCTGGCTGAGAACGCAGAGTTCAGGCGCATGTGCGACGAAGAGGGCATAAGGTTTGTTGGCCCTTCGGCGGAATGCATGGATATTATAGGCGATAAGCAGCAGGCGCGCGCGATGGTAGCCGAAAACGGTTTCCCGGTCGTTCCCGGCTCGGACGGTACGGTGGATACTATAGAAGCAGCGCGGGAAGTCGCCGAAGCAATCGGCTATCCGCTTATTATAAAAGCGGCGGCGGGCGGCGGCGGCAAGGGCATACGCATAGTGTGCTGCAAAGAGGAGCTGGAGCAGGCGTTTTCTATGGCCTGCAGGGAAGCCGAGCTGGCGTTCGGCGACAGAAGAGTATACATAGAGTCTTATCTTCCCGACGCGCGGCACATAGAAGTACAGATACTCGCCGACGAGTACGGCAACACAATTCACTTAGGCACGCGGGAATGCACATTGCAGAGAAAGAACCAGAAGCTTGTGGAGGAAGCGCCCGCTTCTAACGCAGACGAAGATACGCTGAAGAGGATGGAGCGCATAGCCGTAAGCATATCGAAGTCTATAAACTACGTGGGCGCAGGTACGGTGGAATTTCTGCTTACGGGCGACGGCAGGTTTTACTTCATGGAGATGAACACGAGGATACAGGTGGAGCATCCCGTAACCGAGTGCATATACGGCGTCGATCTAATAAAGGCGCAGATACATGCCGCGCTTTCGCACAAGCTTGCGATAAAGCAGGAAGATCTCGTATGCAAAGGCCACGCGATAGAATGCAGGATAAACGCCGAAAACCCCGATGAAAACTTTCGCCCTTCTCCGGGAATAATAAGCGGATTGACGCTGCCGGGAGGCAACGGCGTGCGCGTAGACACGGGATTTTGCGCGGGCGACGAGGTATCGCCTTTCTACGATTCGCTGATAATGAAGATAATATGCTTGGGCGACGACCGCGGGGAGGCGATTGCTTTAAGCCGCGCGGCGCTCGAAGAGCTAAAGATTACGGGAATCGAGCATAACGCTGAGTTTGCCAAAGCAATAATGAACGACGAAGATTTCATGTCCGGAAACGTTCACACAAAGTGGATAGAACAGACATTTATCAATCGGTATTTACGGAGCGACAATGGAACTGTTTAACGAAAAGATTGAAATAAGCGCTGATGTGCAGCCCGAGGAGAAAATAGAAAAGCTTTATTGCGGCGGCTGCGGCAGGGAAATGATAGCCGAAATAGTGCACGCGAACTATTCCATATGCCCGTACTGCGGATATCTGTTTCGTCAGCCCGCTTACAACAGGATAGAGATGATAGTGGACAACGGCAGCTTTATAGAGATAGAGCGCGAAGCCGAGAGTAAGGACCCTATATCGTTTCCGGGGTACAAGACGAAGATAGCCACCGAAAAGTCAAAATCAAAGGCGCAGGAAGGCGTCGTAATAGGCAAGGCGTCCATCAAGGGCGTAAGGACAGCATTGGCCGTCATGGATTCGTATTTCATGATGGGCAGTATGGGAACGGTGGTAGGTGAGAAGATAGTTATTATAAGCGAGTTTGCAACGCTTAACCGGCTGCCTCTTATAATATTCTGCGCATCGGGCGGCGCCAGGATGCAGGAGGGAATACATTCACTGATGCAGATGTCGAGAACGACGATAGCGCTCGCGCGCCACAGCGCACAAAGGCTGCTGCACGTAAACGTGCTTACGCACCCTACTACGGGCGGCGTTACCGCGAGCTTCGCTATGCAGGGCGATATAACGATAGCAGAGCCGGGAGCACGCATAGGGTTTGCGGGCCCAAGGGTTATACAGCAGACCGTAAACGCCGAACTGCCCGAAGGATTTCAGATGTCCGAATCGCTGTATGAGCACGGGCTCATAGACAGGATAGTGGACAGAAAGGATTTAAGGGATACGCTTGCGGACATACTTGCGCTGCACTGCAAAAAAGAACTGCGTATCCATCCGGGACTATGAGTACAATGTTGAATGATATCAATAATACGGACGCTATGCAGCCCGCGGAAAAGCCGTGGGATAAGGTGAAAAATGCCCGCAAGGAGAACAGGCCTCAGACGAGGGATTACATTTCAAAGCTGTTTACCGGGGTGTTTGAAGTAAAAGGCGACAGGTGCTTTGGTGACGACGAATCCATCGTCACGGCGATAGCGTGGTTTGAGGACTGGCCGGTAACCGTGATAGGCCAGCAGAAAGGCCATACGCTTGAGGAGCGTATGAGGTGCAATTTCGGCATGCCGAACCCCGAAGGGTACAGGAAGTCGATGAGGGCGCTAAAGCAGGCCGAAAAGTTCGGAAGGCCCGTAATATGCTTTGTGGACACGCCGGGCGCGTACCCCGGAGTGGACGCGGAAGAGCGGGGCCAGGGACTCGTTATAGCCGAGCATCTTAAAGCGATGGCTACGCTAAAAACCCCGACTATCTCAATTATAATAGGCGAAGGCGGCAGCGGCGGAGCTCTCGCGCTTTCGCTCTCGGACTGGCTGATTATGCTTGACAACAGCTACTTTTCGGTGATAACGCCCGAAGGCTGCGCGTCTATACTTTTTAAGGACTCTTCGCTCGCGCATGAAGCGGCGGAAAACTTAAAGCTTACGGCAAGCGACCTTAAAAGGTTCAAAGTCGTGGACAGCGTAATAAAAGAGCCGGAGGGCTTTGACAGATTCAACATGGACAAATGCGCAGCGGATATACGGCGCGAAATCAGGATAGCGCTTAAGCGGCTGACGAGGATACCCCCCGAAAAGCTGGTGCAGAAAAGGCATGAAAGATATATAGAGATGAGAGGACTGTAATTTGGGAGCTTCGGTGGAAATTGCGGGCATCGCATGCAAGGTGCCCGATAGAGTAGTAACAAACGTTGAGCTTGAAAGCCTTGTAGATACAAGCGACGAATGGATTAAAAAACGTACGGGCATACGCAGAAGGCATATCTCGACCGGCGAACGCAGCGTCGATATGGCGCTGGAGGCCGCGTCCAAAGCTCTTGCCAATTCGGGCGTAGACAGGAACGATATAGGGCTTATCATTACGAGTTCCATTACGAGCGAATACGTTACCCCAAGCATGTCGGGCTATGTACAGAAGGCGCTCGATATCGACGACTGCGCCAATATGGATATATCCGCCGGATGTTCCGGCTTTGTGTACGCGCTTTCCACGGCGGCGAGCCTTATGGAGTCCATGGAAAAGGATGCGGCGCTCGTTATATCGAGTGAAGCGATATCGCAGTATGTCGACTGGAAGGACCGTTCGACGTGCGTACTGTTCGGCGACGGAGCGGGCGCTGTAGTTATAAAGCGCAGCAGCGAGCCAAAAGTTCATTTCCCGGTATTGAGCGGATCGCCCGATATGGAAGACGTAATAATATGCAAAAGGGAAATACGCAAAACGCCGTTTAACAACATAGACCCTAAAGACGAGCAGCCGGACCATTTACGGATGAACGGCCGCGAGGTGTTTACATACGCGGTAAGCGCGGCGGACGCCGTGCTGCGCAAGCTGCTCGCAAAATGCGGCGACAGACCCTTCACAAAAGTGATACCCCATCAGGCAAACGCCAAAATAATAGATTATGTAAAGCGCAAACTGCGTTTCAAGTCGGACCAGTTCTTTTTAAATATCGACGAATACGCAAATACTTCATCCGCAACCATTCCGATAGCCATGTGCGACGCCTACAAAAAGGGCTGGCTTACAAAAGGCGACAGGGTAGCCCTGGTCGCTTTCGGGTCGGGCCTTACTTGCGGCGGCCTCGTGGTGGATTGGACAATTTAATGATAATCTGGAGGAAAAAAACATGAAGGAACTGATAATCAAAAGCCTTATGGAGCAGCTCGACCTTGAGAAAGACGAGATCACTATGGATAAGAGCTTCGTCGAAGACTTTGAGATGGATTCTCTTGACATGGTGGAGATGCTCATAGAGCTCGAAAAGGAAACCGGCATCAAGATACCCAACGAAGAGGTAAAGGATATCAAGACGGTCGGACAGCTGGTTACTTATCTGGAAGGGAAAACGAATGCATAGATTCGAAGGCAGCATATGCGGGTTGCTTAACATCGAATACCCAATCATTCAGGGCGGTATGGCATGGGTGTCTAACGCGGACCTTGCCGCCGCCGTTTCCATGGCGGGGGGCCTCGGCGTGATAGCCGCGGGCAACGCCCCGCCCGAGTGGGTGAAAGAGCAGATACGTGCGTTAAGGCAGAAGACGGACAAACCGTTCGGCGTAAACGTAATGCTATTAAGCCCGTATGTCGACAGCGTAGCAAAGCTGGTCGCCGAAGAGCGCGTACCTGTAATAATTACTGGCGCGGGCAATCCGGCTGAGTATGTGAAGATGTGGAAAGAAGCAGGCAGCATATTCGCGCCTGTGGTTGCGAGTCGGGCTCTTGCTATAATGATGCAGCGTATGGGCGCCGATTTCGTGATAGCAGAAGGCTGCGAATCGGGCGGGCATATAGGCGAGCTCACTACCATGGTGCTCATGCCCGACGTGGCGCGCAGCGTGGATATACCCGTAGTCACTGCGGGCGGCATATTCGACGCTGATACCGTAACGGCTGCTTTTGTTCTCGGTGCCAAAGGCGTGCAGGTGGGCACGCGTTTTGTGCTTGCCGAGGAATGCACGGCGCATGAGGAATACAAGAACCGCATAATAAAGGCAAAAGACATAGACAGCAAAGTCACGGGGCGCGTGACGGGACATCCCGTAAGGGTGCTTCGCAGCCCGCTTGTGCGCGAGCTTTCACGGCTCGAGTACGAGGAGGACGGCGCGGCGAAGCTCGAAAAGGCGGGCGAAGGCTCACTGATGAGGGCGGTGCTGCACGGCGACAAGGAGAGGGGCTCATTCATGGCAGGCCAGGCGGCTTGCATGCTTGACCGCATACAGCCGGCGGCGGATATAATACGCGAGATGTTTGACGAGCAGCGCATAAGCAGCATATTGAAAAACGTCGGCGCACTTCTTACGCAAGAGGGCTAAAGCTATGAAGACGGCGTTTTTGTTTCCCGGCCAGGGCGCGCAGTCCGCGGGCATGGGAATGGACTTATACGATAATATTGTTATTTATAAACAGACATTCGATATGTGCTGCGAAGGCGCCGGCGTTGACCTTAAGCGGGCGTGCTTTGAAGGATGGCGGCTCGACGAGAGCGAAATAATACAGCCCGCCATATTTGCTCATTCCATATCGCTTTTCAGCGTGCTGCTCAGCGAGGGCTGCGACGCGGACGTATATGCAGGGCTTTCGCTCGGAGAGTATACTGCGCTTGCCGCGGCGGGCGTATTTGGCATACAAGGCTGCGCGGCGCTCGTGCGCAAAAGAGGAAGCATAATGGACGGCGCATACCCCAAGGGCGAAGGCGGCATGCTGTCCGTTATCGGTTTTACAGTGGATGAAGTCGAAGACGCGCTGGATGGATTCCAAAACTCGTACGTAGCCAACCATCTATCCGAAATGCAGACGGTAATAGCGGGCAGTACGGAGGAGCTTTGTAAGCTGAAAGAGCTCTTTGAACAAAAAGGCGCTAAAATGGCGGCGATGCTGTCAGTCGCGGGGCCTTCGCACGCTCCGCTGCTCGAAGGCGCGGCGGGCGAATTTTCACGCGTACTGGGCACGTTTGATTTGGGCGGCATGCGAAAAACCGTTTATTCAAACGTTCTTGGCGCCCCGTATGAAGAAGACAGCGATATAAGGAAACTGCTTGCAAACCAGATGTGCCGTCGTGTAAAATGGCATGACTGCGTAGAGCATATGATAGCGTCGGGCGTAGAGCGCTTCGTGGAAATAGGGCCGGGGAACGTGCTTTCAAAGCTTGTAAAGCGCAGGGTGGAAAAGCGCGCGGAGGTCGAATCGGTGCGCGATTTGACTACTCTTGATAAATTCCTTTCGGGAAACAAACAGTGAGGTAAACATATGGGCAAAGCCGCATTGGTAACGGGCGCGTCGGGAGGCATAGGGCAGGCTGTTGCGATAGCTCTTGCGAAAGCCGGTTTCGACGTTGCCGTACACTACAACAGCAATGCCGCTAAGGCTGAAGAAGTCGTAAAAGCCATAAAAGCTATTGGCCGCAACGCCGTAGCGATACAGGCGGATTTGACTTCTCCCGAGGGCTGCAAAACGCTCGTTAAAACGTGCGTCGACTCGCTTGGCGGCATATACGCGCTTGTAAACAACGCAGGCATTACGAGCGACGGCCTTGTGATGCGCATGACCGACGAGCAGTTCGACAGCGTTATAAGAGCGAACTTAAACAGCTGCTTTTGCTGCACGAGAGAAGCGGCGGCATATATGCTTAAAGCCCGGCAGGGCAGGATAGTAAATATAACGTCCGTCGTAGGCATAACGGGCAACGCGGGCCAGGCGAACTACGCGGCCTCCAAAGCGGGCGTCATAGGGCTTACCAAGTCCTGCGCGAGGGAGTTCGCAAAGCGGGGCGTGTGCGTTAACGCGGTAGCGCCCGGGTTCATTGAGACGGCGATGACCCAAGTTTTGAGCGAAGATATTAAGCAAAGCATGCTTGGCGCGATACCGCTCGGCCGGTTCGGCAGCCCGGAGGACGTCGCGGGGCTCGTATGCTTCTTATGCGGCGAAGGCGCGTCGTACATCACCGGGCAGGTAATGGTTGTTGACGGCGGAATGGTGATATAAGGGTTACTCGGAAAGGTGAGGTGTATATGAGTCATAAAGTGGTGATTACCGGCATGGGAGCCGTATCGCCTATAGGGCAAACAGTGAAGGAGTCGTTTGACAACGCCGTAGCCGGCGTCTGCGGTATAAGAAAAGCGCAGTGCTTCGATACCGAATTTACGGGCATAACATGCGCGGGCGAGGTTTGGGATTTCGACCCTTCAAAGTACATAACGAACCGCGAAGCGAAGCGCCTTGCGAGGTTCTCGCAGCTTGCGATAGTCGCGGCAATGCAGGCGTGGGAGGAAAGCGGCCTTGCGGAAGGCGACTTTGACACGCTGCGCTCGGGAGTGGTGCTGGGCAGCGGCATGGGCGGCCTGGGAACCATCTGCGGGCAGCAGGACGAGATGAGAGAAAGAGGCGCGAGAGCCGTATCTTCGCTGTTTATTCCCAAGTCGATAATAAACACTACGGCGGGAATGATATCGATGCGCCTTAATCTCCACGGGCCGTGCCTCAGCGTCGTTACGGCCTGCTCGTCGGGCGCCGACGCGATAGGCGAAGCGTATTACGCCATCAAGGAAGGACGCATGGACTTAGCGCTCGTAGGCGGAGCGGAATCCGTAATATACGAGCTGGGCGTTGCCGGGTTCCACCAGATGCAGGCGCTCTCCGAGAGCAAGGACCCAGCAAGGGCATGCATACCTTTCGACAAGGACAGACAGGGGTTCGTTATGGCCGAAGGAGCGGGAATGATGGTTATAGAGAGCGAAGAACACGCCCAAAAGCGCGGAGCGAAGATATTGGGCATTCTCGCGGGATACGCGCAGACTTGTGACGCGTACCATATAACGGCGCCCGAGCCGGAGGGAATATGGGCGGCCAAGGCGATGGAGCTCGTAATACGGGAAGGCGGCATCAATAAGGAAGATGTAGGCTATATAAACGCACACGGAACGGGCACGCCGCTCAACGACGTTTTTGAGAGCAAGGCCATAGAAAGATGCTTCGGCGAGCATGCGAAAAAGCTGCTTGTAAGCTCAACGAAGTCCATGACCGGCCATATGCTGGGCGGAGCGGGAGCATTCGAGGCGATAATTTCGATGTGCGCGATAAACGCAGGCATTGCGCCTCCCACAATAGGCCTCGAAGTCGAGGGGGAAGGATGCAACCTCGATTATGTGAAAGGCAAAGCAAAGAAAATGGACACTAAGTACGCCATTTCGAACTCTTTCGGATTCGGCGGACACAACACCTGCCTTCTGCTCAAAAAACCGGAATAGCGGAGGATGGTATGCTGGGAATAGATGATATTAAAAAGATACTTCCCCATAGGGAGCCTTTCCTGATGATAGACAGGGTAGACGAGCTCGAGGAGGGAGTGAAGGCAAAAGGAATAAAAGCCGTGAGCGCGAACGAGTGGTTCTTTATGGGGCATTTCGGCGACGTTAAGATAATGCCGGGTGTGCTCATAATAGAAGCGATAGCCCAGATGGGCGGCGTAGCGCTGCTTACAAAAGAAGAAATGAAGGGAAAGCTCGCGTATCTTGGAAAGATAAAGAACGCCCGGTTCAGCGAAAAAGTCGTGCCCGGAGATGTTCTTGAGCTTGAAACTTCGATAGACACCGTAAAGGGAAACGTAGGCCTGGGCAGCGGAAAGGCATATGTGCGCGGCAAGCTGGTTGCGAGCTGCGAGCTAATGTTCGCTATTTCCGCGTAGCTTCGCCCTTGCTTTAATATTTGTTTTATAACGCTTCAGAACAGCTCATCGTTCGAGGCGTTTTTTTATATAGGCCTTAATAATAATCAAACGAAATCTAAGATATATAAGGAAAACTCAGTTAAAAAACACCCCATCAAGCCTCGCGTCTTGCTGGGGACTCCGTATTAAAGATTCTTCGCTTGCGCTCTGAATGACAAAAATATCTATTATCGTAAATAGGCTTCTATAGACGAAAACTCGTGTTGTCATTGCTATGAAAACAGAGGAGAAAAAAGTGTACAAAAAAGAAGGTTGTAAACACAACCCGTAAAGTAGTATGATCGCTAGGTCGTCAGAGAAACGGGAACCGACATTCCTAGCTCTTGTA
>JAEZIZ010000121.1 GCA_023415915.1 Bacillota bacterium | reverse complement strand
ATACCTTTAATGCAAGGCCTTCCGGGCTGGGCGATTGAAGGCGTATTCGCTGTCATTGCTGCGCTCGCGGTAATTTTGACTATAAAGATCAAACCTGCATTTAATACGGGGGTCCCCGAAAAGTCGTGAGACTTTTAGGGGTGATAATACTGTATCCCCGGCAATCCGTGGGACTTAACGGGTGTAAATATAGGAATACTAAAAGCACTTGTGCTATCGCCTGATAATGCAGTTAACGGAGGTATAAAGAATGAAAAAGTACATATTATTGGGATTAGCGGCGCTGCTTGCATTATCCGTGATTTTAGCGGGCTGCGGCGGCAACAGCCAGGAGGGCGGCGCGCTCAATGCGGAGGATGTAGCGTACGCGGAGCCTATAGTCGACAACATTATTGCCGGCATAAATGACAGGGATTACGCTGTGTTCAGCCGCGACTTTTCCGATACGATGAAAACTTTAATGCCGGAAGACTCGCTGGGTTCGCTTGCCGAACTGCTCGCTTCGAAAGTAGGGGAATACCAGAGCAAGAGTTTCGCCCAAGCTGCCGACGTAACGCAGAACGGCGCACAATATACCGTAGTTACGTATACCGCGAAATTTTCGGACGAGCCGGGCGACGTGCTTATTATAGTAACATTCAGCGGCGACGCTGAAAAAAAGGTCGACGGGCTGTTTTTCAATTCACCCAAGCTCAGAGAGCAGTAGGGGAGAGCGGCTTAAGCGTCTTCATTTATGATAATGCTAAAAAACAATTACGGCTGCAGTGCTGCAATCGTAATTGTTTTTCTTTAAGTTAACATAAACAAAGCTTTATATCGGCATAATATATAAGAGGTGAATCGTATGAAAATAAGAAGGGCAAGAAAACCAAAGAATCCAACTGCGGCAGACAGGCTGCATCTGCCGGGCATGTACGACAATGTAACGCTGGAAAACCTGAATCCGAAAAACGATTCCCATAAAGTTTCGCTGGGACCCGACTCAAAAAGGTAAAGGCATTTACACCCCAAAAAGCCTCACGTCTTGCTGGGGACCCCCGTATAAAAAGCCTCCTATCAGTTATGATAGGAGGCTTACAGTATCGATAAGGAGTTAACCCCCGCAATAAAGGTTACACTGCATTATGCACAAAGAAGGCGATTCTATCAAGTGGGATTTCCGCGACAGATCCTACGTTAAAGACAAAACCGTCGAAGTTGCAGCCTCTCCTGAAGGGCGGGCAGCAACGCGTTTTGCACGGGCTTCCAAGAGCGCAGCACGGAGCAGGCCCTAAACATGTTACGATCCTTACAGTACATGGAGTTACCTTCGTGAGGACCCCTGTGACTCCACATCCGGACTCTCCTCCGCTGGTTGTATATATTGTAACGGTAGTACCTACGTGTTTAAGCAGTTCTTCGAAAAGGTTTCCGCCAGCGTAATCTTCATTAATGCTGTCGTCGTAAGCAGACATAGACATTCTCCTTTCTCTGCAGGTTCAGTACATAGTATTCAACAGAAAGGATAAGTGTTACCATACTGCGTTTTGGTTAATTTGAAAGGGTTAATGATGCAAAGCAAATAGACGGTAATAGGAAAAGCCGCAGGATTGCTCCCGCGGCTTTTCCAAAAACTTACCACTTGATGTCTTTACCTGCTGCGAAAACTTAAGATGTAAGTACTGATGCCCAAAACCTGATGCAGAACAGCGCTGTCAATGGTGCCGAAGGCGGGACTTGAACCCGCACGGTATCGCTACCACCGGATTTTGAGTCCGGCACGTCTGCCAATTCCATCACTTCGGCATATAAAGCTCGGTTGTTAATATAGCATATCAAAAATTACGCGTCAACTGTAAATATCGGGGCGCGAAAGCGAATAAACTACCTGCCAAACAGCTCGACTATATGCGGTACGAATATTATAAGCCCTATTGCGGCTGAAAAAATGCAGAACAAAAGCACCGCGCCTGCCGCGGCGTCCTTCGCTTTTTTTGCGCAGGGGTGAAACCCGGACGTTTTTGCATCGACGGCGGCCTCAATAGCGGTATTGACCATCTCAAGCGATATTACGCCCGCGCAGCATAGCAGCACCACTGCCCATTCGAGGCCTGAAAGCCCGAGTATAAAGCTTATAGGGATGATGAGTATAAAACATACGGACATGAAGCGTATGTTGCTCCCGTCTTTAAGTGCCGCGGCTATACCGGAAAACGCGTTTTTAAATGAACGCAACGACAAAACGAATCCTCCTTTTCTAATTTTATCATAATAATAGCATAAAGCAGGAAATAGACAAGCATTGGGCTTTCCCGTAAAAGCTTTTTAGTATTCTGTCAATATTCGCATTTGGGCGGCATATCATATATAGCGCACAAGTTCAACAGCTGAAGGGGGACAGCATGCGGCATTGTGAATGCATCGAATATAGAATAGGTAAAAACGAGACGCTTTTTGATATTTTCAGGAGATTTGATATAAGCATAAAGGATCTGCGCGAATACAACGAGTCGTGCGATGTATTCGCGCTTCGTGAAGGGCAGACGATACTGATAAAAAACGTCCCGCGGCAGGGAAGAGAGTATATATTGCAGGATAACGAAACGCTGCGGTCTGTTGCCGAGAAGTTCGGTTTAAGCGTAATTTCGCTGCTCAAAGCGAATTCAAATTATATGCCGGGTGAGATAAGGCAGGGGGTAAGAATAGCTCTGCCCGGACCGGATTAGCCAAGGCAAACAAAAATGGCCCTTTGATGTGCTCAAAGGGCCATACTGCTGTTGTTATGTTTATAGTATATCTTCTCTGTTGCGCTTTTTCTTCTTGAATATTCCCGCTCTGCAAGCCATCATAGTAAACAGCATGGTGATAAGCGCTACGCCCAGCATTGCGGCTATAAACGATACGTACGGTATGCCGAACAGCTCTCCGGCGGGTGCTGACGCGTTTGCGGCTATCAGCTCGGGCGAAGACGACGGCTGCGCCTTATATGAGTCGAGCTGGGTTTGCAGCTCTTTGTTTTCCGCCTGCGCTTCGGTAAGCTGCGTCTGCAGGGTTTCTATCTGCGCCTGGGCTTCCGAGAGCGCCTGCGCGTTTGCGGCGTCTGCCGTAAAATCTCTGCCCGTCGCTCCCTCAATGGCGTTTGCCGATACGAAATAGCTAGAGCAGTGATAAATGTCAAACGATATAAAACCGTTGGCGTCCACCTGTGCCGACTGCATGCCTTCTATAACGCCCGACTGGTCGTAATAGTAATAGAGGTACAATATATCTCCCGGCGCGTGGCCCTCGGCCTTGAACGTATATGTGAATTTCCCGGGCAGCTGTCCCGAATGTGTGAAATGCAGCTGATATGCGTCCTGGCCGCCCAATGCCGACGAGAGCGCCTCGTCCTTCTCCATGCTCACCGAGAAGTCGATCGGGTCCATCTTATCCGGTATATTCCCAAGCGCCGCACCGTTTATCGTGCAGGTATAGCCGCCGTAGTTGAGCGTGAGCACGCCCTGCTTTTCCTTGATGGACGAGAGTATCGACGCAGGTATCTTTGGGTCTTTTGTAATGTCTACAGTCACCGTGCCGCCTGTTTCCATAGCCTGAACGTTCTGCTTGGCTATGTCCCACTCGGTAGGGGCTTTTGTGGCCTTGGGCGAGTCGCCGGAAGACGCCTTGCTCGGGTCGCCTACTGTATACGTTTTTGTTTTTGAATCGGAAAACGAGCCTACGTTCGTACCGTCAAAAGTTGATACCTGATAATTAACCGTAATGGTTCCCTTATCGCCAACCTTTGCATTCGCCGGTACGGATACTTTAATCTCAGCCGAAGCGGTTATCTTTTCGTTCATGCCGCTGTTGGAATCCTTCCAGCCGTTGGACGGACTGCCGCTGAACACGCCTCCGCATGTTACGCTTGTGATACCGATGGACGAAGCATTTTCCGTAACGGATACTTTGATTGTATAAGTCTTTCCTGGATAGACGGTACTGCTGCCGCCAATGCTCGCTCCCGCAAAAGCGGACGATACTCCGAATACGGAGACAACAAGCAATACTGCTATCAAAAACGCTGTAAATCTTTTCATCGAGTTCTCCTTGTTAATATGTAATTTTTTAAT
>JAEZIZ010000110.1 GCA_023415915.1 Bacillota bacterium | reverse complement strand
GGCCTCAGGGACTCGAACCCCGGACCGATCGGTTATGAGCCGACTGCTCTAACCAACTGAGCTAAGGCCCCGAAAATGGTGACCCCTAGGAGAATCGAACTCCTGTTACCGCCGTGAAAGGGCGATGTCTTAACCGCTTGACCAAGGGGCCATTTGTTAACCGTGACGCTGGTCGGGGTGAAGGGACTTGAACCCCCGGCCCCATGCTCCCAAAGCACGTGCGCTACCAAACTGCGCTACACCCCGAGAATTTTACGCGACGAACTATAATATACAGTATTTAAACTGCAATGTCAACCCATTTTTACCGCTCAAATTTCCGATTTTTAATGGTGAAAAAAGGCTGTATTTTTATGGTGAAAAAATAAAAATCAGCTTGCCGAAGTTGAATAAATAACGCCAGTTTACTATAATGATTATAACACTGCAAAACGAAAGGTATACATACAACAATTGAATGAGGCATTGAAAAAACACGTAACTGAAAACGTCTTAAAATATTACATCGAGACATACGGCTGCCAGATGAACGATCACGAAAGCGAAAAGCTTTCCGGCGTTCTTGAAAATTTAGGATTTGTTCCGGCGGAGGATAAAACAAGCGCCCACCTTATTATATTCAACACCTGCTGCGTGCGCGAGCATGCGGAGGCAAAGCTGTACGGAAACGTAGGCGCGCTAAAAGAGCATAAGGAAAACGTACCCGGCTCGGTTATAGCGGTCTGCGGCTGCATGATGCAGCAGGAAGAGGCGGCGGCTAAGCTGCTTCGGCGTTTTCCGTTTGTTGACATCGCTTTTGGAACCAATCATATACACAAGCTGGAAGATATGCTTTGCGAAGCTATGCTCGGGCGCAGGCGTTCGTCATATGTAGAACCTGACGAGCAAATAATCGAAGGGCTCGATGTTAAAAGGAACAGCTCGCACAGCGCGTATGTAAACATAATATACGGATGCAATAACTTCTGCTCTTACTGCGTCGTGCCGTACGTGAGAGGAAGGGAGCGCAGCCGCAAACCGGAAGATATATTAAAGGAAATAAACGGGCTCTGCGATACCGGAGTAACGGAAATAACGCTGCTGGGGCAGAATGTGAATTCGTACGGCAAAGACCTTGATAACCCTGTAACGTTTACCCGCCTGCTGGAAAGTATAGACGGCGAAACGGACATAAAGCGCATAAGGTTTATGACGTCGCACCCGAAGGACTTAACGGATGAGCTCATCGGCTGCTACGGGCGACTTAGCAGCCTTTGCGAACATATACACCTGCCGGTGCAGTCGGGCAGCGACCGCATACTGAAGGCAATGAACAGGCGCTACACAGCCGCGCATTATCTTGAGCTCGTCGACAAACTGCGCTCGCGCGTGCCCGATATTGCGATAACGACAGACATAATCGTAGGCTTTCCGGGCGAAACGGAAAACGATTTTGAGGAAACGCTTAAACTCGTGGAAAAGGTGCGTTATGACGCCGCGTATACCTTTGCGTATTCGAGCCGTAAACTGACGAAAGCCGCCAAAATGCCCGATCAGATAGAAAAGAGCGTAAAGGCGCAAAGGCTTTCAAATCTCAACTCGTTGGTGTCGCAATGTATGCTGGAGCGCAACAGCGCTTATCTTGGCAGGAAAGTAGAAGTGCTGGTAGAATCGGCGAGCCGCCGCAACGAGCAGGAGCTTTCCGGCAAAACGCGCACCGCCAAGACCGTAACATTCAGCGGCGACACTTCCGAGATAGGGAAATACGTTACTGTGAAAATAGACAACATAAAGATGCACACGCTGCACGGAGTGCGGGGGGAGGCGACGCTTTGACGGCAAGGCACAGTCGTAAGAAAGGCCATATTATATGGCTGCTTGTTGTGCTGCTCTTTTTGGCCGCGGGCGGAGCGGTATATTTCTATCTGGACAGGGAAGTTAAGTCAAACGAAATAGCGGCTATCGATTCCGCCGAATTCTACGGCATGACTATGCAAAAGGGCGGGCAGCCCGAGCCGAAAGGTTACCCTTTAGCGGCGGAAACGGGCGAGCAATTAAGCGACAGGGTATACAAGACCCCCATGGGTTTCTCGATAGTCAGCAACTCGGACAAGTGGACGGGCGAAAAGCTCGTGGATATATACAACGAACTGTTAAACAACAAACACGGCGACGAGATGATGTATGTCGGCGAGGTGGAAATATTCCCGGGCGCTTCGGACATGGATTCGGAAAACACGGTAGTTGCGGGAACGCAGACTTCGAAGCAGGAGAATTACCCCGTGTTCTTCAACATGCCTGGCTTAGTGCCGGACTCGTTGAAGTATACGATAGACCCGAAAGTAAGCATAATTAAGCTTTATAATATGGACAAATACTCCAGCGCCGCCGAGGCCGCGAGAACGATAGCCCACGAATACGGCCATCATTACACTATGTTCTATTTCCTTCAAAACAAAGACGCGGCGTTGAATTCGGAATACTATAAGCTGAGAGACTTAGGCAACATAGGACATGACGTAATATTCGAAGACTGGGATACGTATATGGAAAACTACGACTGGGACATATACGAGATAGCGGCGGAAGATTATGTTCAGCTTATGGGCAGCCCGAACGCGCGCGTCATAGAGCACTATAAGGACGTAAACGATATACTTCGGACGGGCAAGGACGGCTACAAGGTCGCGGCGGACGACAGGACCGTCAACCTGTTTCCGCAGAAGAACATATTTATACCGCTCGCGGACGATGTAGCGGGCCTTCGCGATTATTATTACTCTTTCATAGGCATGGAAAACAGCTTGCCCGCACTGCAGCCCGCAGATTTCAACCTTAAGATGAGCGGGCATACCAAAAACGGGTATACGTATTACAACATAACGTGGACAAAGACGTCCGTGGATAAAGACGCGCTGTATACGCTTGTATGCTACGATTTGAAAGGGAATGTTTTCTGGCCGGTAAAGACGGTTTTCGGAGACGAGGAGCCGTTGGCGACGGTGGGCACCGCGTCCACTATAAGGGGAGACTATATATATTCGATGTCCGACGACGTTCCCAAGGAAGACAGGATATTCAAGCTTTATCTGCTGCTGCCCGACGGGCGCATGCAGGCTTCGGAACCGTTTAACGCCGACTTTTAACTCTGCGGGCTCTGCGCACAAGTAAGGCAATCAATATAATAAGGACTATAAGCCCGGCGGCGACGCCGCATATCATAAAAAGCATATCGTCCCTGCTTTTAATTTCGTGAAGCTTTGCGTAGTGCTCTGCGTTTTCTTCGAAAACCTGCTTTGAAGCGACGGCTATTTCTTTTGTCTCGCCGAATTTTAGCAGCCATGTGCAGGTTTGGCCGCCCTGCTCGTCGGCATTGGTATTCGTTATCTCGCCGGGCAGCGAAATGGAGAGCCTGTATTCGCCTTTGCCGGCGCTGGCGGTAAGCGTTTGCACTTCGGCGGCGGGTATGGAACGGTCTTCGCTTTTTCTAATTATATCCTCAAGAGAAACCTTTGCGGTAAAGCTGTAATTGTCCTCAAAATACGAAGGAGTATATTTAAACTCCGCGTCATGGAAAATCGACTTTTCATCCGTCAGCATTGAGGAAAACTGCGCCGCAGCAGCGCTGCGCGAATCGCATTCGAGCGTCTTGCTGCCGCTTAGCACTACCGTTCCGTCATCCTCGGTTGAACTTGCGGTAAAGCCCATATGCTGCCAGTAATCTGCAATTGCATCGGTGTACGCGCTTACATCCTCGACTGAGGAAATCTGGAGGCTGTAATCAACGCTGATTGTATTGTCGTTATTAAGCTGATACGATACGGCGGCGTCGGCGCATGAGCACAGCGTAAGCGCCAGCAGCAATGCAGCAAGCGACAATACCCATTTCTTTTTCATCGCGGCTCCTTCTTGGCCGGACTGTTCCGGCCTGTTGAAAATTATATTTCAACGCGTTACTTTTTTCAACACAAAAGCATTTGTGTGTTATAATATTACAGATAAACACCCCAAAAGCCTTTTTGGGGGACCCCGGTATTTGGAGGACAATATGCAGCAGTTAACACCTATGATGAGACAATACGTAGAGCTTAAAGAAAAATACAAAGACTGTTTGCTGATGTTTCGTCTTGGTGATTTTTATGAATTGTTTTTTGAGGACGCTATTTGCGCATCCCGTGAATTGGAGATAACGCTTACCGGAAGGGACTGCGGCTTGCCCGAGCGCGCGCCCATGTGCGGCGTACCGTACCATTCGGTTCAGGGATATATAGACAAGCTTATAAAGAAGGGCTATAAAGTTGCCATATGTGAACAGCTCACCGACCCCGCGCAGTCGCCGGGGCTTGTCGAGCGGGATGTTATAAGGGTGATAACGCCGGGCACCGTTACCGAGAACACGATGCTCAGCGATACCGACAATAACTATATACTCGCGCTGCATCGTGAAGACGGCAGCGTGGGGCTCGCTTACGCCGACGTTTCCACCGGCGCGTTTTTTGCGGGCGAGTGCGCCGCAGACGAGGAGTATTCCGCCGTAATCAACGAAATATCGAGGATTTTGCCCAGTGAGATAATATACTGTTCGGACGATAAGGATATAATCGATAAGCTCGAAAACATTATAAAAGAGCAGAGCATATTCATAAGCGAATATCCCGGGTTCACGTTCGAGCGCGATACGGCGCTTGAATCGATAATGTCGCACTTTAATGTCACAGGCGTTTCGGGATACGGCATAAGCGAGCAGAGCCCGGCGGTAGGCGCGGCGGGCGCGCTTATCGACTACTTAAAGGAAACGCAGAAAAACGCGCTCTCGCATATAAACAGCATACGCGTTATAGGCTCGAGCGATTTTATGGCGATCGACGTGTTCACGCGCAGCAATCTTGAACTTACAAGAACGCTGCGAGAAGGCAAGGTTAAGGGCTCGCTTTACGGCACGCTTGACCGCACGAAGACGGCGATGGGGGGGAGGCTGTTAAAACGCTACATTAACGAGCCCCTTCAGGATATAAACGAGATACAGCTAAGGCTGGACGCCGTGGAGGAGATTAAGGGCGACCTGAGGCTTGCGGACAGCGTAGGGGAGGCTTTGGACGGCGTATATGACTTAGAAAGGTTAATATCGCGCATTTCGTACTCCACGCTGGATGCGCGCAACTGCCTCTCTTTAAAGAGCTCGCTTGCAAGGCTGCCGCTGTTAAAGGAAGCTGTAAAGAACTGCAAGTCAACGCTGCTTATGCGCCTTTGCTCGGGCCTTGATTGTATGGAGGACATATACGCGCTGCTTGACGACGCGATAGAAGAGGAAGCCCCGGCGGGCATAACGGAAGGCGGCATAATAAAGAAGGGCTACAATGCGGAGATAGACGAGCTTAAAGAAGCCTCAAAGAAGGGAAAATCCTTCATAGCGTCGCTGGAAAGCACGGAGCGTGAAAGCACCGGTATAAAGAACCTGCGCGTGGGCTACAACAAGGTGTTCGGCTATTACATAGAGGTCACAAAATCGTATCTCGAACTCGTCCCATACAGGTACATAAGAAAACAGACGCTTGCCAACTGCGAGCGCTTCGTTACGCCCGAGCTTAAAGAGATGGAAGAAAAGCTGCTCGGCTCGGAGGAAAAGTGCGTTGCATTGGAGTACGAATGCTTCGTAGAGATAAGAAACAGGCTTTCGCAAAACATAAGCCGCTTCCAGAACGCCGCGAGGATTGTTGCCGAGCTCGACGTTATACGCAGCTTGGGCGTAATAGCGTTTGAAAACAAATATTCAAAGCCCGTTATGTCGCAGAACGGCAAGATAAGCATATCGGGCGGCAGGCATCCCGTCGTAGAGACGTTTGTCAAACAGTCGTTCGTTAAAAACGACACGCTGATTACCGACGAAGAGAGCATTATGATACTCACAGGCCCTAACATGGCGGGCAAGAGCACGTACATGCGGCAGGTGGCGCTAATTGTGCTCATGGCGCATATGGGCAGCTTCGTGCCCGCGGACAGCGCCCATATATGCATCGTAGACAAGATATTCACGCGCGTGGGCGCTTCGGACAACCTCGCGTCAGGACAGAGCACGTTCATGGTGGAGATGAACGAGGTTGCGAACATACTCAACAATGCGACGCCGAGAAGCCTTCTGATTCTTGACGAGATAGGCAGAGGCACCAGCACGCTCGATGGGCTGTCTATCGCGTGGTCTGTCGTAGAGTACATAAGCAAAAACATAAAGGCGAAAACGCTGTTCGCGACGCACTTCCATGAGCTCTCCGAACTGGAAGGCGTTGTGCCCGGCGTAAGCAATTATTCGATAACGGTGAAGGAAATGGCCGACACCGTAATATTCCTGCACAAGATTGTGCGCGGCGGAACAAATAAGAGCTTCGGCATAGAAGTCGCAAAGCTCGCCGGTGTACCCGAAGACGTGACGTCTCGGGCTAAGGCCATAATGAAGGCGCTGGTTGAAAAGGACGACAGCGTACTCGGCGTGCGCCGCAGCCAGCCGGAAAAAGAGTACGACAGGGACGACCTTATCGCCCAGCTTGCAGCCGTCAATCTCGACAACATTACTCCGCTCGATTCGCTGAAGCTGTTGAGCGAAATAAAGCACAGGATAGGCGGGAACCATGAATGAGATAAGGCTGCTCCCAAAAAGCATATCCGACAAGATAGCCGCGGGCGAGGTGGTAGAGCGGCCTGCGAGCGTAGTCAAAGAGCTTGTCGAAAACGCGATAGACGCTAAAGCAAGCGCTATTAGCATAAGTATTTCTGGCGGCGGCGTAAGGGAAATATCCGTCGCCGACAACGGCGTGGGCATAGCCTCAGGAGATGTGGGACTTGCGTTTGAAAAGCACGCAACGAGCAAGCTGTATACGCTTGGGGACTTAGAATATATAAGCACTCAGGGCTTCCGCGGGGAAGCGCTTTCCAGCATTGCAGCCGTGTCGATAACGGAGATGAAGACAAAGCGCAGGGACGAAGAAACCGGCACTCACATACGCGTAAGCGGCGGGCGTCTGGATTATGCCAAGCCAGCGGGGCTGCCCGACGGAACGTCGGTGAATGTCAGCAATCTTTTTTACAACGTACCAGCGAGGCGCAAGTTTTTAAGGAAAGAGTCGCAGGAAGCGGCGTATGTGTCCGACCTCGTGTCGCGCTACATACTCGCGTTCCCCGAAATATCGTTCCACTATACGTCGGAGGGAAAGACGATATACCACAGCCCCGGCAACGGCGACCTCTCTTCGGCGATCTACTGTGTTTACGGAAGTGCTGTTCTGGACACAATTGTGTTTGTGCAGCATCGGGCAAACGATATACATGTGTCGGGTTACGTGTCGCGGCCGGGCACTATCATGAAAAACAGGAAAGCGGGCAGCGTTTTTGTAAACCGGCGCTATGTGAGAAACACGGCGCTGCATGATATGGTAAAAAGCGCGTACGGAGAGACGCTCGTAAAAGGCGAGACGCCGTTTTTCGTGCTGAATATTGAGCTGCCGTTTTCGGCGGTGGACGTTAACGTACATCCCAATAAGCTGCAGGTGCGCTTTAAAGACTCTTCGGCAGTTGAATACGTAATAAAGGAAGCGGTGTCAAAAGCGTGCGCCGCGCCGCGCGGCAGCGTGTTTACGGACGCCGCGGAGACGCAAAAGCGCAGCGTCGTAGAGATGCGCGCGCCCGAAGGCGTACAGGAAGGCTTCTTTTCGGGTTTTAGCAGTGGGGTTCCCATAAAGTCTAATACTTTATGGGGTGAGAATAGCGGGGCCACCATACTTAATACTACATGGGGCAATAATGGCGGGGTGCTGAAAGAGCAGGAAACGGCTAAAGCGGACGCAAACGCTTACGATATGAGCGTGCAAAGTTCAGCCGAGCCGGAGTCTCAAAGCTATGAACAGCCAGAAAGCCCGGCGGCCCTAACCGAAGCCGCTAAGATAAGCGTTGAAAGCTACAGGCTGATAGGCTCGTTCGGCGCCACATATGCGCTTGTTGAACAGGGCGACGACCTGCTAATAATCGACCAGCATGCAGCGCATGAGCGGCTGCTTTACGAGAAATTCAAGAGCAGCAAAGCGCCTATTTCGCAGGCTCTTTTATACCCTTACGTGTTTACGGCGTCGCATGAACAAAAAAACGTATTGGATGACAACATGGAGGCATTTATCGAAGCGGGGTTCGATATAGAGCCTTTCGGCGCGCTGGAATACAAGATAAGCGCAGTGCCCTCGATAGCGTCCGGCGCCGCTCCCGGAGAGCTGATAAACGACGCCATTGCCGAAATACAGAGCGGGGGAGACGTAGTGCTGAAGCGTGAAGCGGTAATTAAAGCGGCGTGCCGAAGCGCCGTTAAGGCGGGCGATAGGCTGAGCGAAGCTGAACTTAAAAGCCTTGTGGACAGCTTTCTTGCATCGGGCGTAATGCCTACGTGCCCGCACGGGCGGCCTGTGATATCGGTAATATCAAGAAAGCAGATAGAAAAGAGCTTTAAAAGAACAGTATGAGCAGGTTCATAGTTATAACCGGGCCGACGGCTTCCGGCAAGACATACGTTTCCGTGCAGGTGGCAAAAGCGCTGGGCTCCGAAATAATCTGCGCCGACAGCATGCAGATCTACCGGGGCTGCGACATAGGCACGGCAAAAGCGACAAAAGAAGAGCGGCAGGGCGTGCCGCATCACATGATGGATATTGTAGATCCTAATGAGGAATATTCAGTCGCCGAGTTCCAGAAAGAAGCGTTCTCGCTGGTTGAGCAGATAAATAACAAGGGAGTCGTGCCCATAATTTCGGGAGGAACCGGGTTGTATATAAACTCCCTTGTATATAAGCTCGATTTCGGAACCGTCAAAAATGATGCGCTTCGACAAAAATACGCACAACTTAATGATGACAAAAGTATCGCTTGCCTGTATAATACTCTTAAGGAAAAAGACCCAGAATATGCTAGCATCATTTCCAGCAACGACGCGCGGCGCATAATAAGAAGGCTGGAGATCATAGAAGCGCAAGGGCGCTCGGCATATGATTTCAGGCAGTACAACGACGAACACGAATATATACTGATAGGGCTGACTATGCCTAGGGATATGCTCTATAAGCGTATAGAGGCCCGAGTAGACGCCATGATGGACGCCGGCCTGCTGGATGAAGCCAAAGCGCTGTATGAAAAGTACGGCAACGTTAACGCACTCAAAGCCATAGGCTATAAGGAACTGGTATCGTACATAAAAGGAGAATACAGCCTTGAAGAAGCTGTAAGGCTTATAAAGCGTAACACAAGGCGCTTTGCAAAAAGGCAGTTTACCTGGTTTAAAAGAGATGAAAGGATAAACTGGTTTGATATTTCCGTGTATACCTGTATAGAAGATACCATTAATGATATAATCATATATATTAAAGGAAAGGGGTTTTAGTATGCAGAAATCCGTCATCGTACTGCAGGACGTCTTTTTGAACCAGGTGCGCAAAGAAAAGGTCCCCGTCACTATTCATCTTACAAACGGGTATCAGATAAAAGGTTCGGTAAAAGGCTTTGACAACTTTACCATTATACTCGACAGCGAAGGAAAACAGCTTATGATATACAAGCACGCCGTTTCCACGATTGCGCCCGTAAAATCGGTTTTCTTTACATTCTCAGACAAGCAGAAAGAAACGCAAGAATAGTTTATGCAGATACTCAAAAGTTTCGGGATAAGCGATAGTATACTATCGCTTGTCGCCGACGCAGAATCTTCGCTATTTAAGATTTTCCGCGACGTGGAAGCGACAGCAGAATATAATCAATACAAGGTAATAGACGCATACAGGCAGGAAAACATATCTCCGCGCCATTTTGCCCCGTCCAACGGATACGGTTATTCCGATGAAGGCAGAGAGGCGCTCTCAAGAGTGTTCGCGCGCATAACAAAAGCCGGAAATGCTGTTTTAAGCCCGCATATCGCGTCGGGAACGCATGCGATATCGCTGGCTTTATTTTCTGTGCTGCGCCCCGGCGATACGCTTATAAGCGCTACGGGACGCCCGTATGATACCTTAACGGGTATAATAGGCGACAAGCGCGCAAAGGATACGGGCTCGCTTGCGGACTACGGCATCGATTACAAGGAAACCGCGCTTCTTCCCGACGGAAACATAGACATAGAAAGCTTGGAAGCGCTGATCGGGCAATGTAAATGCCCTAAAGTAGTAATGATGCAGCGCTCGCGCGGCTATGCGTGGCGCAAAGCGCTTGGTATGGCGGATATTAAAGACGCCGTTACAAAAATAAAGCAAAAGTTCCCGGAAATAATCGTATTCGTCGATAACTGCTATGGTGAGTTCTGCGAGAAGGAAGAGCCTACTGAATGCGGCGCCGATTTGATGGCGGGTTCGATGATAAAGAATCCCGGAGGCGGGCTTGCGCCCACCGGCGGATACATAGCGGGAAGGGAAGATTTGATAGAGCTTGCGGAAAACAGGATGACATGCCCTGGCTTGGGAGCGGAAGTAGGCTCGTATGAAGCTTCGTACAGGATGTTTTTTCAGGGGTTGTTTATGGCGCCGCACACCGTGGGCGAGGCGTTAAAAGGCAGTATATTGTCCGCAAAGGTGTTCGAGATGCTCGGGTTCGACGTGTATCCGAAGTTTGACGGGCAAAGAAGCGACATCACGCAGTCTATAAAGCTCAATGACGAAAAGCTGCTACTCGCTTACACGAGGGGCATACAAAAAGCCGCGGCTGTTGACAGCCGGGCTGTGCCTGTGCCTTGGGATATGCCGGGCTATGACGACAAGATAGTCATGGCCGCGGGTACGTTCGTCCAAGGGGCTTCCATAGAGCTCTCAGCCGACGCTCCGGTAAAACCGCCTTATATCGTGTACGCTCAGGGCGGGCTCACATACGCCCACATGAAGCTGGGGCTGATGGTAGCGCTTGCAGAGATGAACATAGTGGATTAAAAAAGCCGTAAGGCTTTTTTAATAGAAAACACTGGCTTATATAAAAATAATGTCCTAGTCCTTATTTAATAATAAATAAAGAATTATAAAAGCAAAACATAGTTAATAATATTAAAGATTCTTCGCTTGCGCTCAGAATGACAAAAGCGGCTAATACCGTAAAACAGGCTTTTATGGAAGAAAGCCTCATATGTCATTCTGAGGAGCGAAGCGACGAAGAATCTTTACTCCAACTGATGCTGAAGCCGTAATGCCGAGGGGCAATTAAGCAAGAGCCGCTTGCAGGGCTCAATAAAAAAGCCCCTTGAAGGGGCGGATGATTACTGAGTTAAAAAGCTATCTGAACATGCGCAGCACTCCGATAACCTTGCCCAGTATATTCATATCCTTTGTATATATAGGCTGATATTTATCGTTTTCGGGTTGCAGCTTTACGAATCCGTTCTCGAGATAAAACCTCTTTACCGTAGCTTCGTCTTCTATCATGGCGACGACTATGTCGCCGTTTTGCGCGTAGTCCTGCTTTTTGGCGATTATTCTGTCACGATCCAATATCCCTGCGCCTGTCATGCTGTCCCCGCTGACGTTAAGTATAAAAACGTCGTCGGTGCCGAGCAGCGAATAGGGGAGCGATATATATTCCTCCACATTTTCAACGGCAGTTATAGGCACGCCCGCAGCCACTTTGCCGACTACGGGTATCTGTACGAAGCGCTCCTTTGTCTGGCTGCCGTCCAGTATCATGATTGTCCTCGGCTTGGCAGGATCCCGCGATATATAGCCCTTTTTCTCAAGCTTGGTAAGGTGCGCGTGCGCTGTGGACGTAGACTTTAAGTTGAGCGCGCAGCATATGTCGCGCACGCACGGGGCGTATCCGTTGTCAGCGATATAGTCTTTTATGTATTGGAACACGTCGTTTTGGCGCTTGGACAATCCTTCCATGATACTATCACCTCGGATTCATGATAACAAATATATATGTGCATGTCAACGACATACAAACAAACGTTCGCGAAATTCAAGTCTTTTTCCGCTTGTCGCGGAAGCTTACCGCACCCGAAGCGGACCTGCGGCGCTCCTCGTCTATGGCAGCATAATGCTTTCTTGTAGTGTTTACGTCCTTATGGCCGAGCACATCTGCGACGAGATATATGTCGCCCGTTTTTTCGTATAGCATAGTGCCGTACGTGCTGCGCAGCTTGTGGGGGGAGATGTTTTTGAGCGGCACGGCGATGCTTGCATATTTCTTAACGAGCTGCTGCAATGCGCGAACACTCATTCGCGTATTCTGCAGAGAGAGGAACATGGGGGAGTCCTGGCTGAAATTGGAATTTATCTTGCGCTCCTCGATATAGCGCTCGAGTGCCGCTTTTGTTTCGTCGCCGAAATAAAGCAGCACTTCGTTGCCGCCTTTACGCAGAACCTTAAAAGCCTTGTTTTTAAAATCAAAATCGCTGACGTCGAGAGCGCATAATTCGCTGATGCGAATGCCGGTGGTCAGAAACAGCGTGAATATCGCGATGTCGCGGATTTTCGTTTTGTCGTGAAATTCGCGCTGTTTAGGCGATAAACCTGCGCCAGTTTCGATAATGTTCAAAAGCGATAAGGCTTCGCTGTTATCAAGCCGTATTATCGGCTTTTCGTGTATCTTGGGAGTTTCAAGCTTTGTAGTGACATTGGTGTCTATAAGGCCTTTTTTATAGTAATACTTATACAGAGACCTGACAGATGAGAGCTTGCGCGCGATGCCTTTTTCGCTGTTTTCCACAACTGCGTCGTCCTTGTAATACAGCGTAAGGTACTCTAAAAACAGCTCAAAATCGTTCATGGTAATGCTCTGGAGGTCTTTTGCCTTAAAATGCTTGGCGTCCTTGCCGAGTTCGTTTTCCAGAAACGAGAAGAACAATCTTAAGTCGTAAGCGTAATTTATGCGCGTTAATAGCGACGTGCGCGGTTCTATGCCTCTGAAATAATCAAGGCAGAACGGAGGGAGCGTTGAAAGCACATTTTTAAGCTTTTCGGTTTTCTGAACGCTTAACTCGGTTTTGCTCGATTTGGACATTCCCTACCCCCTGAACTATGCGCAAAACATGTCTTTTGCGCATAGATGTTTATATCGCCGAAGGCTCCTTTTCTTTGGAAGGCGCTTCTTTTTCGCCGTTTTTGGTATTTTCTTTGATGGCCCCTCTCGCGAGCTTGTCGCACAGAGTGTTGTATTTATCGCCCGCGTGGCCTTTAACCTTTTTCCACGAGATGTTGTGCTGCCGAGTCAATTCTAATATTTCCTGCCAAAGCTGCTGGTTTTCCACCGGCTTTTTAGAGGCGGTTTTCCAGCCGTTCGCAATCCAGTTGTCTATCCAGCGCTTTTCAAACGCGTTATGGATATATGAGCTGTCGGTGTACAACGTTACGTTGCACGGCTCTTTAAGCGCTTTTAGCGCCTCTAAAACTGCTTTAAGTTCCATGCGGTTGTTGGTTGTATCCGGCTCAAAACCGCTTATCTGCTTTTCATTGCCTTTATATATGAGCACGGCCGCCCAGCCGCCCGGGCCGGGATTAAAAGAGCATGCTCCGTCCGTATATATCGTAACGTTCTTCATTGCGCAAGCGCCTTCGATTTTTTTGCGCATTGTTCGACCGCTTTGATGACCGCTCCCCTGAATCCATCTGTTTCCAGCGATTTTACGGCCTCTATAGTCGTGCCTCCCGGAGAGCAGACCGCGTCCTTGAGCGCCCCGGGATGCTTGCCCGTTTCAATCACCGTTTTGGCCGCGCCAAGCACGGTCTGTGCAGCAAGCGTGGCTGCGACGTCTCTAGGGAGCCCGCACAGCACGCCGGCGTCGGAAAGCGCTTCTATAAACATATAAACGTACGCTGGCCCGCTGCCCGAAACGGCGGTGACCGCGTCCATCAGCTTTTGCGGCGCGTGTTCTATTCTTCCCAACGCGGCGAATATGCGCTCTATAAACTTTCTGTGATCGTCAGAAAAGTTGCTGGGCGACTCGAATACGCTCATGCCCTCCCCCACTAAAAGCGGCGTGTTGGGCATAAGGCGCAGCACGCGTCGATCCTTTCCTATAACGTCTTTTATCATGTCGGCGCTCCACCCGGCCGCTATCGAAACTATGGGCTTATCAATGCTTTTTATCTCGGTTAAAACAGAATTCATCACATTGGGCTTTACCGCGAGCAGTATTATGTCGCTTTCTGTGCAAAGCTCGTTTAAGCTGCCCATAGCCTTTATTCCCAAAGCTTTCAAAGCTTCAAGTTTTGTTTTATCGACATCGAACACATGTACGCTATCAGGGCATAAAACGCCCTTTTGAACGGCGCCGTTTATAATTGCCGACGCCATATTGCCAGCGCCTGCAAACCCGAGGCGGTATTCCGACATTTCGTATCCTCCTATTGACGTGGGTTACTAAATTTATTATAATTACGTTTGTCACTTTAGGGGAGTGGCTCAATGGTAGAGCATCGGTCTCCAAAACCGACGGTTGCGTGTTCGAATCGCGTCTCCCCTGCCACAATTTAAACGCCGCTAAGCGGCGTTTTATTTTTATACGGGGTCCCCGGCAAACCGTTAGGTTTGATGGGGTGTTTATACGCGAACGTCGTCCTTTATGTCAAGGCGTCCTTCGTACTGCCGCAGCACGGGTGTTACATGGTCGTGTATAAAGTCCTCCGTCTGGACGGAAGCGCAGCCCGTAAATTTCACTGGGTCCATTATCGCGTCTATCTCGGAAGGAGACATCATAAAAGCGCTGTCCGACTTTATATTATCGAGCAGATCGTTGCGTTCGCCGCGCATCTTTACGCGCTCTGCCGCCTGCATAGAATACCTGCGTATACTCTCGTGCAACTCCTGCCTGTCTCCCCCGCGCTTTACGGCTTCCATTAGTATAGTCTCGGTAGCCATAAAGGGAAGCTCCTCTTTTATCCTGCTGCTTATAACGTTCTCATAGACAACAAGGCCCGAAGCAACGTTGAGGTAAAGGTTCAGTATCGCGTCCGCCGCAAGAAAGCTCTGCGGCAGCACGAGCCGCCTGTTCGCTGAATCGTCGAGCGTTCTCTCGAACCACTGCGTGGAAGCCGTTACGGCGGCGTTTATCGGCATTGAGAGCAGGAACCTTGCAAGTGCACCTATACGTTCGCTGCGCATAGGGTTGCGCTTGTATGCCATTGCAGACGAGCCTATCTGACTCTTTTCAAACGGCTCTTCTATCTCCTTAAGGCTTTGCAGCAGGCGCAGGTCGTTGCTGAACTTATAAGCGCTCTGGGCTATTAAAGCGAGAGCATTGAGCACTATAGTATCGAACTTTCTAGGGTATGTCTGTCCCGTAACTGCGAACGAATCCTTAAATCCCAGCTTTTCGCATACCATTTTGTCGAGCTTTTTAACTTTTTCTGCGTCGCCGTCAAACAGCGAAAGGAAGCTCGCGCCTGTGCCTGTCGTGCCTTTAGCGCCTCTTAATTTAAAGTTTTTCTTAATGTCCTTTATTTCGCTCAGGTCCATCAGCAGGTCTTGTATCCACAATGTCGCGCGCTTGCCTACGGTTGTGAGCTGCGCAGGCTGAAAATGCGTAAAGCCAAGGCAGGGCATGTCCTTATAACGGAGTGCGAAGCTTGAAAGCTTGTCTATCACGCCTGCAAGCTTTATTTCAATGATGCCGAGCGCATCGTATATTGCTATAAGGTCGGCGTTGTCGCCCACGTAACAGCTCGTCGCGCCAAGGTGGATAATAGGCTTTGCCGCCGGGCACTGCTCGCCGTAAGCGTATACATGAGCCATCACGTCGTGACGCACGGCTTTTTCCCTCTCGGCTGCGACTTCGAAGTTTATATCGCTTTCATAGCGCTTAAGCTCGGCTATCTGCTCGTCCGTTATATTGAGGCCGAGCTCTTTTTCGCATTCCGCCAGTACTATCCACAGCCTTCTCCATGTTTTAAACTTGTTTTCGTCCGAAAAGATTTGCGCCATCTTTGAGGACGCGTACCTGGTTATCAGCGGATTTTCATATATATCATTCATAATATCACCTTAACCCCGTAAAGCTCATTGCGGGCCGTATTAACCCCTTCAAAGGTCCCGTATAAAGCTTTTACAGGAATTTTAATATATATTTCTCTAAATTGCCATAGCAAATTTGAGATATAAGCGTATCGCTGTAGTTGCGCCGGGCCATCTCCTCGGGTAACTTCTGAAAATCCGCGACGGAGTTAAGACCTTTAGGCGTGCGCGCCGCTCCGCAGAAATCCGAACCGAAGCCTACGGCATGCTGGCCGCCCAGTGACAGTATGTACTCTATGTGCCTCATTATATCACTAATTGAGGCTTTTATCCCTTTTAAAAAGTCCGCGAAGAAGTTTATGCCTATAAACCCGCCGCAACTTATGATGTATTCTATCTGGCTCCTCAACAGATTTCTCGGGTTGGGACGAAGCTCGTAAACGCAGGAATGCGAAGCGCAGGGCGGGTATTTGTAGATTTCGGCCGCTTCCCAGAAACCCTGCTCGTTTATATGCGATAAATCAAGAGCCATGCGCAGCTTAGTAAGCTCTTTTACCGCCTCAATGCCTTTTGGCTTTAGCCCGCCTTTGCTTAAAGCTCCATGCGCAAAATCGTTTTCCGCGTTCCATGTAATGCTCATCATCCTCGCTCCAAGGCCGAATACGTGCTCTATCATATCCGTTCTGCAGTCTATCGTTTCTCCGCTCTCTACGGCAAGCACGGCCTTTATACCGGGCTTTGAAAAGTGCTCCTTGCGGGTGCAAAGTATCACGCGGCCTTTAGAAGCGTCTATAAAGCTGTGCATAAAGTAAAGCTGCTTTAAACCGTTTGCGAGCATGTCCGGATAACCCGGCTGCACGCACGCTGCGAATATCTGAAGCTCCACTCCGCCCTTCTCCATACGGTCAAGGTCCGCATGGTCGTACTCGCTGCCGTATTGATCAGGCGTTACGTTGAATCCCGCGAAGTCGGAATGAGCGTCCGCAATCCGAACCATAATATCCCCTTTACATTGTTTTGCTTAAAGATTATATGTGCAAAGCAAAATTAAAAGAAGAGCCAATCTTGGCTCCTCTTTAATTACTTTGCATAATCTACCGATCTTGTTTCCCGGATAACGTTTACCTTTATCTGTCCGGGGTAATCCAGATCCTTTTCGATCTTCTTTACTATGTCCTTTGCCATAAGATGCATTCCTGCATCGTCCACGTCCTCGGGCTTGACGAGTATTCGTACTTCTCTGCCCGCCTGTATGGCGTAGCACTTTTCAACACCCGAGAATGAATTTGCGATCTCTTCCAAAGCTTCCAAGCGTTTAATGTAATTTTCGAGAGTTTCCCTTCTTGCACCCGGCCTTGCGGCTGAAATTGCGTCAGCCGACTGAACAAGCACAGCTTCAACTGTCTGAGGTTCAATATCGCCGTGATGCGCCTGTATGCAGTGCACGACGTCGTTGTTTTCCCTGTATTTTCTCGCGAGATCGGCGCCTATCTGTATATGCGGCCCTTCAACCTCGTGGTCGACAGCCTTTCCTATATCGTGCAGCAAGCCGCCGCGCTTTGCGAGCTTTACGTTCGCGCCGAGCTCGGCTGCCATCACCGCCGCGAGATGCGCCACTTCCAGCGAATGTTTAAGCACATTCTGGCCGTAGCTGGTACGGTATTTCAACCTGCCGAGCAATTTTATGATTTCCGGATGAAGGTTATGTATTCCAGTCTCAAAAGCGGCCTGCTCGCCGGCGTCATGTATCTCTTTTTCAACTTCTTTTTTGGCCTTCTTCACCATCTCCTCAATGCGGGCCGGGTGAATTCTGCCGTCGATAATCAGTTTTTCAAGAGCGATCCTTGCTATTTCCCTGCGTATAGGATCGAACCCGGATAGTATAACCGCTTCCGGAGTATCGTCTATAATAAGATCTATTCCCGTAGCCGTCTCCAGAGCGCGTATGTTGCGACCTTCTCTTCCGATTATCCTGCCCTTCATTTCGTCGCTGGGCAGCGACACAACCGATACCGTGTTTTCTGCGACATGGTCTGCCGCGTACTTTTGTATAGCGTTGGATATTATCTCACGCGATTTCCTGTCGGCTTCTTCTTTTGCCTTCGCCTCGATTTCCCTCACGTAAACGGCCATTTCGCGCCTTGTTTCCTGCTCGACCTTCTCAAGCAAAATCTCTTTTGCCTCGTCTGAGGTCATGCCGGAAATTTTCTCAAGCTGTTCTATCTGCTGCTTGATTATTTGATCAATATCTTCTTTGCTTTTCGTTACCTCTTTAAGCCGCTTATTGACCTGCTCTTCCTTCGCTTCTACGCTTGCAATTTTTTTGTCCAGCATTTCTTCACGCTGGACGAGCCTTCTCTCGATCCTTTGTATCTCGTTACGCCGTTCCTTGGACTCTTTTTCAAATTCGCTTCTCAAAACGTGGATTTCTTCTTTGGCTTCAAGAACTGTTTCCTTCTTTACCGCTTCAGCCTTCTTCTGAGCTTCCGACAAAAGCTTTTTAACGGAATCTTCAGCTCTGCCAACCTTTGCTTCAGCAACGTTTCTTCTGTATATATAACCGATAAACGTTCCGATAACTATCGCGGCAAGAGGCAGTACTATCAGCAAGATGTCCACTTAAATTGATGCACCTCCTTATTAAGTTTTCATGCAAATATCCCGCTTAATACGATATATCTGCGCATAGCCGCCGCTTTCAAAAACCTTCATAATAAAAAAGATTCCCTGAATGCGGCATAGAGATTGCTAATTATGAAAAATCTATAAAATGAAAATAATAATAAATCCTCATAATAGAAACCCTTTTAATTTTATTATCAACGGTGAGTTTTGTCAAGTCAGCCTGCGCCCGCGTCCGAACTTTCATCATGCTGTTTTGATTTTTTGTATGTGATTACCGCCATCGCGAAACAGGCTATCGCAATTATCGGGTAATATATCCGAAAGCCCGTCACCAGCGGCCAGGCGGCTACCACCGCGCCGCATATTATATAGCCTTTAACTTTTGCCGAACTGAACGCAGATTCCTTGACTTTTTCCAGCGTTACAATCGTTGCGTTCATCTCTTTTTGGGCGTTTTCCTCCGCTTCGGCTTCGTCGGGAAGCATGCTCTTTTCATCCGCTATCTCCAAAAGGCGCTTCCCCCCTATTATCTCAACGCTTTTGGGTGCGGCGGAAAGCATAGTTTTCGCTTCGCTGCCGAATTCGGCGAGAGAAAGCAGTATAAACTTATCTTCATTTTCAAACAGCCGGTATACTTTTAACACGTCGCCTACTGAACATTCCTTGCCCGGATGGTTGTGCAGCGCAAAAAGCGCCTCTCCCTCATACGACCCGTAAAAGCCGTCTTCAGTCTGCTTTATGTTTGTGATTTTCCCATCGAACATTCTGTTTATGTAAGCCGTGTATTCGCCCGGCCCCAAAAACGTCAGCTTTTCAAGCAGGCATTTTTGCTTGATCCTTAATAAGTCGTTCGCTATATACTTCTCGACTTTTTGTTTGTTGTATGCAAAGCCCGCCAAACTGGCCGCCGCGGTGAGAAAAAAGGAAATTAGCAATGCCACGGTAGTGGAAAGGCTTAGGTACAATACTATCACGAATATGATAAAAAACAGGAACGCTCTTAAAAATATAAAGTCGACAGTTCTTGCGACAAGCGTTCTTCCGCCGCGCATTTTCTTTTTATAGTATTTTAATAGCCTTGTGTTCATACTGTCACCCCTCGTAAATATTGTTGCCATAATATTATTTTGTATACTTGCACAACTTGTCATAAATTTGCAGGCAGTGTATAATAATAAAAACATGAAAGGGGCTCTATGCAGTATTTTTCCGAGTTCTCCGGATTGGAAACGGAGAGCGCTTTGTTTAAACAGAATAGAATAGGCATACTCGGCGGCACGTTCAACCCTGTGCATAACGGTCACCTTGCGATAGCCAATATCGCTTTATACGAGTTTTTGCTGGGAGAAGTCGTATTCCTTCCGTTAGGGACACCTCCTCATAAAAAAGATGAATATATAGCCCCGCCTGAGCACAGGCTTGAGATGGTAAAGCTAGCGATACAAGGCGAGCCGCGTTTTTCGGTAAGCACCTTGGAAATCTTCCGCGAGGGGTATACTTATACTGTCGATACGCTGGAGATATTCGCGCGTGAAAGCAAAAACGCCGAATATTACTATATTATCGGCGCAGATACTATTTTTGAGCTTAAAACATGGAAAAACTACGAGCGTGTTTTCTGCCTTGCGAATTTTATCTGCGTGCTTCGCCCCGGCCAGGACGATAAGCGCGTAAGGGCGTACGCCGACGCTCTTAACGAAACATACGGGTATAAGTTCTTTGTCGCGCAAGAGAAAGGCCCAGATATCTCTTCGTCGTTCATAAGAGAAATGGCCGCAACGCGCAGACTAAATGGCCTTGTTCCGGACAGCGTGGCAAGATATATAGAAATGAACCGCGTATACGCTAATAAAGATCAAAATGAATGACGATTAATATTATGACAAGAGGAACTGATGAAACAAAACATTGACAGCATGACATTATTCGTTAAGAATAGGATAAATGAAAAGCGTTATCTGCACTCTCTGGGTACCGCAAAAGAAGCCGCCGAGTTGGCAAAGAAATACGGCGCGGATAAAAACAAGGCTTATATAGCAGGACTGCTGCACGACGTCGCCAAAGGCCTGTCCGCGGATTCTTTAAAGGCGATAGCCTCTGAAAACGGAATTAAAGTGGACGAACACGAGGTAAACAACCCGGAACTTTTACACGGTAAAGTAGGAGCGGCTATTGTAAGGAGGGAACTCGGCATAAACGACGAAGATATACTGTCGGCGATAAAATGGCATACCACCGGCCATAAAAACATGACGCTTTTGGAAAAGATAATATATCTTGCGGATATAATAGAACCTGGGAGGAATTTTCCCGAGACGGACGCGCTCCGAGCGCTGGCGTATAAGGATTTGGACGAAGCAATGCTTAAAGGGCTCGGGCACGTAATGCGGTTTGTAAAAGCAAAAGGCTTGACGCTGCATCCAAACAGCATTGAGGCATATGAATTTATCAAGATGGCGGAGGAGAAAAAGTAGTTTGAAGTATAGTGATAAAGTGGTTAATATAGCAAAACAGCTGTTTATGAAGAAAGCGGAAGACGTAAAGGTAATCAATGTGTCTGACTTAACTATAATAGCCGATTATTTCGTTATCGCAAGCGGCCGGTCAGACGTGCATGTAAAATCTCTGTGCGACGAAGCGCAGAAATACATGTTTGAAGCGGGCGCTACGCAGCTGCGCCTCGAAGGCTACCGCGAAGGCAGATGGATCGTCATAGATTATGGGGATATATTGATACATATTTTCCACAAGAACGAAAGGGAGTTTTACGGCCTCGAACGCCTTTGGACGGACGGAACCAATTCGCTTGATATAACCGAAGAGATGGTGGCGGATGAAGCAGCCGCATCGAATAAAAAGCAGACTGCAGTAAGTTTGCACCCATAAGCTTATAGATTTTGCTCAGTATATTTATGCCCCAAAAAGCCTCACGCCTTTTTTGGGGCCCCGATATAAAAGAGCGCGCAAGCGGCGCGCTCTCAGACTGTCGATAAACCCTGTTTTCAATAAACGAAAAACGGGGTTTTTCATTTGAAAAACCGAAAGAAGTAGATATAAAGCTCGATTCAAATATGAGGATAATGGGGGTAATCCATCTCTCCATC
>JAEZIZ010000034.1 GCA_023415915.1 Bacillota bacterium | reverse complement strand
CAAGCGCGTTTTTCTGCGTATAATACCGAAAGCCCACGCCCTGCACGTCTCCGCGTATTGTTATATGATAACGCAACATATACCGGTATCCTTTTGCTCAAACGTCGGTGTCTTTCGGGTATTTGCTCAAGTCGGCTTTCTTTGCCAGCGACGCAGGTTTCTCTTTTTTATTGGCAGCCGGAGGCGTTTGAGAGGGCGCAGGCGCCTGCTTTTCCTCCGTTTGCGGCGGATGCTGTTTTTCCTCCGTTTGCGGTGCAGGAGGCATCTGCTGCGCGGGAGAATCCTGACTCTCTTTTGCCTTGGCTTCCATCCTCTCCTTCATGCGCTGCGCCCGCCTGCGCGCGCTGAGTACTCGCCTTCTTATGTAGAGCGTAGCGAAAACTGCCGCGGCAGCCAGCATCAATGCGGCGCCGATCAATAGCGCCATGAAAAGCGTGCGGTCTATTTCAACGCTCGATCCGTCCCCTGATTCCGGAGCTTCGCCCGAAACGGGTTTAGCCGTGGGCTCCTTTTCAGGCGCTGCTGTAGCCACTTCGGGCTGCGGCACATCCGCATAGCGCTGTACGGATTCGTCCTCAATATTGAACAGATAAAAACCCGTTTCCCCCTTAGAATTGCGCGCGTACACGAGATATACGATATCGGAGCCCGAAACGCTCCACGCTGGCAGCACTTTCTCGTTCCATTCAAGCGTAGTCTTTTCAAACCCTACGGGCGCGGTTACCGTATCGTCCGGCCATATTATTGTAAAGTTCGCGAGCTTCGACGTTATCGTTATATACGGGTCCAGCGTGTTCTTCTGCTCGTTGTATATATAATACCCCGCGTTCTCCCCCGCCGCTTCGGAAAGATAAAGCAGTATAAGGTCGTCTCTGTCGGGTATCGCCGCTCCTCCCACGTATTCGCCGGCATACGTCACCTGTCTGTCGGCAAACCCCGAGGGCAGCGTCAGGCTGCCGAGATCGCGCCATACGTACATCTGCGCAGTCGCGCCCGTAACGTTCTGGGCGGCAACACCCGTCTGCGCAAGGTTTACCACGGGAACGCTTTGCGCCTCGTCGCTCGACTGCGGCGGAGCGTCCGAAGCCGCGACGGATATGCTGACGCCCGCTTCGCCCTTTTCGAGCGGCTGTCCGTCATAGCTCAAAACATTGTCCATCACTACGTTCACTACCGCGGTCCCTTCGGCCTTGGCGATAAATTTTATAACCACGGAAAGGGAAGCTGAGCCGCCCTTCTCCGCCGAGACAATGTTGATATACCCGTCCGATGCTCCTCCGTCGCTGCTCACATATGTAAGCAGCGCGGGTTCGTATGTAAAGCTGCCGCTTGCAACGCCTATGTGCCCGGCCTTAACTATTACCGTGAGCGTCACGGTGTCTCCCGCCTTGACCGAGGTAGAATCTGCCGTAGCCGAAACGTCAGTCGCAAAGGCAACCATCGGTACCGCCAGCATTACCAGAGCCGCTATTATAAACGCAACCGCTCTTCGCGCCGCATGCACTTTTCTCATCTTTTACCCCCTGTTTGTTCTATCGAGTACGCGCCCATTATGTGCTTTGCCAGCAGCAGTACGTCAAGGCTGTCCGCTTTGCCGTCGTGGCTTAAATCCGCAGCCTCAAGGTACGGTTCCGTAAGCTTTGTCATATTCAAAACGTGCAGGCGCAGCGCGTCAAGATCGCTTTTGGTTATGCTTCCGTTGCCGTCCGCATCGCCGTACAGCACTACGGGAAGGTCGAAATACGAAGTGCCGTCGCCGTACACCGTCCTTACAAAATCGCCTGTGGCCATAACGCCGCCCGTCTTTGCCGAGCCGTCCGACGATATAACGCTAAGCATGCCGCCGTCCGACGCAAGGTTTGAAAGCAGCTCAGCAGGAGCGGTACCAAGGGTTACGCCGCTTAATCCGGTTTTACTTATGCTGTATTTATCGCTTTTAAGCGCGGGCGCCGTTTCAAAAGTGCCTATAGTGCAAAGCTGCGTATCGGCGTAGTAAAACGCAAGTATGTCGCTGTAAGCCTGCCCGTCCGTCGCGCGCTGCTGCGCGCCGCGCTGCGATAGGCCAATGCCGTGCCCGTAGCGGCGGTTCGTCAGGAACCACCCTTCGTATTCTCCGCTTCTTGTTTTAAGCACGCCGCGTTCGGCGCCGCGCATGCGCAGCGTTGTCCTTCCGGTGTTGAATATACCAACGAGGTTTTCGTCCGAATGCACGAGGTCGCCAAGCGGTAGCGTCACGGTAAGCTGCCCAGTCTTGCCGCTTGCGTTTGAAACCATAAGCACGACGTCCGCCTTTGTGTACATGCGGCTGGGCGGGTCGTAGCTCGCGGTGTGAGCTTTTATACGCACCGTGGAAACAAGATTTACCTGCTCCCCGGCGGCCGCGTTAGCGCCCTCCGTAAGTTTTTTAAGCACAAGGGCGTCCATCAGCGGCAGCGTTTTTTCGTTGAATTCAGAAGGTATGAACGACTTTTCCTCAAGGCTGTATGGGTTAACAAGGTCGTATATATCGTCTTTCTGCACGTAATAAGGCAGGTTGCTCTTCCAGACGTTGCCGGTAAGCTCTGTCTGCCCGCCGTTCGACGCGGAATAGTACGCCTGTATAATGTCGCCGCTGTAGGTAAGCACCTGCCCCGCCGTCTCGTCCACCGCAGTCTTCGCGCGGTTATATTTGCTGGCGTACCCGTGGTACACCTGGTCGGCCGACGTGTCGAGTATGTCATAGGCTCTAAGGCGGAACTTGGAGCAGTTGGCGACTGCGTAGCCTCTCGCGCAGACCGCCTGCGCTTTGAGCGATTCAATCGGGAACGTGTTGCTCATCTCGTGCGGCACTACGCCGTATAGGTAACTCTCTATCGGCAGCGTGTTTATCACGCGTATCGCGCCTTCCTCAACGTCAAACGAAATGTCCCCTAAGTATGTGCAGACGCCGTATTTTGAGTTTGTCAGCCTTATGTACGCAGACGTGCCGCTGTAATCGCCGCTCGCAAGCGTTATCGAAGACGCGGTAAATTCAGCGTCGCCCGATTTAAGCACCGGCCGGTAGCCTACAATGGATACGGTCATTTTATCCGACTTAAACACAAACGACGGGTCTTCTTTTAATGTATATTCTCCGATGACAGTAAAATCTATGGGTTTCGTGCCGTCAATGGAAAGCAGCACGCGAATGTCAGTATGAAACGCGGCGGCATAAGCAGTGTTAGCGCCCAGCGCCGCCGAAATCGCCAGTACAAGAACAAATATGAACGCAATGTATCTCGTGCATTTCTTCACAGTATATTCCTATCCCCACCACCTGAAAACCGAAACCGGCCTGACATGCAAAAAATATCTTTATGCTATGATACAATGTAATTCAAACTATGTCAACGCCTGCCAACGCTAATTGTTGACCATATAATGCCGCTGCCGGCGCTGAGTTTCCGGCCTGTTTTGGCGCCCGCCCGGCCTCTGTTGACGCAGCCTAAATCCCCTTTATTATGTAGGATCTATGTCTATCACTTTTACTCCTTCTATTTTCCCAAGCGTTTCACGTATGCCGTCAACATCGTTTTTGCTTTGCAAAGACGTATACAACGAAAAATCCAGCCATTTATCGTTGATATCCCGTATGTTTATGCTGTGTATTGAAAGCCCTATAGAATTAATCGAGCTTAAGACTTTCATTATCTGCTCGGATGAGTTTTTAATATTTAGGTCTATCTGTGTCCTGTTCTTCCTCCTCAAGAATTTTTCTTCGATTATTTTCAAAAACGTGAGCGTCAGCACTACTAAAATCGTTCCGGCTATAGCAATAACGTAAAGCCCCGCTCCGACAGCTATTCCGAGGCAGGCCACCACCCAAAGGCCGGCAGCCGTTGTAAGGCCCTGAATCCTGAACCCGCTCTTTATTATGCTGCCCGCTCCCAAAAAGCCGATTCCGCTTATCACATAGCTGCCCATACGCGCTATATCCATATTGGACATCGGCGAATAGGTCTTAAACAGATATTCGTTTACTACCATCGCAATACAGGCGCCCACCGCTACGAGAGTATGCGTGCGAAATCCCGCGGAGGTTTTCTTAAACTCTCTTTGTGCGCCTACCAGCCCGCCGATAACCATTGACACAACCAGGCGTATAATGATTTCCCAATCTATCATGACATGCCTCCTTAATTAAGGCTTGCGGATAATAAGTTTATATTATCAATATGCATATTCTTGCTGCGTTAAACCACTGTTGCCTTTAATTATAACATATAAACACCCCGTCAAGTCTCACGGCTTGGGGTATGGGCGTTGCAAAACACTGAAAATGTAAAAAGAGAGGTTATTTTGCGGTTAATCGTGATGTTAAAAATGAAATTCAGTATGATTGTTTACCTCAATTTTTCCACGGGGTCAATCGCCGATACAATCTTCAAAGCGTAAGAATCCTTATTCGCAATATCCTGATCTGTCACAAGGTGATAATCCAACAGCTTGCCGGCGTCATACCCGGTGTGCAGAAAATTGATTTTAGCGAGCGCCTGGCTCCATCCGTCCAGCCAGCTTTCCAGCAGGCGGCGTTTTTTACCATCCCCGTCCACATGCAGCAGCAGATCGATATCGCTGCCCATGCTGGAATTCCCGGAGTTTGTGCTGCCAAAAAGATAAACACCTTTTACGCCCATTTTCTCCATGTCGATGTTATCGGCAATTTGTTTCGCCATATAGTAACGCCACCGCCAATGCTCCTTGTCCCGCGCTATTCTCCAGCTTGCCTGCGCCGGTTCATCCATTTTAGCTTTGTCGATATGGCTTTTCTGCTCGTCGGTGAGAAACGCAATGGCTTGTTCCAGGTTCGAATTCATGTGTATGGCCAATGTTTTTCCGTAATTCGACGCGGGAACGTCAATAACTTTCACAACATCGGAAAGATACGAGTATTCGGGAAGTATTTTCCCTAAATTGTTTTCCGAGCATCTGAAAAAGCTTTCACGGAATATAACGCCTGGCTGGTCCGGATAAATCGGCACATACATTATGTTTGCCTCGATTAGGTCCTGAAAAAAATGGGTGCCGAACGACAGCATCGGGACATAGGAAGCTTTTTTCCATGCGACCTCGATAAGCGCGGCAGTGCAGGAGATATCGGAATAAGTAACCCGTACGCCTAGTTTGATATCCCCCCGGCTGCCCCAACGGCCAGGGCCGATCAATATGAACTTGCGCTTTGGCAGGCTGTCGTTCAAAAGGCCCACGGCTCTTCCTACTGCAAACAAGTCTTCCTTGGTAGATAGCCTGTCGTACCCTTCGCCGTCGATATACACAACATGCGTTATGTCTCTTATTGCACCGTCGGAAACATATTTGTTTGCCGTAAAAACAATGTCCTTGCTGTCCAGGTTCTGCGGTATAGGCGCAGGATTGCGCATGGCGCCTTCCCCCTGAGGGCGGCACTGCAGCAAGTATAAATCGCTGCCGTCAAACGCAAACTCTATATCAACCGGCGTATTCATCTTTTCCTGCAATACGTCGAGAATGCGCTTGAGCCTCCGGGGAAGTTCCCCTTCAGTCAGCATACCGTCGAACGTTACAACGATTTCATCGTTTTGGGTATCCAGCGTAAAAGCATTCTTGTTTTCCATCATATTCATGTTATACACGGAAACATAACGATGCAGATCGGGTATTTGATCCCCCACCTCTTTGAAAAGATCGGCGATTTTCACGGTTTCAAAGCTATTGCTCTCTAAGTTAATCACATCGGCACGGTTGGGGGAATAATACCTTATGTCGTCAGGCGTCTGGTTTACCTTAAGCTGCGGTTTTTCCGGAGAAAACAAGACGGGGTAATCGTCATTCACTCTGTCTACGGCACGCGTACCCAGCCCCATGACGAGCCGCACCAACCCGCCGTCCCTGTCGATACGTGCTGACCAGCGAAACAGGTTATGCGAAAAAGCAACGCCTGCGTAAACAGGCATATAGTATTTTCCTATTTTCCGTCCGACGACTTCCTGTATAAGTATACCCATACGCTCCGTGCGGTTTAACAGCCCGCGCTGTTTGCGGTAGTTGATGGAATCAGGATTATACATCGAGGAATACACTTCCAAAATGGCGTCCTCAAGCGCCGCCAGCTGCTGTTCCTTTGTGCCCTGATTAGCCAGAAACAGGCTTTTGTATTTGCCGCTGAACGCTCCCTCGTGGCTGTCTTCCAGCAGCGAAGAAGACCGCACGATAATCGGCACGCCATCCAAATCGTCAAGCGCTATGCGAAGCATATTTATTATACCGGGCGGCAATTTGGCGCTCTTTATTTTTGCTACAACATCGTCATAAGTCATGCGCAGATAAAATGTCGAGTTGAATTTATACGCATTGAGGTCTCTCATATTGTTGTAGTTTAAAAACTCGGCAATCTGGTCTGTCGCAATGTACCATGTGCGCGGCGTTTTGATACCTTGCAGCAGCGGGTCGTTTTTTGCCGCATGTTTCAATATTTGTTCCGCGATAAAGAGCCCGGCACCTTTGCCGCCGATATTTCCCCTGCTGGTTTCCGAACCTATGATTCTCTCCAGCATTGAACGGAAGTCGGCTATATGTATATTATCCAGCACATTATTTAATAGATGGCTGTCTGTGGTTAAAAAACGGTGCGATAGTTCCGTTGTAAGCCATGTCTCGGTAAGCGAGATTTCGGCCCCTTCCTCATTGGAATCCACCGCCTGAACATATTTGTTAACGGCAGTAAGCACATCGTTGATGCTGGCGGTCGGGTCGTCCACAGTTTTAACGAGTGCAAACACGCGCTCTTCCTGCACCCATTTATTTATCAACCCGAACACGTCTCCGCGAGGCAGAAAAGAAATGGCGCCGTCAATTATATTTTTGCTGAGTGCAGTTGCATCAAGGCAGGCGTTCACTTTAAGCGGTGCGTTTGTCTCCCCATAGGTGTGCTGGCGTACTTCTTTTCCGCCGGTATGAGAAGTAGTCGTGTCGAATTCTTCCACATTTTTTAAATGCACGTATAGTTTTTCGCAAATATGCTGCAGCATATCAGGATTGATCTGACGCAGCATTTTCACCAGCATGTTTATCTCTCGTTCCGTACTCAATACAATCTGTGAGACGCGCCTTGATATGACATCAAGCAGTTTTATTTCGTCTTCCAATAAATCGTTTATCTTATGCTTCGACTTTTTCAGATAACCGACTTCTATGGTGCCTACCGTTTCTTCCTCCACATAGACGTTTGTGGTATGCAGCACGAAGCATTCATCAAAATCCGAAGAGCTGTAGGTATCGTTTCTGAATCGAATACGCACCCTGCAGGAAGCCGGATCGGTAAAGCCGGTCGGTATGACTTTCAACAACTGTGTCATAACGGCGGGCAAGGATAGCTGTTTGTCCTGCAAAAGCTCGTCGACAGCGTAGAGGCATTCCAGTTCCTTTGCCCGCTCAGTCAGCGTTTTCAGCTGTAAATCACGCTCGGTCATATTGATCTCCCGGAACAAAAATACATTATGACTGGACGCTTATACCCATCCGCGCAGCTTAACCGCATTCACAACGCGGTTGATAGCAATCACATAAGCGGCGTCCCTTAAGCTTAAGTTCTTTTTCTGCGCCAATTCGTTGACCGCAGCAAACGCATTCGACATGCTGTACTCCAGTTTTTCCATGACTTCCTCTTTGCTCCAAAAATAGTTCATGTTGCACTGAACCTGTTCAAAGTAACTGCAGGTAACGCCTCCCGCATTGCAGAGAAAGTCCGGCACAACGATGATGCCGCGCTCCTTCAGTATCGGGTCGCTGTCAGGCGTCGTAGGCCCGTTTGCCGCTTCGCATACTATTCTCACCTTTGATGATATATTTTTGCACACGTCGGGCGTAATTTGGTTTTCCAATGCTGCAGGAATCAATATATCAACATCCTGGGATAACCATTCCCCGCCGGGCAATATCTCATAACCAAGGTCTTTTGCTTTATTTTTATCAATACTGCCGAAAGAATTCTTTATGCTGACCAGCTGATTGATATCGCAGCCGTCTAGTTTCCGGTAGGTATACGACGTTGCATCGCCCTGATCCCAGCAGGAAACGGCAATCACCTTACCGCCTAATTCCGTGTACATACGCGCCGCATATTCCGCAACATTACCGAACCCCTGTATGCTTGCGGTTGTAGAGCTGAAAGGCAGATTCAAGTACTCCAAAAGCCCTTTCAGCGTGTAAATAACGCCATAGCCCGTGGCTTCTGTACGCCCGAGAGAACCGCCCATGCCCACGGGTTTTCCAGTAATAACGCCCGGATAGCGGCCGCCCATCAATGTTTCGTATTCATCCATCATCCATAACATATGCTGCCCGTTTGTCATTACGTCGGGCGCAGGAACGTCCTGCACAGGACCGATTTGACCGTAAAGCTGGCGCACATACCCCCGGCACAAACGCTCCTGTTCCGTTTTCGAGAGGTTATGAGGGTCGCAAACCACCCCGCCTTTTGCGCCGCCCAGCGGTATATCGACAACCGCGCACTTCCACGTCATCCACATCGAAAGCGCGCGTACCGTATCAGCTGTCTCCTGCGGATGAAACCGTATGCCTCCCTTTGCAGGCCCTCTCGCGTCGTTATGCTTGATGCGAAACGCCTGGAAAATCTGCGTACTGCCATCATCCATTCTTACCGGTATCGTAAAATGTTGCTCCTTCATTGGACGGCGCAACAGCTCGCGCGTAGCGTTGTCCAAATCCAATAAAGCAGCAACATGATCAAATTGTTTCTGTGCATTTGTAAACGGATTATAGGTTTCTGTTTTCATTATACAATACCCCCATATATTATGAAATATTATGTTTGGAGTATAACACTTCTTAATGTTTTGTACAATGGAAAGAGAGGCAATGGTTGGCGTGAATTATAATCAGCTTCCATTTTTAATTTTCTTATGCTTTAATTGTCAGTATTTTTCTGGACTAATCCCCTTTTAGTAGGCTTTCGTTGTTCAGCCAGTTAGCATTTTGCCGCGCAATTGTTAAATGCTTTACCAAACAATATTATGGTATCAATTAACAAAAGAATTGTTGCTTTATGTAAAGAAATGATATATAATCATATCAAACACGTGAGTGGCTGCTCACGTCAAGTCCCCGGAGTGCGGTATGCTGAAAAAACTAAGTGACGAAAAGATCGTTCAGATACTTGAAACCGGCATCGCGGAGTTTGCGGCAAACGGCCTTGACAGGGCGAATATCAACGTTATTGCAAAGAAGTCGGGCGTCAGCGTTGGCGTGCTTTACAAGTACTACAAGGATAAAGAAGACTTCTTTCTTGCGTGCCTTGCGCACAGCCTTGAAACTCTCAGAAAAGAAATAAGCGATGCTGTTTCGGGCGATTATAAACTGCTTAAAAGAGCGGAAAAACTCATACGCGCAGTACAGCGCACAGCCAGGGAACACAGCATATACAATATTATGTACAACGAGATAACTGCCGGGGCAAGCCAAAAATACGCCCAGCTTCTCGCTAGAAAAATCGAAGGCATTTCATCCGAGGTGTACGTAAGGTTCATTGAGGAAGCAAAAGCAGCCGGCGAGATAAGGGAAGATATAGACCCTAAGATGTTTGCCTTTTTCTTCGACAACCTACTGCTCACGCTTCAGTTCTCATACAGCTGCGACTACTACAGAGAAAGGTTCAAAATATTCTGCGGAGAGGATATTTTAGACGATGACGAAAAGGTCGTGTCTGAGCTTCTGAAATTCATCGAATCCGCCTTTACTTTTAAACAATCCGAAATAAAACATAAAGGGTGATGATTAGTGTGACTTATGTTATAGCATACGATGTCGGCACTACGGGAATAAAAACCTGCCTGTTTGGTATAAGCAGTAATATTGAGCTTATCGCCTCGGCGCAGCAGGGATACAACCTTTATGTTCTCGACAACGGCGGCGCCGAGCAGGACGCTGACGAGTGGTGGGACGCAATGTGCCACACTACCAAAAAGCTGTTCACCATTACTGACATTAAACCCGAAAGCATCGAGGGAATTTCCTTCTGCTCTCAGATGCAGGGTATGGTGCTCGCAGACAGAGAGGGAAAAGCCATTAGAAGGCCTATGAGCTATATGGACCAGCGGGCGCGGCAGGAGATTAAAGAAGTAATGGCGCACGGCCTGCAGATTGCGGGAGTCAATATAATCAATCTTATAAAAAGCATCGCAATAACGGGCGCGGTTTCATCAAGCGTAAAAGACCCGGTATGGAAATACAAGTGGGTAAAGAACAACGAACCGGAAAACTTTAAAAGAGCCTATAAGTGGCTGGATGTAAAAGAATATATTATATGCCGCTGCACGGGCGAATTCGTGATGACGGAGGACACCGCGTTTTCCACATTCCTCTATGACACCCGCAAGGGCAAGAAAAGCTGGAGCAAGTCTCTGTGCAAAATGTGCGGCGTAGATATCTATCACATGCCGGCGATAATAAAATCCACGGACAAGGCGGGCGCGCTGACGAAAAAAGCGGCTGCCGAACTGGGACTTACCGAAGGAACGCCGGTGTTCGGCGGCGGCGGGGACGCAACGCTTATTGGAATAGGCGCAGGCTGCGGCAATACAGGCGACACCCATATATATTCCGGCACTTCCGGCTGGGTATCCACTATCGTAGACAAACAGATTGTCGATATTAACTGCATGATTGCATCGATAGTGGGAGCACAGGAAGGCAGATACAACTACTTCGCGGAGATGGAAACGGCGGGCAAATGCCTCGAGTGGGTAAAAGACCACCTTGCCCTTGACGAAATAGGCATTTATCTCGAGAAGAAAAACATTACCGAAAGTCAGGAAGCCGTGTACTCCAGCCTGTATGAATACATGATGGAAACGGTAAAGGGCGTTGCTCCGGGAGCGGGCGGGGTGATATTTACGCCGTGGCTTCACGGAAACAGATGCCCGTTTGAAGACCCGAACTCTGCCGGCATGTTCTTCAATATCCGCATGGATACGGGCAAGACAGAGCTTATACGCGCCGTACTGGAAGGCGTCTGCTATCACTTAAGGTGGATGCTGGAATGCCAGGACAGGAAGATTAAGACGTCAGACCCGATAAGATTCGTAGGCGGCGGCGCGCTTTCGGACGTTACATGCCAGATACTTGCCGATATAACGGGGCGCACGATAGAAACGGTATCATCGCCTCAGAATGTAGGCGCGGTGGGAGCGGCGGCGGTCGTCGGCGTGGCACTGGGCATTATAGGCAGCATTGACGCCGTAGGCGAATTTATACCGGCGGTTAAAACATTTGTTCCGGATATGGCGAAAAAGCCCGCATACGACAAAAACTACAAAGTATTCAAAAGACTGTACAAGTCAAACAAGGCTAACTTTAAAATTCTTAACGCAATAAATAGCTGACTTAAGGAGGATATATTATGAATACCCCATATAGGTACGTAGACTCAAAGGCCGTAACGGCAAAACTCGACGAGCTGATAAAAAAGCCGGTTCACGGCATTAAGAAAGAAGCTTTGCAGAAATACGTGGATGAATACTACGGCGGGAAATGCAGGAAATCAAGAGAGATGATAAATAAAGCCATGGACGCGATACCGGGAGGAGTACAGCACAACCTTGCTTTCAACTATCCTTTTCCGCTGGTATTTACGAAGGCGGAGGGCTGCAAGCTTTACGATATAGACGGAAACGAATATCTTGATTTTCTCCAGGCGGGAGGTCCTACCGTTCTTGGGTCGAATCCGCCCGCAGTGCGCGAGAAAGTAATCGAGCTGCTTGAAACATGCGGCCCTTCAACCGGCCTATTTCACGAGTATGAATATAAAATTGCAGAAAAGATAAAAGAGCTGGTGCCTTCCGTCAGTAAGCTAAGGATGTTCGGCAGCGGAACGGAAGCGTGTATGGGTGCTATCCGCGTAGCCCGGCTTGCCACCAAGAAAAAGAACATTGTAAAGATGGGCGGAGCTTATCACGGATGGAGCGACCAGCTTGCATACGGCATACGCATACCGGGCACGCGCGGCCTGCAATCGCAGGGCGTGCCGGGCTTTGTGTTCAAGCATACTCAGGAGTTCTTTCCTAACGACCTTAATTCGCTGGAGCATGTGTTAAAGCTGAATAAGCTAAGAGGCGGCACCGCCGCCGTATTGCTCGAGCCGATTGGTCCGGAAAGCGGTACACGGCCGGTGGATTTCGATTTTCCCGCGGGCTGCCGTGAACTGTGCGACAAATATGGAGCGCTTCTCATTTTTGACGAAGTAGTCACCGGCTTCAGAATGGGGCCGGGCGGCGCCCAAGAGTATTTCGGCGTTACTCCCGACCTTACTATTTTCGGCAAAGTGCTTGCAGGCGGTTACCCTGGCGCAGGCGGTATTGGCGGCAAGGCGGAATATATGAAATTCTTAGGCGCAGGCCTAGACGAGCATGGCGGCAAAAAGGCCCTTGTGGGCGGAACGCTGTCTGCAACGCCGCTGAGCTGCTGCGCGGGTTATTACGCAATATGTGAAATAGAACGCACTCGTGCGTGGGAGAAAGCCGCCAAAATGGGCGACAGGCTGACAGACGGGCTCAATGCTATAATAGATAAAAAAGGGCTGCCTTTTGCTGCATATAACGTAGGGTCTATCTGCCATCTGGATACGGTGGGCACCATGCATTTTGCGATACAATGGAAAAAGCCGTGGCAAATACCGAATATACTGAAAGAGACTTCGAAGCGCAAAGCGGAGATGCAGCATATAGGCGCGGCGTATATGGCCGAAGGGTTGGTGACGCTCGCCGGCAACAGGATGTATACGAGCGCGGCTTATACCGAAGAAGATATAGACAAAGCATTAGCCGCCTTCGAGAGGGTGTTTGACAACATAGAGGTGATTGCATGATAGATACTGTGGAAGCAAAGCAGCTGACGGCCGAATCGGGCAGGATGCTGCTTAAAGAAAAGCTGGCTGCGCGTACATGGGGCAATATCAGCTGCCGCATCGGTGAAAAGTCCATGGTAATAACGCCGAGCGGCCTTGCGTATGACGGCATGCAGCCGGACGATATAGTATCTGTGGATATGGAGACGGGAGAATGGGCAGGGTCAAGAAAACCGTCCTCGGAAAAAGGCATACACATATCGGCATACCGTCAGTTTCCGGACGCCGGATTCGTTATACATACGCATCAGACATATGCGTCTGCAATAGGTATGGCCGGGTTTGATACGCTGAATCTTTCAGAGGAGGAAAAGAAGAAGCTTGGGGGCATAGCGCTGGCGGAATACGGCCTGTCCAGCACGAAGAAGCTTGCAAAAAACGTCGCAGCCGCTTTCAAAAGCGGAGCGCATACGGTGCTGATGGTTCACCACGGCGCTGTTATCGTAGGAAAAGACCGCCAAGAGGCGTTTGAAAGGGCTATTCTTCTGGAAAACGTCTGCCGCCGCGCATGCAAGGAGCAGCCCGACACGCCCCCTGTATTCGATGAAGCGCTGGCCAAAAGCCTGATAAACTCTGTAAAGAAAGAGTTCAAACATGTATCTTATACCTCCGCGCCGCCTGTGATGGCTTGCGCTTCTTACGGCAAGGCCATTCCGGCGCAGCTCGACGACATGGCGCAGATGATAGGCCCTCTGCTTATATGCGTAAAGCCCGAAGTAAGCGCCGTGGCGAATGCTCTTAGGAAACATGAAGCGGTCCTTGTTCCGGGCGTTGGCGCCATTGGCCGGGCGTTAACGCAGGAAGACCTTGACGTTTTGCACCTGCTTGTCGAAAAGTCGTGCATATGCTGGCTTCACACACAGGCTATGTGCGTTAATGCAAAGCTGTCGCCGTTTGAGATATGGCTTATGCATAAAGTTTATATTATGAAATACTCAAAGAAGATAGCAAGCTGAAGTTCCAAAACCCGTATATAATAGTCCTCTTTGTCGGTTTCATAGTCAGTATCTATTTTGGTTTTACACCGGAAAGGAAGTACCATGAACAAGAAAGAACACAAAGAGCTATGGCGTACCATCAAATTCGGGCTGTTTTCCATAAGCGCCGGGCTGATACAAATAAGCAGCTTTGCTCTTCTATATGACCTGCTGCACATCACATACTGGGTAAGCTATCTCATAGCGCTGGTTTTATCCGTGTTGTGGAACTTTACGTTCAACCGGCGCTTTACGTTTAAGTCTGCTGCAAACGTCCCTATAGCAATGCTCAAGGTGTTTGGCTATTATTGCGTTTTCACGCCGCTTACCATTCTCTTGGGCACATACCTTGAAGGAACTTTAGGCTGGAACGGCAATATCGTTACGCTTATCAACATGGCGCTCAATCTTATAACCGAGTTTCTTTTTCAAAAATATGTGGTATACCGCAAGACAATAGATACAAACGATCTTGCAAGAAAAGAGTCTGAAAAATAGAACGGCATACATCCGTATGCCGTAAACCGTCAAAAAGTCATTCTGAAGGAGTGTAACGACTGAAGAATCCCCTTATTAAGAGCACTTTCCATGGGATTCTGACCTTCGGTAGAAAGCTCACCCAAAGGGGACCTAATGACAAAAGGGAGTTTATTGGTACTCTGTGGCATACGTTCGCATGCATAAATCTCTTTTTGCCGTTTATAAAAAATCTATTAATGTTTAATTATGTTCTATTTCAAACTTCTCCCACGGAATATTAACGGGCGCGTTGCGATTGATTATTTCATCCACATGCAATAATAGCGGATAGTCTTCTTTTCGGGCTTTCCCCGCGTCTATCAGCTTGCGAACCGCATTGGCCGTACGCGTTGCGATGACTATTGACTCCAATGTCACGCCGTCCAATTGTTTCATCGCATCGTCGAAGCTAAGCCCTCGCCCCAAAAGCGTTCCTATTTTTCTTGTTCTGCCTCCAAACACTGTTACATACAAGTCCCCCGCGCCGTATACGATATTCTCGTCCTTTCCGCCAACGAGGCGCAGCAATGCTCTCATTTCGCGTACGCTCTGTCCGAACAGCGCCGCCTGCGAGTTATAGTGCTCTTTTCCCCCGATACCCTCGCTTCGCTCGGATAAGCCGACAGCCAGCGTAACCGCAAGCGCGTAGGCGTTTTTCATCGCCACGGCGCATTCCACTCCTACGACGTCGGTAGAGAGGCATATATGATAATAAGAAGTTTGAAAGTACTTCTTTATTTCCCTTAGCGTTTTTAAGTCTTCCCCGCAGAAACATACCAGCGTTTGATCGTGATCCGCAAGTTCATAACTGGTGCACGGCCCGCCGACAGCGTTTATCGAAAGCTTTCTTTCGCCCAGGCGGCGCTGATACAGATGCGGATAGGGTATCAATTCTCCGACTTCCGTATCTTGCATTCCTTTTGTAACGCACAAAACAGGCAGCCCATCAGGAATAACCGGCAGTACGTTCTCTAAAAACCATTCCACTCCGAA
>JAEZIZ010000067.1 GCA_023415915.1 Bacillota bacterium | reverse complement strand
TCTATCATCTCGCGTTCAAGAAAGTAAGGGGGATGGATATACATTGTGTCAAGGTTTCGCGACTTCATCCTATGGAAATCTTTATCTATTATATTGTGCCCTGGCATGTTATCCAAAGCGCGCCTCCGTATCGCTTCTTTGAGTATTGAAATGTTAATATTATTCCGCAGGAAAAAGCACTGTATCAATATATTAACAGTACTATATATGTATTATAACGCATATCCGGTAAAAAAGTAATAAAAACATATAAAATACGATATATTTCTGCAAAACCAGTTATTACGTCGAAAAATATTAACATTAAATTCCGCAACAAACATATTAATATCATTACATTATAGTGAATATACTTAAATACAAATACTGTTTATATGAAGTATAATTGGTATGCTTAAAATCCGGTACGCACGGAATTTTGTACCGCAACCCAAAACATTAAAATTAAAGGAGTGTGTAACATGAAAAGAATACTGGTATTAATATTCGCTCTGGTATCTTTGGCAGTGTTTGCAGCTTGTACTCCCCAGCCTGCTGTAGAGTCTCCCGCAAGCGAAGCTCCCTCGCAGCCCGAAGCTGTGGCAACGCCTGAACCGGCCACGGAATCTCCGGCAGCGCAGACGGTAACGTTGAAGTTTGCGGCACAGGCCGACAGCACTCCCGCGACTCAGGCGGTCATTGACGCGTTCAACGCTTCTCAGAGCGCCTACAAGGTCGAGTGGGTCGAGATGACAAACGATTCGGGGCAGATGCACGACCAGCTGCTAACGTCGCTAAGAGACTCGGCGGAATATGATATCGTTTCTCTGGACGTCGTATGGGCCGGGGAATTCGCGGCGGCAGGGTATATCGAGCCTCTTGACATGATGATGTCGGACGCTGGGCTCAAAAAAGCGGACTACAATTCCGGCTCTATGGCGTCGGGCGCTTACCAGGGGAAACAGTACGTGCTTCCTTTCTTCCCCGACCTCGGGCTGCTTTACATACGTTCCGATATCTTGAGCGCTGAGGACGTCTCCAAACTGGTATCGGGCAGTTACACATGGGACGACCTGCTTGCGATGGCCGAAAAATACGCCGGGCAGGGTGGAACCGAAGCGGGCATAGTATTCCAGGCCAAACAGTATGAAGGGCTTGTCTGCAACCTCACCGAGTTCACGGGAGCGTTTTCCGATATAAAAGGCGGGCTCGAAGCGATGAAGAAAATAGTGGATTCAAAGGCTGTGCCGGTCGACATACTCAACTATACCGAAGGCGAGACGCATACGAGCTTTATCGAAGGCAAATCGGTATTTGCACGCAACTGGCCTTATCAGTACGGCATGATAAAAGGCGATGACTCCAACATCACCCCTGATCAAGTCACGGTTGCTCCTCTGCCAAAGGGAGATACCGTCGGCGGCTGGCTGCTCGCTATAAACAAACAGTCGGTAAACAAGGAAGGCGCATTCGAGTTCATAAAGTTCCTCGCGGGAGAGGAAGGACAGAAGATAATGTCCACGAAGGGCGGCTATGTGCCCGGCTGGAACACGCTGCTTAACGACGCCGACGTGGCGGCTGCGAATCCCATGCTGACGATGGACGGCTTTAAGGCGGCGGTTGCCAACACGATACCGCGTCCTGTATCGGCGGAGTATTCCAAGCTTTCGGATACTATACAGATAAACGCCCATAAATACCTTTCCGGCGATCAGGACATAGACGCAACGGTTTCGGCAATACAGGCTGCGATTGGCTGATATAAGCGAATAGATAAAAACATGGGGCGTGCGGTGAGCGCGCCCCTTAGCTTCATAAAAAATCAGGGGTAACTGTAAAAGGTCGATTTAACGATTCAGCAGTTTGTTTTGTCCGGGCAATTTTCTGCCGGAAGGGGTAGATATATATGAAACACAGAATAAAACTTAAAGAACTTCTGTTTGTCCTTCCCGTACTGGTAATATTGCTTATCTTCTCGGTGTATTCAATTGTGCAGACCGCCATATATTCTCTGTTCGATTATCAGCTCAACGATCCTCTTAAGGCGGGGCTCTATTTAAACGACAGGTTCAACACCGAGCTTTTCGAAGAAAACCTCAAATACGTTAAGTTCTTCACAGGGGACGATTCTACGCTGGTTACAGACGAGCAATCGGTAAATGATTTCAAAAAACTGACGGAGCTTTCCGATAAAGGGCTTGCGCTGCTGCCTCAATTGGGAGCAACCAATAATGAGAAAACCGTGGCGCTTTCCGCGAGCCGGTCAGAAGAATTAAGGTCGCTGGTGGGCGAGCTTAAAGAAACGTCCGAAGCGGTTTACGGCCGAAATCCCGATATCGCGTTTTATAACCGTGAAGGTATGGCTTCGGTGCTTGCCAGCATGGACGACTGCTTCATAGTAAGCAACTTCATAGGCGTAAACGGCTATGTGAGCGTGCTGCGCGATACGCGCTTTTGGAACGCGACGTGGAATACGGTGCTGTTTACCATAATATCGGTAAGCTGCGAGTTCGTGCTCGGCCTTGCATTGGCGATGGTGATGAACAAAGCGATTAAGGGCATAGGCGGCGTAAGAACTGCCGCTCTTATACCGTGGGCTATACCTACCGTCGTTTCAGCACTTATATGGAGTTATCTGTATGACGGCTCAAGCGGCATAATATCGTTCATAGTATCAAAGCTGGGGCTAATCGAGGGGCCTGAGTATATGCTGCTTTCCGCAGGCGGCGCGATGGCGTCGGCCATACTTTCCGACGTTTGGAAGACGACGCCGTATATGGCGCTGCTGCTGCTCGCAGGCCTGCAGACTATAGACAAGGGGCTTTACGAGAGCGCGAGGATAGACGGCGCTACAAAGAAGCAGCAGTTCTTCAGGGTCACGCTGCCTCTGTTAAAGCCCGCGATACTCGTTGCGCTGCTGTTCCGCACATTGGACGCTTTCAGGGTATACGACCTCATAGCGGTGCTCACTAACGGCGGGCCGGGCGGCGCGACGGAGACGCTGTCGATATACGCATATAAGAACATGTTTGCTCAAACTAACTTTGGCTACGGGTCTGTGGTCGTAATAATGATGTTTATACTCGTTGCAATAATTGCCGTATTGTTTATAAAAGTGCTGGGCGCGGAAGTCATAGGCGATGATTAAGGAGCGGGAATTATGAATAATAAGCTTAGCGGCTCGAATTGGTTGTTTTATATTGTGCTGACCGTATTCATGATAATAATCGTATTCCCATTTCTCTGGGTGCTGATAACGTCGATAAAACCGGGCAGCGAGGTGTTCGGCGAGGGAGCGTACAACGTATTTACGAGCAATCCCACGCTTAAGAACTACGGCACGATTCTCGATAAAGGCATAACGACCTCCATATTAAACAGCGTGGTGGTTTCGACTATCACTATGGTTTACGTGGTTGTCATCGCGTCTATGATGGCATACGCAATATCAAGGTTCAACTTCAAGGGAAAGAACCTGATTTTAGGGCTCGTGCTCGCGGTATCCATGTTTCCGCAGATGATAATCGTAGGCCCCGTATACAACATATTCATGGCTCTTGGCTGGAACAACAGCTATTGGGTCGTGCTGCCTTATTCGACTATAACGCTGCCTCTGGCGGTATGGATAATGGTATCGCATTTTAAAAAGATACCGATATCCATAGAAGAATCGGCGAGGATAGACGGCGCTCCGCCCTTCAAAATACTATGGAGGATAGTCTTTCCGCTGGCGGCGCCCGGGGTATTCACTGCCGCGATAATCAGCTTTATTGCGGCATGGAACGAATACCTTTTAACGGTAACGCTGAATACAAATATCAACTATCATACGGTGCCTGTAGCGATATCGTTCCTGCGCACGCAATTCCAGATACTATGGGGCGAAGTCACCGCCGCTACCATCATAGTGGCCGTGCCGACGCTCGTACTGGTACTGCTGTTTCAGAGAAAAATAATATCGGGGCTTGTTTCGGGCGCTGTAAAGGAGTAGCAACAAATGCGGCATTGCAAATGGATCATCAGGGACTGCGAGCTTGGCAGGCAGGCTTTAATTAAGAACGAGTCCGTGTTTTCAACCTCCAACGGATATTTCGGAGTAAGGGGAAATTTCGAGGAAGGGTACGATTCGCCGGATACCATAAGGGGGGCGTACATAAACGGATGCTATGACACGCGCGACATAAGGTACGAAGAAAAGCTGTCCGGATTTCCCGAAGAAAAGCAGTCGATTGTAAACGTACACGATTGCCAGACGATAATTTTAAGCATAGAAGGGGAGACGTTCAACGCCTTCAGCGGCGGCGTTATAAGCTTTGACAGAACGCTTGACATGAAAAACGGCGTCACAACAAGGAGCGTGGTATGGGAGTCGCCCCGCGGCAGGCGCATTGAAATAGAGATTAAAAGGATGGCGTCTTTTGCCGTACGGGAGCTCTTCACAATTGATTACACCGTTACGCCTATAAACTTCGACGGTGAAATATGCTTTGTATCGTTCGACAGCGCCGACGTAATGAACTATTCGGACGGGGAAGACCCGAGGACGAACAGCAGAAAGGACAGGAACTTGAACTTTCTGCGCGGCGAGGTAAGCGAAGGCAGGGTTTACCTCGAGTCGGAGACCGTGCGCTCAGGCATAGGCGTCGCAACGTGCTCCTGCCACACGGTTTCAAAAGCAGCCGGCTTTGAATACTCGCTTAACGGAATGTGCGCCAGGACGGCGATAAAGACAAGCGCGGCGGCAGGCGAGTCTGTAAGGCTATTAAAGTACGTGTTTTTTATCGATTCAAACAGCTGCGGCGATTTGAAGGGGACTGCATTTGAGCTCGCAGAGCGGCATACGCAAAGCGTTGCCGGTTTATATGAAAAGCAGCGGGCGTTTCTTGATAAAAGATGGAGCGAAGCAGGCGTTAAAATAGACTCCGACGACGGCGCAGGGCTGAGCCTTAGGTACTGCATATACCAGCTGATATGCCAGAGCGCTTTCTGCGGCAGCTCGATACCTGCAAAAGGGCTTTCGGGCGAAGGTTACGAGGGTCACTATTTCTGGGATATGGAAATATTCATACACCCGTTTTATACGCTTACCGACCCGGACACCGCGAGGAAGCTGCTGCTTTACCGTTACAGAAATCTGGACGCCGCGCGTAAAAACGCAAAAAAGCTAGGCCACAAATACGGAGCGGCATACCCGTGGCGCACGATAACGGGGGACGAATGCTCGGCGTTCTTTCCGGCGGGCGCGGCGCAGTATCATATAAACGCGGATATATCGTACGCGATTATCAACTATTATCTGACTACGGGGGACGCAGAGCTGCTGTTCGGGGAAGGAGCCGAGATAATATTCGAAACGGCGAGGTTATGGCTGGACTTAGGGCATTTTTGCGGCGGCAGGTTCAGGATCGATACCGTCACCGGCCCGGATGAATATACCTGCCTTTCAGACAACAATTACTATACGAACATAATGGCGAGGCACAACTTGAAATGGGCAGTCAGTATATATAAAAGCCTTGGGCCGGATAACGCAGTCGTTGAACGAATAGGGCTCAAAGGCAGCGAAATAGAGGCGTTCGAGCAGGCGTATTTGAACATGTACCTGCCGTATGACGAGGAAAAGGGAATAACTCCGCAGGACGATTCCTTCCTTAATAAAAAGGAGTGGGACTTTACGGTTCTGCCGGAGAGTTACCCGCTGCTGCTTCACTACCATCCTATGACGCTTTACAGGCATCAGATATGCAAGCAGGCAGACGTGCTGCTCGCGTACAGCCTGTTTTTGAAAGAGCACGATACGGAACTGATGAAGAGATCCTACGGCTATTACGAGAGGATAACGACTCACGATTCTTCGCTTTCGGCTTGCACGTTTTCGGTAATGGCCGCAAGGCTCGGAAATACAAAAAAAGGATACGATTATTTCATGCGCACACTGAGGACAGACCTTGACGACACTCATCAGAATACAAAGGACGGCCTGCATATGGCAAATATGGGAGGAGCGTATCTTTGCGTGCTCAGCGGCTTTGCGGGACTCATAATAGACGAAAGCGGCGTAAGCCTTTCGCCTGTGCTTCCGGAAAACTGGCGCTCATATTCTTTCAGATTTAAGTATAAAGGCAGCCTTTTTGAAGTGGCGGTGGAAAGGGAAGGAACCAGCATAACAAGGATAGCGGGCGAAGAGAGGGTCATAAAGCTTAACGGTATCGAAATGCGATGTTAGCTTGTATTAAAAAGCTTCTTTAATGGCGAGCGGTAAACATTAAATATAAGGAGAATGGGCTATGGCGAGTATATCTATTAAGAACTTAAACAAGGTGTACTACGGCAAGAAGGAAAGGTTTCATGCGGTCAAGGATTTTAACCTTGAAATAGCCGACAAGGAGTTCGTGGTATTGGTAGGGCCCTCGGGCTGTGGAAAGTCGACCACGCTGCGCATGATTGCAGGCCTTGAGGATATCACGTCGGGAGAGCTGAGGATAGGGGACAAGGTGGTTAACGACGTGCAGCCCAAAGACAGGGATATCGCTATGGTCTTTCAGAATTACTCCCTGTATCCTCATATGAGCGTGTATCAGAACATGGCTTTCAGCCTTTCCTTAAGAAAAACGCCGAAAAAGGAAATTGACGAGCGGGTGCACGAAGCGGCCAGGATACTCGATATAGAGCACCTTTTAAAGCGCAGGCCCAAGGCTCTCTCGGGTGGACAGCGGCAGCGCGTGGCGCTGGGCCGCGCTATAGTGCGCAACCCGAAAGTGTTTCTTCTTGACGAGCCGCTTTCCAACCTCGACGCGAAACTGCGCACGCAGATGCGCGCGGAAATAGCGAAGCTGCACAACAGGATAGGAACGACGTTCGTATATGTCACCCACGATCAGACGGAAGCGATGACTATGGCGGACAGGATAGTTGTAATGAAGGACGGGGTTATTCAGCAGGTAGATACGCCCGTAAATCTGTACACATACCCCTGCAACCTGTTCGTCGCGGGCTTCATAGGCTCCCCTCAGATGAATTTTGTGGACGGTACGCTGGTTAAAACGGCAAACGGTTTTGCGGTAGACATGCAGGACAAGACGCTTGTGCTTCCGGAAAGCAAGAATAAAGACGGTGTGCTTGAAACAAGCATTGGCAAGGCCGTGAAGGTCGGGCTGCGCCCCGAGGACATCGAAGAACGCACGGACGACCGGGAGCCCAATACATATGGCTCAGTAGTCGATATATCCGAGATGATGGGCGCAGAGCTGCTCGTATACTTCGAGTTTGCGGGGAGCAAGATGATTGCGCGTTTCCCTGCGTCGTCGGGCTTAAAGTCCGGCTCGCCGGTATTTTTTGCGCTCAACGCACAAAAGGCTCATATATTCGACGCAGAAACGGGCAATGTAATAACCAACTGACCCCAAGGCCGATCATATGGACCCTCCCTGTATAACGGGAGGTGTCTTTGTTTTAGGGGCTTTTAACCGAGCCGGCAAGGCGGTTGAATAAGAACAATGTTTCTGGTAGAATTTAGCTGTATTGCGGGAGGGACTATATGCGGGATAACGAAGAGCGAGTTGAGATGGAAATAAGTAAACGACAGCATGGCGGGGAAAAGGCGGAAAAGCTGGTGCAGTCGTTAAGCGCAAGGGCGTGGCTGCTTATAAGGCTCAACGTGCTGTTCCTTGCCTTCTGCATACCGGTGATTACCATACCCGCGTCTGTATCGGCTATGACAAAAGTGCTTATGAACCTTGTGATGAAAGACGACTGCGAATTGTGGAACGATTTTCTGCGTGAATTCCGGCAAGGCTTTTTTGGCAGCCTGGCCGCCGGGCTGATAATGGGCATGCTTATGGCAGCCGTGTTTTTCACAGGCTTCGCGGTATACAACTTCTTTGCCGGCTTTGCTTCTTCGCTGGGCATAGCGTTTATAGTATTCTTTGAGGCGCTGCTGTATATTGCCGCCTGTTATCTGTTTGCGATAATAACCACCGTAGATATTAGCTTAAAACCGGCAATTAAAAACTCATTACTGCTTACGCTCATAGAATTAAAACGCAACATCCTGCTCATTATTCCTCTTGTGCTGCTTGCCGCGTGTGTACTGCTTTATCCCACAAGCCTGCCGCTGCTTGTTTTTATAACGTTCTCGCTATGTCAGTATATTATCTGCAATATTGTTTCCGGCGTAATAAAAAAGCGTATATTAGACCCGTTCCATGCAGAAAAGTAAAGAAAGCCTATAAGTGCCGTAGCTTTTTTCGTGCGGGAAAGATTTTATCATATTGTGCCAAAATCGTTAAAAATAATAGGAAAATCGTAAAAAAGAGCATGTAGAATTGAAATTAACTGTGGTATACTATATGGAACAATTAATAACAATTTATACATAAATGGCAGATTGTCGATTTGGAGGATAAAAGGGTATGCGGCAAAACGAAAATGATATAAACATTAATGAAACATATCTGGGCATAGAACTTGGATCGACCCGCATAAAGGCTGTGCTGATTGACAGCGAGCATAAGCCTGTAGCGTCCGGCAGCCACACATGGGAGAACCGTCTCGAAAACGGACTGTGGACATATTCGCTTGAGGATATCTGGGGAGGCCTTCGCGACTGCTACGCAAACCTTGTAAAGGACGTGTATGAAAAATACGGCGTGACGTTAACCGCCGTAGGCGCGTTAGGCATATCGGCAATGATGCACGGGTATATGGCTTTTGGCAGCGACGGCCGGCTGCTTGTGCCGTTCCGCACGTGGCGCAATACGAATACGGAGGAAGCCGCCGGACTGCTGACAGAAGAGTTTGGTTTCAATATACCGCTGCGCTGGAGCATAGCGCATCTTTATCAGGCCGTACTGAACGGCGAGAAGCACGTAAGCGAGGTTGATTATCTTACCACGCTCGCAGGTTATATACACTGGCAGCTTACAGGGCAAAGGGTGCTCGGAATAGGCGACGCTTCAGGTATGTTTCCTATAGACGACGCGACAAGACAATACGACGGCAATATGCTTGCGCAATTTGACAAGCTGGTTGCGGACAGGGGATTAGGCTGGAAAGTTTCGGATATATTGCCCAAAGTACTGTCTGCCGGTGAAAATGCCGGTGTACTTACACCCGAAGGCGCAAAGCTGCTCGACCCGTCCGGCACGCTACAAGCGGGAATACCTATGTGTCCTCCCGAAGGCGATGCGGGCACCGGGATGGTAGCGACTAACAGCGTACGCCCGCGTACGGGCAACGTCAGCGCGGGCACGAGCGTGTTCTTGATGGCGGTGCTCGAAAAGCCGCTCTCGAAAGTATATCAGGAGATAGATATGGTTACCACGCCGTCCGGCGAGCCTGTGGCGATGGTGCACTGCAACAACTTCCTAGGAGATATTGACGCATGGGTAAGGCTGCTTGGCGACGCCGCTAAAGCGCTGGGTGCGGATTTCGATACGAACAAACTATACGGTACGCTTTACAGGCTCGCTCTTGAAGGCGACGCCGACTGCGGCGGGCTTGTAAGCTTCAACTACATCTCTGGCGAGCCTATAACACGGCTTGGTACCGGGCGGCCGCTTTTCATGCGCGCGCCGGATTCAAAGCTTGACCTGCCTAATTTCATGCGTACTCAGCTTTATTCCGCCTGTGCCACGCTGAATATAGGCATGGACATACTGTTTGAGGAGCGCGTCAAGCTCGATTCAATAACGGGCCACGGGGGCTTTTTTAAGGTGCCCGAGGTAGGCCAGCGCGTAATGGCCGCCGCGCTTGGCGCTCCGGTAACGGTTATGGAGACTGCCAGTGAAGGCGGGGCGTGGGGCATAGCGATACTTGCGGCGTACATGAATAACAAACAAGGTGAATCGCTTGCCGATTATCTGTCAAACCGCGTGTTCGGCGGCGCAGAATGCGTGACATTAGAGCCGGATAAAGCTGACACAGCGGGATTTGCAAAGTTTATTGAGCGGTATAAAGCGAGCCTTAAAGTTGAACGGGCTGCGGCCGAGGAGATTGGCGATTGAGCAACTCATCGATAGGTATGGCAACGGAATCGCTGCGTATATAATCTTGGGAGGACAGGATAAATCTATGCTGGAGAACGTTAAGAAGGAAGCGCTGCGGGCAAACCTTGAACTAGTAACGCGCGGCTTAGTGCTCTTTACATGGGGCAATGTGAGTATACTCGACGAGGAGACGCAGCTCGTTGTAATAAAGCCGAGCGGCGTGGCGTATGAAAACATGACCGAAAATGACATGGTAGTGGTCGGCCTTGACGGAAAGGTAGTGGAGGGAACGTATAAGCCTTCGTCGGACACGCCAACGCATATAGAGCTTTACAAGGCGTTTCCGGGGGTGCGTTCGGTTGTGCATACGCATTCTAAATGGGCAACGAGCTGGGCACAGGCAAAATGCGGCATACCCGCGCTGGGTACGACGCATGCGGATAATTTTTACGGAGAAATACCCTGTACCAGAGCGCTGACAGACGAGGAGATACAAGGCGAATATGAAAAAAACACCGGGCTTGTCATAGCCGAGACGTTTAAAGAAAAAGCAATCGATCCGCTCAAAGTGGGGGCGGTTTTGGTGGCTAACCACGGGCCGTTCGCATGGGGCCCCACCTGCGGCAAGGCCGTAGAGAACGCGGCCGTCATGGAGTATGCCGCCGAGATGGCGTACATAACGACGAGGCTAAACTCTGAGTCCTCTATGCCTAAAGCGCTGCTCCAAAAACATTTCTTCCGAAAGCATGGCGACAGCGCTTACTACGGGCAAAAGTAATACTTGCGGGAATAAAAAGCTGATTTACACCCCATCAAGCCTCACGGCTTGCTGGGGATCCCGTTATTAAAAAAGCTGTGACGCTTTAGTCTTCAGCTTTTTTTGTTTAAGGCGCAGCCGGTTTATAACTGATTGCTATGAAGAAATACCTTGTTGCTTTAAGCTTCGTATCGGATTTCTCCTGCTTTGTAGATTCGCGATAGAATATTGAACCATTTTCAGAAAAAAATACATTGTTGATTCGGGTTTTATGCTTCATAATAATGAGGGGATATATGCATATCAAATAACAAATACACACATCTACTGGAA
>JAEZIZ010000151.1 GCA_023415915.1 Bacillota bacterium | reverse complement strand
AAAGCGCTTACAGTCAAAATGCACGCGACAGTAACGGCAGATCTTACGCTCGCCGAGCCCGGCGATGTGGTAACGTTCACGATAAACGTTGAAAACCAGGGCGAAGCGGTACTGGAAAACATAGAAGTAAAGGCCTCGCAGCTCAACAACGGCAAGGCTCTCAACCAGCCGTTTTCTCTCGCTCCGGGCCAGAAACAGGCGGTAACGTACAAACACACCGTAACCACGGCGGCAACCATCGCGCCCACGGTAACTTATACCGTAGCGGGCTCAGGCGCGCCGCAGACGTTTACAATAGCGCAGCCCGTCGTGCTCGATCTGGAGTTAAGAAAGGTACATACGTCGCTTACCGCCGACAACCCGTCGCCCAAGCCGGGCGAGGAGGTCACGCTGACGCTTAGAATCTGGAACGACGGCAACGTACCTTATTCCGAACTTGCCGTAACATACAACGGCCAGAAGATGGATTTCCCCTCCACGAAGCTCACCAAGGGGGACGATTTCAGCCAGACTTACAAGATGACGTTCGATAAGTCCACCAAGGTCGAATTCACGATAACGATGAAAGACCAGAAGAACGCGCTTAAAAAGCTTACCCCGTCCTGCAACATACAGCTTCCGGTAGACCCGGACGCGCTCTCCTCCAATGTAGTGCTCACCCTCGAGGCGGACAGGCAGGAGCTTACCGCGGCAGGCACAGTGAATTTCTCGGGCCGCGTTTCCAATGATTCGGATTTCAAGATAACCGAAGTAAAGGTGACGGAACCAACGCTGGGCGAAGTGTTCTCCGTATCCGAGATGGAACCGGGCGCGTATCAAAACATCGAAAAGACGGTGGATGTAAACGCTACAACTACGTATAACTTTACGCTGACGTTCAAGGACAGGAACGGCCAGCCGTATACCGTTAACATGGCGCCCGTCACTATAACGATACATGCCGTCGAGCCCTCTCCCACCGACCCGAGCGAAGACGCCGCGACGGTGACGCTCGAGCCCACCGATTCCAAATCCGACCCGCTGCTTATATGGTTTATACTGGCGGGCGTGCTGCTGGTGCTTATTATCGGCGTGGGCGTCGCAATATTTATACTCTGGAAAAAGGGCAAAACGCCTTCGAAGGTCTCCGCCGCAAGGTCGGCAGTCCCGAGAGCTTCGGGCGTTAGGCCCAGAACTTCATCGTTAAGCAGCGGCGTACGCAAGGGGCCTGTAAGAAGCAAAAGCAAGGGCTTCAGAGACAGAAACAATTTTTAAACACGCCCCAAAAATCCTCACGGCTTTTTGGGAACCCCGTATAAAAAAGTATTATAAGCGGCCTTAAGGGCCGCTTATTTTTACTGCATTTTCTATTTTTAAATATAAAAACTGTATATTCATACAGCGCCGAAAAGGCCTGGAAAAGTAAAGTTATCCACCAAACCATGTGGATAACCTGCGGGCTATGGTGGATAACTTAAGGTTTTTCATCATTTTTGCGCCGCGTGCCAGTACGCGAAGCAGTATAACATGCATAAAAAGGCGCATGGTATTTTCTGCAAAGGTCAACGCGCGGCGCTGCCTCTTTGGTTCAAATGTGGATAACATTTTTTAAGGCGGATGGTACGCCAATGTGGTCGAAACAGCATATTATATCATTTTTAGTCTGCCGCGCGTATCGCCGACGTTATGTCGTGCATCCACTTTCCCGACAGAAACCTGCGGAGGCCGAATATAAGCTTGAACGACTCGCCCGCCAGCATTGCGCACGGATAAACAACGTATATAGGCAGCCTAAGCGCCAGCGCGGTAATGTAAGCGACAGGCAGCGTAAGCGCCCAGCATCCCGCCAGGTCTATCATCGCCGCGAACCTCGTGTCGCCTCCGCCGCGCAGCACACCTATTATATTCGTGTTGTTTATCATAATGACCCACGCGAGAGCCGTGTTGATATACACCACTCTTCTTACCATCTCGCTCGTCGCCGCGGTTATGTCGTACTGCGCAAGAAACAACGGCAGCGCCAGCAGCACGAGAGCGCCGACGGCTACGGTAGACAGCGGCGCCATCCTCAAAAAGCGCCTCGCGTATATATAAGCCTTCTCCCTGTCGCCTTCGCCAAGCTGGTTGCCTATCATAACGCCGCTCGTATTCGCTATGCCCATATACACTACGTACGCCAGCCTGTCCAGCGCGCCCGCGACGGACATCGCCGCCGCCACGCCTACGCCCATCTTGTTATATAGAATCACAAGCGCCACCGAATACAGCGCCCACATCGTCTCGTTTATTATTATAGGCACGCCTACCTTTAGAAACTCGCCCATCAGCTTCCCCATACGCGCAATTCCCGGGAACAGCTCTGACAGCTTTGCCTTCGCTTCGTTGCCCCTTAGGTAACTGATAATGACTATAAGCACCGCGTCGAGCAGCGAGCCTACAACCGTGCCTATGGCCGCGCCTTGTACTCCCAGCGCCGGAAAACCCCAGTTGCCGCCTATAAGCGCATAGTTTATGCACGCGTTTACGCTCACCGAAATAAAGCCTGTTACTACGGGTATCCTCGTCCTCTGGCAGCCCTTAAGCACGTTGGCGTACGACTGCGATATGCCGGTGAATATGTACGATATTCCCACTATCCTTATATACTCGCTCCCGCTTTCAACAACGCCGGGCGTTTGGTTGAATATCGAAATTAACCCTTCCGGAATGACGAGAGCAAGCACAAAAAAAACAAAGCCTATTATAAACGTACCTATAAGGCAAAGCCCCAGCGTGCTCTTGATGCCGCCCGTATCGCCTTCGCCGTGGAAACGCGCGGCAAACACCCAGCCCGCCGAACAAACGCCAAACATCGCGACAATAATAAAAAAAGCGATCTGGTTCGCATCGCCCACGCCTACTATCGCGTCTTCCCCAAGCGAGCCTATCATTATGTTGTCTATAAAATGCATCAGCGCCTTTAACAGCTGCTGCAGCGCTATCGGTACGGACAGCGCCAGAAACTTTTTGTAGAATTCCTTATCTTTCATTGCTGTGATGCTCCTCGTCCGTGCAGAGTATTATATCACAGCAAAGTTAACTGTCAATTCGCAAACCGCTGCCTTTGTTTGTTAAATCAACTCCCCCTCCGTTACGAGGCACGCAATCACCGTCATGTCGTCGCCCGGCTCTGCGCCGCCCGCCTTTGCGAGTATCATATCAGCCGTCTCCTGCGGGTCGATTGCCGGTATATCCGTAAACCAGCTTTCCCCGGTTATCCTGTCCGCAACGCCGTCGCTCATCATCACTATCATATCGCCCGGCAGCAGCTCGCGCCGCGTGCTTTTAGGAGCGGCTTCCTCTATAATCCCTAACGGCAGCGACCCGGGCGCTATGGGCACGGTTTCGCCTTCCGTAAGCAGGTACGAGCTCTCCGCGCCTATCTTAGTAAAGTCCGCTATGCCCGTCTTTAAGTCTATCATGCATATATCGACTGTCGTGAATACCTCCTCGTTTCCTTTCAGCATAAGCAGCCTGTTTATCGTGTCGAATATTATGTTTTCATCGAATCCCGCCTGATAGAAGTTTTCTAACAGCGACACGGCCGCAGCGCTCTCCCGTTTCGCGCTTTCCCCGCTGCCCATGCCGTCGCAAAGCATAACAAGATACCTGCCGTCCTTTAACGGCTGAAACGAGTAGCTGTCTCCCGAGACCTCTCCCTTGGCGACGGCCGCTACGCCCGTCACCGCCCCCAGCTTTCTTGCCTGCTCAAACCTTACAAGGCAAGGCTTCCCCGAGCCGCAGCCCGCGGTCTTTACCCTCGTCATCCTTGCGCCGCATATGCCGCTTACCACCTTCTCTACGCCCGGCCTGCAGCCCGAACCGCCCGCGCAGTTTTTTACGCGCAGTTCCACCGCCATTCCGGCCGCCGTCTTTTCTGCGCACACCTCCCCGGTATGCACTCCCAGCGCGTCCAACGAGACCGCGACGCCCTGCTCCACCGATTCAAGGAACTTAAAGCCCGTGTCCATCTCGCGGCCTATGTCCGCTACCACCTTTGCTACGCCTTTAAGCTGCCTGCCCGTTATCAGCCGGGATTCTTCTATCTTCCTCGCCCACTTCAAGTTAAGCAGATATGCGCTGAATATGCTTTCCGCAGAAGCAAGCACGCCGTTTATATTAAAGCACTTCTTTACAAACGCAGCGTCGACGTTGTCTTTGTCTATGCGCCCGTTTTTCTCATACATTATAAACAGCCTGTCGAATACGTTGTATGTATTCAAAAAGTCCTTGTCCCAGCAGCTCTTCTTAAACACGCATTCTTTACAGGTGTTCTCCGCCACTATGGACAGCACGCCGGATATGTCCGCTTCCTTTATCTTCTGCTCGGCTTCTCTCGAAAACATCTCTCCCGTCTGCGAGAACACCTCGGACACTTCCTTAAGCCTGCCTATCGTAAGCTCGCGGAACCTGCTCGCGTGCAGCTTGTATTCGTATTCCCGCCTTACCTGCGCATCGAAATACCGGCCCGCGAACGAATATACCTTCCCTGGCAGCGCAACGAACGCCAACGCTGCCGCTCCTGCTTCTATCAGCGAAAGATACCACGTATCGCTGTTTCTGAACGC
>JAEZIZ010000144.1 GCA_023415915.1 Bacillota bacterium | reverse complement strand
ATTTCAATCCACGCACCCGCGTGGGGTGCGACTCCGAAAACGGTTCGATTTATTCCAATATTATGTATATTTTAGACATATTTTATTTGTAATACCGCTTTCTGCTCAAAATAAACATAAATATATCATAATATCTATCCTTATCTAACCATTTTCATGTTTTTTTAGGTGCGAAAGCGCTATGCTTATTATGTGCACTTTACATCCGCACTAGAGAATCAGAGGGCTCTCAACATCAAAGCTTTGTTTCGCGCCAAAATGGGCAACCTTTGTCTTATAGTTGTTACCAAGATAATAAAAGCGCAGGCTGTCTTTTTCCTTATCGATAATATTCTCCAGTATATACTGTACTTCCCGGCATTTTGCCGCATCCATCACGCATTCAAAAACAGAATTTTGTACGCGCTGGCCATAGTTTTCACACTGCTTTGCAACCTGTTGAAGGCGTCGCCTCCCCTCTGCAGTTTCCGTATTTACATCATAGGTGATCAAAACAAGCATATCTACCTCATTTCCACAAGAATGGCGGATAGCCATCCAGATCGCCGCGAAGATACCGAGCCAAAAGCATCGACTGTACAAAAGGCACCAATCCCCACTCGATTTTTTCTTTGAGAAATGGATGTGTTATCGTTTCCTTTTTCTTTTCTTGCCACGCCTTAAGCACAGTCTTGCGAGTATCGTCATCCATTATTACTGCGCCGTTTTCACGTTTGATAAAACCTTTTGCGTTAATCACCCTTTTGTTGATCAACGTGATTACAAATCGGTCCACCATCAACCCGCGAAGCTCTTCCATCAGATCCAACGCAAGCGAAATGCGGCCAGGGCGGTCTCTGTGCAGGAAGCCGACATAGGCGTCTAATCCTGCCGTTTCCAGCGCTGAGGCGCAGTCGTTCGCAAGTATAGTGTACATAAACGACAATAACGCATTGACATTATCCGTCGGCGGACGTTTGCTACGTTCCTGAAATGTAAAATCTTCTTTTTGCTGAAGTATCAGATTGTCAAGCTCTCTGAAATAAAGACTTGCCGCATTGCCTTCCAGCCCGCGAAGCTGCTCAAGATCACAACACCAGTTGACCGAATCAAGTATCTGGCTCAGCATGGCTGAAACTTGCTTCAAGCGCTGCACATCCAGCCGCATCTCATGGTCGCGTACAGCGCGTTCGAGTATCCACTTCGCGTTATAAACCTTGCCAATGATAAAGTTTTTTGCTAAAAGGCAGCTCTTTTCTTTGCTGTCGCTCACACGGTACTGTTCTCTGCGCAGTGTAACGTTACCGTGACTCTCTCCGACAATACGCGCAAGGAATCTGCCGCTTGAAGTAAGAAAGCACAGGCTGATATTGTGCTTCGCGCAGGCTCCCATCAACGCCGGGCTTGCGCCCGTATAGCCGAATGTCACGATAGCTTCAAAATTATGAAGCGGCAATCTGGCAACCGTTTCTTCATCACGCCGAATCAACACCGTCTCGCCTTCCAGCGACAGATAGCTTTCAGGCGTCGTGATATACAACGTGTTCAGCATTTTTCTCAATTCACTTTCCTCCCAGACTTTGAGCGATGTATTCCGCAACAGGCTTAATACTGCACAGTTTAGGCAGACACAGATCGCGCAATGAACACGCCCGGCAAAAGCTGCCCGTCTTTACCTTGGGCGTATGTCGCCTCTTATACATATCGTGCATCTCCGCCGCCGTAAAACAAACCTCGTTTCGAAGCTCAGCGCTAAGCTGAACCTCTATGCGGTGCCTCGTTTCCCCATAGTACAAATAACCTATGGGGATAGCGCAGGCGAGCATCTCTTCCAGACACATCGCCTGCGCACAAAGCTGCAGTATGTCCGAGTGGTCCGTCTTGGGTTCTCCGCGCTTATACTATACCGGCACAGGCTGATAGCGTTCTTTTCTTCCTGATAGGCGGATGCCGTTTTCATCCCGATGGAATTCAACTACGTCGCATACGCCCGAAAATCCCAGCTCATCTGAGAAAACGGATAATCCTCGCACGGTTAACAAATCGCCTCTTTTCTCAAAAAGCGGTTCACCATGCGCCTTCTCATGAAGCCTTCCGCCTTCCACCGTGCGTAGGTTTTCCTTCCATTCCTGCTCGATATGAATGAGCGCCCATTGACGGCGGCAAAATGCGAAATGCTGTATGCCGGATAACAATAGGAGGTCGTCGTCGCTGTATGACATTATATCATGCGTTTGCAGGTGACGCCTGCCGGAACGGCGCTCGTGTCCACTTTGACGTCATAATCGCCGTATTGGCGGGCCAGTCCCGGTTTTTTGGGCGTTACCGTTACGGTTTCAAACAGCTTGTGGGAAGGCGCGTTGCCAAATACGCTGTCGTGCTTGAACACGATAAGCTCCCTTACTGCCATCTTGCCTCGCGCCGCCGAATGGTCATCCTCAAACATGTTGACTATGGCTTCCCAAAGCAGCGTAAGGTCGTCTTCCGAAAAACCTGTCACCTTCTGCGCAAGGTTGGCGGATACAAAGCCTTCAGCACGGTACAGCGCATATGGGATCACATATTTGCGGCCCATCTCCGTGCCCTTTTTCTCCGCGTCGGCTTCCGTCGTGATTGCCACGCGTGTAATTGTGACCTCCTGCTGTACTATCGGCTCTATGCTGCGGGCAAAACCTATTTGCACCGGCCCGCGCACTTGGCCGCAGTTGAGCGCCGCTTTGACGAAAGTTGTCATCACCGCGCCGAACGTGCGGATATCGAAAAAGTTTTTGCACATGAAGTCGCGTATTTTTAGATCAATATCCTTATCGTCTTTCTTCTTGTCCTTAACCGTTTTATCATCCACGCCGAGATATTCGAATGCGCGTTTGTCGCTTGTGTTAAGCGGTACGTTATCCTTGATGTAGATTTCATAACCCGGGACGCCTTCCTTCACTGTTTCCACATAGTTGCGAATCTTACGCTTCAGGCATACGTCCGTTATTATGCCATGTCCGGTTTCCGGATCGATGCGCGGCATGTTGCCCGCGTCCGGGTCGCCGTTGGGGTTGCCGTTCTCTACATCAAACAGCACAACAAAATCATATCTGTTCTGTATCGTCATTTTATTCTTCCTCCTTATCCTTTTTGGTATAAAATGCTTTTACTTGATGATAGTAGCCGAGTATGAACTCGCCCTGTTCCCGTTGGCTCAAGTGCGCAGGGTACGGATCGTCCTGTATCTCCAGCTTGTCCAATAAATCAATTATTTTCTTTTCAATCGAATAGCCATACTTAGCTTTGGCCGTGTGATGGTTCGCAAGCTGTATCAAGCGCGGAAAGACCATTCCCGGCGTCGCGCACGCCGATGTGAAAAACCGATCCTTGATCGTTGCGTTAATGCCGGGATTTGCCTCCATCTGCGCCTTTTCCAATACGGCGAACAGCCTGCCCAGCACATAGGGCTTTTTATCCCAATCCTCATTTAAAGACACCGTCAAAACCTCCTTATATTTATCTTTATACTTTCTAAGCAGATACGCCTTGATGATAGCCGCCTTGCCTCGGCTCACGTCGTGCTCCGCTCGGATGCGCGTCATCACGCTGTTGAACAGCAGCTCCGGATATGGTTGTCCGGAGAATATGCTGCGCAGCACTGCGCCTGAAAGCAGCGGCGAAGCCGCCTTGTCTTTGGAACTGGGCGGTACCGTCTCCTGCATCAGCCTCCACAGCGACAGGTATTTCTTATCGCCCGGCGCATGCTCGATTTCCAGCGCATCGTGATGCGCCTTCATATTGACGATAAACTGTCCGAAGGTGCCTCTCAGGAAGAAACGCACCGAAAGCCGCGCGGCGTTGGGCGCAAGCCCCAGCACGTAAAACGGCATGTTACGGTCTATAACTTCCTGCTCTGCGCCCTGTGACACCATCTTGCCGCTGATGAGCTTTTCAAACACGTCTCGCGCAAGCAATTCCGCGTCGTCATCCACTTGCGGCTCCCCGTCCGGTGGATTGATGAAGCAATTCGCGACGTGGCGGTATATGGGGTCGCCGGTGTGCGCCCAGTAAACCACAGTGGTATCCCCGTAGGTCTGCCTGTGATCCGAATCTGCCAGCAGATAGTTAAGAGCGGTTGTGTAGGCAAACGCCGCGTATCTGCCAACCGGCGCGTTTTGTCCCTGCTGTTCGTCACGCCCGTACGACTCATATGCGCGCGCGTTGAATGAAACTATGGACACTCCCGTCGGCTGCCCGCCCTTTACGCCCTTTATGCTGGGATGCAGCCGTGCCACCGGCTCCTCCTGCCCTGTCACTAGGCACTGCATCACCGGCGCGTCGTCCGAAGGCTGTTTGTACGCCTCCCATGCCCGGCGGATAGCTGGTTCGTCCTGCGCATAGCACCGACCCGGCAAGCGGAATACGATATTACCGCCCGCGGTCAGCGCTTCCAGCTTGTCCCGTATCTCGGCGCATTCCGATGCCTTTTCCGGATCCCAATCGTCCAGAAAGCGCAGAACAGCCTTTGCGGGCATGCTATCTACGCCGTCCAGCACCTTATGATGCAGCTCCTTAAACGCCTCAAAACATTGCCGCGTGCGCTCCGGTTTGCCCTTGGAGTCAATGCCCAGTACATAGCCCGAGTTGTCACAAAGAAAGTTGCTGCTAATACCCACAGACCGTTTAACCTGTTCCGGCACTTCCAGCGATTGAGGCGCCTCCACAATCTTTTTTCCGATCTGCTTTTCCTGTTTCAGCGGCACAAGGCTTATCAACTTGCCGTCCTCCGACAGATCCAATGCGAAAGACACGCCCGCTTTGCAGTAGCCCGGCCTGGATATCTTTCCGTCCCTCGCAAGTATGTCGTAATAGTCTACCAACGCCTGCAGTATCATCGTTTCACCTCGCAGTCCGAAAGGTCGATGACGCCGCCCTTCATCACCGCACGGAAGAATACCGGCCGGATATCGCGCATGTTTGAGAAGTCCATGTCGTAAAGCATATAGCCCAAATCTCTGTCCTCCGGCCGCTCACCTTCGGGTATCGCACCCTCCACAATGGCGAAATGCGCCGGAAACTCGCGGCAGCCGAAGCACGGCTGGTGAAAACACTGTCCTGCGCGCAATCGCCGCAGCGCGACATTGTAGTGCTTTTCCGGCGTGTCGTCCGGCCCCGCCTTGTCAGTCATTTCGAAGTGCGCCTCTATCACATAACGCACGTCCTTAAGCAGCATTGACGCGCGCTGCTGTATGTCCTGCGCAGTGATTATGGGCTTTACTTCCGCCGTGCCCGCCATGGCCGACCGGGCGTTTACGGCCGACAGCTTGGACGACACTTCGTTGCGCCGGACGTTCGTAAACTGTATCGGCTTTAGCACATGTATTCGGTCGATTATCCAGCGAATAGCCGGCTTCCAGTAGATCGCCTCGATAATGCCGCGCGCCGCCGAAGGCGTAATCACATCGTAGCTCACGCGTTCCGTTTTCATCTCTGGGCGCGTAAACAGTGCATACTCGCCCCAGACCTCCAACTTTATCCCGTAGCCCAAACCCTTCAACTCCTTTCTTTATTTAATACGTGTCCGTGATTATGACCATTATATTCCATTAAGTGTGTTAAATTATGGACAAACATGTGTTTTTAAAAAATATACGAAACTACTGGGTAAACCAAGAGATGCAGTGAAATATCTCAAATTTATTGTTTTATAGATCATCTATTAATTGTATATTTCTATATATATAATTTAATATACCTTATATTTGGGCCATCGATTATATCCAATATTGGGGTTATTTGATTGATAATGCTTTATATATTCTACTTCCTTATGACTAACTTCTTTATCTGAGGCTATTTCTGATTCCCACAGAATTTCTTTTCTGATAGTGAAATCTCTTTTTTGCTCTCTTGTAAAATCTTTTTCAATCAGCTTACTATTTGCACTTCCAAAATAATTAATAGTATCAGTTAAATCCTTACCGATATATATTTTCCCATTCGGGTAAGTGATTTTATATATAATCTTCATATTAGGGAACCTCTTAATCTGTTACTATATAACCACACTTATATAATAATAAGCCAACGTCATTTTTAATCTGAATCATTCAGCTAAATACTGCCTGCCCACCGTCTGTGTTAGCAATAAGCCCAGTTTTTCTACTGTATTTGCCCATGTCTATAAGAATAGCAAGCTCATTATCCAGCGGCTGCATGCTGCCTGTACTGAAAATCGCTTTGTAATTACTGTCGTAAACATTCACCGTATACATCTGAATACCGCGCAGCAGCTCGCGGGTGCGCTCCCCGGCTTTAAGTTTTTCAATCATCCCCTTTGCTTTTTCGTCATACGGTATAACAACAGGCCGTGTGTTTTCGTCGATCAGCTTAAAGTCCTTTGCAACGGAGGCGAACGGGAAATTCATGGAACCGCGGCCCTTCTCGAAGCGTTTGACGATATTCTTTGAATCCACTCCATCGCCCTGCACAACGTATAGCTCATTGAAATACGCCTCTATAGCCTCAATCGAAGTCGCGTCGTCAAATTGATTGGCTATCGACCTCATCACGCCGATCGGCCTTTCAAGTATTGCGGGCAGACGGTATTTTGCTTCAGGTTTGAACACATATACCGGGCAAATTCCGGGTTGTTTGCCTTCGCGGTTGCATCGCCCGGCTGCTTGTATCAGTGAATCCAATCCTGCCTCCGCACGGTACACTACCGGAAAATCCACATCTACTCCCGCTTCTATCAGGCTCGTCGAAATAACACGGCACGGTTTCTTATCTTTCAGCCTTTGCCGGATTTCAGCCAGCACCGCTTGCCGGTGCACAGGAACCATGAATGTTGAAAGATGATACGCGCCCTCCTCCTTAATCCGCGCGAATACAGCTTGGGCCTGCTTCCGTGTCGACACCACGCATAGAACCTGCCGTTCTTCGTTAATCCGCTGCGCGAGCATATCGTCGTCCAACTCGCCGATAAATCGAATAGCCGCCCGTTTGAATACAGGAAACGCTTCGCGCGCTTGCCCATACAGCTCCCGGATTTCAAGCCTTCCGAGAAATCGACTAAGTGCTGGCTGCGTCGCGCTGCATAAAACCGCAGTACAACCATAGTTCGTTACCAACTCGGCAATAGCCATCGTACATGGCTTAAGATATTGAATCGGAAGCAGCTGCGCTTCGTCAAATATGATTACGCTATCGGTAATATTATGTAGCTTTCTGCACGTTGAGCTTTTGTTGGCAAACAACGACTCAAAGAATTGGACAGCTGTTGTTACTACAACGGGCATATCCCAGTTTTCCGTCGCAAGCCGCTTGTATGAGAATATATCGCCCTCGCTGTCATTGTAATCGATACCCGAATGATGCTGCAGCACATTGCGCGTACCCATAACGTCCTCGAACACCTTAGCATTCTGTTCGATGATAGAGTTATAAGGTATCACATAGATAATACGCTGCATGCCGTGCTTTACTGCGTGCTTTAACGCAAAAGCCAGCGATGACAGCGTCTTGCCGCCGCCAGTAGGTACGGTTAATGTAAATAGGCCGCGCTTTTCTTCCGCTCCGTCTATGCAGCACTGTAATATCTCGCCGCGTTTAATATTTATAATATCGTTCTGTGACGGGGCCGGGTTGTGCAGGGCTGCCGCTGTTTTTTTATTCAACTCCGCGATTTTTGTGTCCATCTTTATACTCAACGCATTCAGGTCCTCATAAACGGGCTTGCGCGCTTCGCCCTGCATGAACGTTTCCGTATTTAAAAAATCTGCATCTACAAGGCAGGAATAAAGCATCCGTATATAAAACGGATATGTTAACACCCCTGCATCCACAAGATTCAATTCAGGTTTTATCAATGCTGGAATATCAATATCGTACTGAAATTGATGATATGGCTCCAATTCACGCTGCAGTCTTCCGCAAAGCGATGGTTCATCCTCGGTGTCCGATGAAGTACCTCCATCCGGAAGTCCGGTATGATGCCCCGCGACACAGTAAGCCAACATTCGTCCCCGGTTGCCGAAACGCTTTTTCAGCTCAACCGCTCCCGCACTCGAATGATCCACTCTTTTGTTGCTTTCCTTATAGATACGCTTTTGAAATGCCTCTGAATACTTACCAATGTCATGTACCAAGCCGCACAAATAAGCATCTTCACCGGCTCCAAAGCGACCTGCAAAAGCTTTGGCGGTCTCAGCCGTTTTTTTTAAGTGGTCTTTTATAGTTTGAATTCGACCATCATCACTGATATGTGCTGCCAGTTCCTTTTTCATTTTCCAATCCAATATTAATTAATTATTGGCATCAATCTTACTTTCAGCATGTATCTACATATTATTCCATTGTTTTTACAGATGCAATAACAAAAGACATGATTTTTGATTAATTGGTCATTTGTTAGATACTTAACAGATTTTTGGATTTTTCAAGGAGAAAAATGAATTGGAGCTTTTATAAGCACGCAATCGGCGGCTTCTAAAACCGCTGTTTCTTGCTTTAAAACATGAGTATATTTTAACGGCCACAAAACAAGGGCATACGGTCTGGCAAATGCATAAAACGGATAGCCTGAGCTAGACCACAAATCACGTACAACCGGCTCGGAGACCCTTCATACTTTCCCGCGAGAGTAGACAACAACACTCGACGTACTCTGTGTGCGGAAACACTTCCACCGTTTATACTGCAATACTCGTCCGTGCCGACATCCACAGGCAGCGTGGGGTGGCTCACGTGACACTTTGACACGTCTTTACAACAGCATTAGTAGGCGCTTTCCCAATTTTGATGCGGCGGTCCAGAATCATGATAATATCCAGAACTACGGTGAACGGATTTCCCAATTGACGCACCTCTATCACGCAACGCACATCCTTCAGCTGAACAGAATTATATGTTTTACTATAATTTGTTTTATTGTAACATAATGGGGTATATCAGCGGTCAAAGACCGCCCCTACACGCCGTGACGCTTCTTTCTTATCGTAGGGGCGGGTCTCCGCACCCGCCCGCAAGGCTTACCTTTCCGCCTGTCTCACAGCACAAAAAAAACGGCTTATAGCCGCTTCAGACTGTCGATAAACCCTGTTTTCAATAAACGAAAAACGGGGTTTTTCATTTGAAAAACCGAAAGAAGTAGATATAAAGCTCGATTCAAATATGAGGATAATGGGGGTAATCCATCTCTCCA
>JAEZIZ010000124.1 GCA_023415915.1 Bacillota bacterium | reverse complement strand
CGCTCGCAAGATTTACGGTATAGCTCGACTGAGCCCGCTTGTTAATGGTCATAGACGCGCCGTCGAACTGCTTAAAAGGCGTCAGCGTAAAGCTCCCGTCATGCTCGCCAACAGTTATCTTATATTTCGTTACCGCCGGAGAGAATGGGCGGTTTAAGTACCCGGACGAAAGACCCGCTCCCGCGAGCAGGTTCGTCTGCGGCTGCTGCGCCCACCTCGCGTACAGCGTCGCGTTGCCCGTCACGGTGTACGGGAACGATACGCGCGCGCCCGCGCCGTCAAACCATCCTAAGAAGTTGTAGCCGTATCGCGACGTATAAGGCTCGGCTATCGTTTCCCAGACGCCCCTGCGCACCGCCCCTACCGGGGTGCCGCCCTGCGAGTCGAAGTTTACCGTGCATACGTACGGCGCCCAGTTGGCCGTGTATTCCCTGTTGCCCGTCGAGCCTGCCGGTATCGTTACGCTGGCGGTGTTTCCCGAAAGCCCGGTGCCCGTCCATCCTGCGAACGCGTAACCGGTTCTGGTCGGGTTATTGAGCGTAAAGCCGGGGCTCTCTATCGTGAAGCTGCCCGGATTGCTCACAGGGCTGCCGCCATTCAGGTTGTAGGATATGTAATACGTCACCGGAGTCCAGTGCGCGTAATATGCCCTGTTGCCCGAGCTTCCCGCAGGGATAGTCACATTCATTACGGGCGTTGCGGGCAGCCCCGTGCCCGTCCATCCGGCAAACGCGTATCCGTGCCTCGACGGGTTGTTAAGCGTAACAGCGCCGCTCTCCACCGTATAGCTTGCGGGGTTGGCTGCCTCTCCACCGCGCAGGTCGTAGCCTATGGAATAGACTATGGGCGTCCACTTGGCATACAGCGTCATATTGCGCGTCACTATGTACGGGAACGTGACTTTGGACGTTAACCCCGCGTCGAAGTACCACCCCTCCAGCGTGTAGTGCGGTTTTGACGTTGCGGGAGAAGTTATGCTGTCGGCGTGCTGAACAGACTGACTCGCTATTCCGCTGCAGCCGTTCGTTATATATGTTACGTTAAACCTCTCCCTTTCCGGAGAGGCGTCCATTGCAATATAGACATCCGCACCTACACTTGCGGCTATATATGCGTACCTCCCGTTAAAATAAACCTTGTCCCATACAATTGTGCCCGTTCTGGCTACGTTTTCCTGAACCACCTCTATGCGAGCCCCCAAAGGCAGCCTGTCGAGTGAGCTGGTTGAGGTATTGGCTCCGCTTCTTACATTGACTATGTCCTCAATCATAACGGCGTTAGAATGGTCGGGCAGCGCTGCGGACGTAAGCGCCGGGGCTTCGTAGCCCTGCACCGTCAGTTCCGTATTGGGGTAATAGAATTCGAGAATTTTATCGAACGTTTTCACATTCGGGTCTGAAGAATTCGCCCGTTGCTGCGCTCCGCGCTGGGAAAGGCCAATACCGTGTCCAAAGCCCCTATGATATATGTACCAGTTTGCGCTGTCTTCCGTTACCGTGAACAGCCTCATGCTCGGATGTTTGTCAAAAGCGAAATATGGGCTGTTCTTGTCCGCCAGCGTCTTCATATCTATGGTTATGTCTATGGTAACCGGTTCCTGCACCGTTGCAGGCTGTCCGTTCTCATCCTGCTCTTCCGGTCTTGGCGGGCGCGTCGCGAGCACGTTCATATTTATCACGGCATTCCTATAACAGCCGCATGCGTTGTTCCCATAGTGATCTAAAATATCGTGCTGCCCGCCAACAGGCTGCGGAGTGATACTGTTTATGCCGGTTATGTCGTCAAGGCTTGTATATCCCAACGCCGCAACTACGGGCAGGCCTGAATCCTTGAGGTAATTCGCCGCTTTAGCAGCCTCCTGCGCGCCTGTATATACGACGCCGTTATCGTCGTTATATTGGTAAGATATATCGGCAGCACCGTTCGGCATAACTTTAGGAAAAATGAGCACGTCCTGTTTGCTGCGTGAATTCTGCACGTCATAATCATCCTGCTGTATCACGTGGTATGGCTTTATGGGATTATCCGCATTCCATACATGCTGGGGTATTTCCGTAAAGCCCCCGTTCGACGCGCCGAAGAATACCTCCGCTAACTGGCCGCCGCAAGTCAGCACGGTTTTTGCAGTTTGGTTAACGGCGTTAATAACGTTGTTGTGCATCGGTTCATAGCCGTAATAGACCTGATTCGCCGTTGTGTCGACAACATCGTATGGCCCTGAAGGCTTCATGTTCTGCTCTACATAATTACGGGCGGCTATAGCCTGAGCTTTCAGCGCTTCCATTAGCCACGCGTTGCCCATTTCGTGCGATACTACGCCGCAAAGGTAGTCCTCTATATAAACATGATTTACGGCTGCTATATGTCCTTGCTCAACAATGAACTCCATGTCGCCTACATACTTCAAGCGGTTAGCGGTACCGGTTCCCGCTTTGGTATTATACATCCATATGAAGTTGTTGCGTCCCGGCGTCTCCAAATGCCGTACCAGCTTTATGGAAGCCCCGCTCGCCAGCCGTTCCGAGCCGAAGTAAAGCCCGAGGCTGCCTCCTTCGAGCCTTACGGTATACTGCTGGCGCTCAAGGCCCACGCCGTTTACGGTATAGTTGCCGTCGACGAAGAACGAGAATTCCGCAGGCTCGCCTATAGAGAGCTTTACGCGCACTATGCGGTATTGCTCGTCGGCGGCAAGCGCCGTGGCGGCTGTCGCCAGCAAAAAGGCCAATATAATAACAACAGCGAAAAGAAGCTTTCTACGCATTCTTTTTACCTCTTACCTGTAAACTTATTACCACCACGAATACGCTTACATATATACGGAAACCGGCTGACCGGAACAAAGTGCGAACCGTAATATTTTTCCACCTAGACTCTATCACAAACGCTGTTGATTGTACATAGCGAAAAATATAAAAATTTGCTTTTACTCCCGCTCTATATTTTGTGCGGTTTCCTTTATGCTCCGCGTCTTTCCCTCTTTATCGAGATATTCGGCGAGCGCTGCATGCCACTCGATTTCGGCCGCCGTTGCGTGCATCGAATCGGGCATGTGCGCGTAAAGCAGCGCAAGCACGCTGTCATCCAGCGTACCGAATACCGCTTCGTACTCCTCCGCCTGCAAACACGACGCGCCCAGCATGTCCTCAAGGTCGCGCAGGCTGCGTATGTTCTTTATCAGCGCGAGCTTGTCGGACGTATGGCGGCAGCAGCGTATCTCGTCGGTCAGCGCCCTGAATGCTTCGTCGTCCATAGGCGGCGCGTCTTCAAAGCGCGTTTTTTGCTTCTCCTCTTTGAACTCGATGAAAGTTTCGTGGAGAGTGTCCGTATCCAGCGCTAGGCGTACGCGGGCAGATAACCTCCCCGCCGCGGCCAGCGCGTAGGCGGAGAGCGCATCCGACGCGCTATTTTTGGCGCACGCCCTCTGCGACGCCGCGCACAGCACGGCCTTAAGCCGCCGCTCGGACATAGGTGCAAGCGCTTTTTCAATGCGCATTCTGTCCTCTTTGCTTATGTCGAGGCCGAACACGTCCCTGCCGCACAGCACCCGCCCGATGGCGTTTGTGAGCGCCAGCTCAAATATGTTGACGTTGAGCTCGCGCCAATAGAAGCTGATTGAGCGCAGCAGCTTCTCCACATTGCCGCCGAAGCGAGCGCAGAACGAATTCTCAAGGCTTAAGCGCTCTATATACGCGAGTATGAACTCCGCCCCTCCAAGCTTTGGCAGCTCTATGCACAAAAAATAGTCTATCATGCCCGGCGTTTCGTGCGCCGCGAATAACGGGTCGTAAGCGCAAAAGAACGCCTCCAGCCCTTCGCCCAGCGTGTCGTTATACGCTATGTTTTCCGTCTTGATAGAGCTTGCGCGCAGCAGCGCGAGCATCTCGCGGGCGCGCTTTACGTCGCCTTGCGTTAACTCCCTGCCTTCTTCCCATACGCGCTCAACGCCGTCGCGCAGCGCTTGCAGCGCCTCGCCCGTCTCCATAGTCTTAAGTCGGCGGCTCAGGCAGTAGAATATCGATTTTAAAAGTTCCTTAGCCTTTTCTTCCTTTACCGAGCTTGACGCGCCGAAAGTGAGCCGCTGCGCGAGCTTGGCGGCAAAAAGCACGCATTGACGCCTTATATCCTCCGCGCCCGGCAGCCCTTTTTGCGAGGCAGCCTCGATGAGCGCTTCGAAATAGCGGGTATTATCAAGCCTTGCCTTGTCTATCGGCTGTATATTCTCAAGCTTATTCGTCATAGTCGCCCCGGAAATATTCATCGTTTTCGCTGTCCTCCTCGTACTCGCGGCCGTAGCGTATGTTGCGCGCCGCTCTTGACATGTCGTCGCGCAGCGCGTCCGTGCTGCCGCAGCACTCGCCGTCGAAGTATTTCTTCATCAGCGAAATGACCTCGTCGTCGTCCGGCTCGTCGAGGGAATCGTTCTTGAATTCGTAGAATATGTCAATAAGCTCTTCCATCGCTTCAGTAAATCCGTCCTGATCTAGGTACGGCGAATCGCAGAACGCGAGTACGAGCTTCTCGATTATACCGCCCGCAAACTCCACCCTGCCTGCGCGCCGGAGCGCCTTTATGCGCGCGTTTTGAAGCAATGCTGCGTCGCTTTGCGACAGCGTTATGCCGAACTTGCGCGCCGTTTCATTGCAGCGCTCTATGTCTACGGAGCCGCTTTGTGTGATCAGCGAAAAATCGCCCATAAAAAAACCCTCTCCCTTCAAAAAAACACTTGACAAACCGCCCGAAATGTGCTAGTATTATATTGTAATTTATATAAATATTTACATTCCGTAAATTATAATATACCACAGCCTTGGCGTTTGTGTCAACGGCTTTTTTAGTTTGCAGTGAATTTTCAGAGCGTAAATAGCCTCCTGGCGGAGGCATTGATTTACCGCCGCGTTTGCATTAACATGAAGAATAGAAAAATCGATATGCGGAGAAATAATATGCTGGATTACAAATTTGACACGCAGCTGCTCATAGAAGGCAAAGACCTCTCAGAGGACGGTATAATAAAGTACATCACCGAGAATATAGAAGGCGACTGCCTGCTGGCCGTAGGCGGCGGCAGCCTTATCAAGATACATTTCCACACTAATACGCCGTGGAAGGTATTGGAGTACTGCGCCTCTCTTGGCGACATATACGACGTTGTTGTGGAAAACATGCAGCGGCAGGAGAACGGCCTGCAGGGGTAAAGTTTATACCCCATCAAGCCTCACGTCTTGCTGGGGGCCAGTATTGAAATAGGGAGGGCATATAAGCCCTCCCCGTAAATTCGGTGCGTTTACCTGCGTTCGTTCTCCGACATGTTTTGCTCGGCCTGCCGTATCATCTTTCTGACCATATTGCCGCCGATCTTTCCCGCGTCGCGCGATCTTAAATCACCGTTATAGCCTTCTTTAAGTTCTACGCCCTGCTCGTCTGCAACCTCGTACTTCATCCTGTCGAGCGCGTTCCGAGCCTCGGGAACCAATGTCTTTCCCTTCCTCGCCATTTTTTCGCACCTCCTTATGCTGTTATTTTCCCCGCAGCGTCAGGCGGCTACACATGAAAAAATACGCAGTAATTTTTAAAGCGTAATTCAACTTTCAGGGGAAACGTCCAGCGCTTAATTGTCAGCCCGAATAAAAGCCGTATTATGTGCCGGGCGATAGTAGTTTTAAGCTGACTTCTCTTCTTAAGCAAGCAAAAAGCCGCTCAATAAACGAGCGGCTTTTGTTGATTTTAAAGCAGTATTATCTCAGATTGAAATTGCCCACCATGCCTTTTAGCATCTCGGCCTGAGACGAGAGCTCTTCAGCGGCGGCCGCCGCTTCTTCGGCCGTGGCGCTGTTGGTCTGCACCACCTGCGCCATCTGCTCTATGCCGCGGTTCACCTGAGCTATGCCCGTCGCCTGCTGGTTCGAAGCCTCGGCTATGTCGTTCATGAACGCCGCGGATTCTTCCGAGCCGGCCAGTATGTTGGTGAGCGCCTGAGCGGTCATATCCGCTAGCTTCGTGCCTTCCTCCACCTTGCTTACTGAGCTCTCGATAAGCTCTGTAGTCTCTTTTGCCGCTTTCGCGCTTCTCGCGGCCAGGTTCCTAACCTCTTCGGCAACCACTGCGAATCCCTTGCCGTGTACGCCCGCCCTCGCGGCTTCGACGGCGGCATTAAGCGCGAGTATGTTGGTCTGGAACGCTATATCGTCTATAACCTTTATTATCTTCGAGATGTTTGCCGACGATTCGTTAATCTCGTCCATTGCACGCTGCAGCGCCTTCATCTGTTCGTTGCCCGCAGTTGATTCGGACTGGGCCGCTTCGGCGAGCGACAGCGCTTTTTGCGTCTTTTCGGCGTTTTGCCTCGTCTGCTCGGCTATCTCCGCAACCGAAGCGGTAAGCTGCTCTATCGCGCTCGCCTGCTCCGCCGCTCCCTGCGATATCTGCTGGCTGCCGTCCGAGACCTGCGCCGTACCCGCGGCAACCTGGTTCGCCGAAACGTTTATCTCGGAAAGCACGCCGCTCAGCGACGACGCTATGCTGTTTATGGAATCCTTGAGCGCTGAGAATTCGCCCAGGTACTCTCTGTCTATGCCTGTGCAAAGGTTCCCCGAGGATATCTCTCCCAGCACATCCGAAATCTCTCCTATATAGCCCTTAAGCGTATCCACTGTAAAGTGCAGGTTAGAGCTGACGTTGCCGAACAGCTTATACAGCTCCATTGTATCCTCGTCAGGCTCCGCCGCCTCCATGTCGCAGTACAGCTCGCCTTTTGAAAGGCGCTCGAGATTCACTACCAGCCTGTCCACATGTTCGCTCTGGTAACGGCTCTGCTTATCCGATACTTCACGCGCGCGCTCTATCTGCCTGAACGCCTCCCGCACCTCGTTATCCAGCGTGCTTGTAAGCTGCCCTATTTCATCATTTGACCTTATCGCTACCTGCTCGTCGAGTTTTCCTGAAGCGAGCGCTTTAGCAAAATCGGCAGTTTCTTTTATTGGTTTGGTTATCGAAGACTTTATTATGAACACGAGCGCTATAACAGACATAACGATTATAAAAGCAAGTATCGCTACGAGTATCAGCGCCATCTGCACAACGGGCGCCATTATTTCGCTTGTGTCCACGGTGATGCCGGTCGACCACGGCGTAGTCGTGTTACCTATGTTTATAGGCACGTATACGCTGCTTAACTCGCTGCCGTCTTTACCTTTAACGCCGCTCTGTATGTACTGCTGCCCGCTTGCCACGGCGGCGGCTATCTTTTCAGAGTTCGGTTCCTGCCGCTCCATGATATTTACCCCCAAAGCGTCGCTGTCGGGGCTTATAATATACGTTCCCTTGTTGGAAAGCAGGCAAACCTCAGACGTCTTATAGCTGCCTTTTTCCACCGCCAGGCTTTGCAGGTCTTCCAGCGTCAGGTCCACGCCGGTTACGGCCACTACGTTGCCGCTTTTATCCTTTACCGGTACGGCGACGGTGGTAAGCAGCACCATCTTTCCGCCTATCTCGTATTGAAACGGCTCGATTATCGTCTCCTGTCCCGAGTTCCGCGCTAACAGGTAATAGTCTCCCGCGCCCGGAGTTTCATAATCGACGAGCGGAGTATATACCACCTCTCCGTCGACCCACTGCCAGTACGGTACAAACCGTCCCGTGCCGTCCGACGACACATCGTTCATATACATGTTATCAAGGCCGTCAAGAGCTCCGGGGCCCCAGCACGTCCACACGCCTATGAAGTTCGGATTCTCCTTCAGTACGTTCTTGAGCAGCACGTTGAAATAGTCTCTCCTGCTCTGCACGTCCAGCTCTTCATAGCCCTGCATGCTCTGCGCTATGGTCTTCGCGGCGTCAAGCGGCACCTCAAGCTGCGCTTTTATGACAGCCGCGTTCTTTTCCGCAAAAGCCTTAAGGTTGCCGTTCTCGTATTGCTGCGTGGTGTTTATATTGTTGATTACTATAAACGTAAACGCGGCGATGAGCACGAGTATCAAAGCCCCGAGGCTTTTTAATATCAGTTTTGTTCCGACTTTCATTTCTTTGAATCTTTTGGGTTTTCTCATGTTGCGCTCCTTGTTGTCTTTTTTACTTTATCGACATAAAATCGCGCTTCTTTACAAGGATTCTCAATATATTTTTAATATAGATGTATATATATAACAGGCGTGCCAGTTATATTGCACGCCCGTTATCTTACTTATACTATTATGGTTTTTATTTACTTATTTATTATGCTCTTATATTCGCGCCTTGCCTTGCCGCCGCTTATGACGACAACCTCGTTTTCCCTGCTTTTTTTGACTGTTATATGCGCAATGACCGCGGTTATAATCGCCAGCGCCGCGACAAATGCCGCGGCCGCAGCGGCGCTCCATACGAAAGTATATTTTGCGGCTTCATAGCAGCCGGCAAGCCCGAATATTATAAACGCCGCGGCGGATATCATCCTTAACAGCTTCTCGTGTATCCTCTTTCGCAGCACGACGCCTACCAGTATGCCGATGGCGTCGGCGGCTATAATTCCCGCTACGGCGCCCATCCACAGCGCGACGGGGTCGTCCGGGAACTTCGTCGCCATAGCAACGGTGGCAAGCTGCGTTTTGTCGCCCAGCTCGGCTATGGTAAACGCCAGCGCCACGGTCATAACAGCCCCGAACCTCGATTTTTTGCTGCCAACGCGCTCCTCCTTCTCGCCGCGCAGCGTCCACAGCCCGAAGAACACAAAAGAGAGCGACGCCGCAGCCTGTATCCAGTTTTTCAATATTTCCTGCTTAACTATAAGATTGCCTATCCATACCGCGAGCCCCAAGTTTATCGCGGAAGCTATAAGCACGCCTAAAATCACCTTTGAAGGCTTGTACTTTGCGGCAAACGCCACAGCAAGAAGCTGCGACTTGTCGCCCATCTCCGCAATAAGCACGGCTCCCGCCGCGAACAAAAAAGAAACCATTTCGGAATGTACGCCCATATCTTTCTTTATGTAAATTAAAAAGACTTTATAACAAAGCTGAATCAGCCTTGTTAAAAGTCTCGTTACCGGTGCAAAGCCGGACCGGGTAAAGCTTTTACCCGCCGGTCTTTTACTTTGCAGTTAAACTACTCCCCCTTAACAGGGCAATACTAAACCGCCAAAGGCTTATCGACATGTCTGCCCGAAAAGCCGGCCATGTAACACATGCATATACATAAACATAATAATGATATATACGAGGGAGGTAACATTATGGCGAGACTTCATACACATGAGTACAACGGAGTGACTTCGGTAGACGACGCTCATTCGCATCGCTATTCGGGGATAACGAGCGCAAGCCCCGACGTGCCGGGGCATACGCACCGCTTATCCGGCCAGACAAGCTTTAACGACAGGCATGTTCATAGGTACGATCTGCCGACCGGTCCCGCGGTCGGTACAAGCTCGGGGCATTACCACTTCTATCGCGGCACGACCGCCGTAATGCAAGGCCATAACCATATCATGGAGGGCTATACGTCGGTCTTCAGATAGCATATGCAAGCAGAGCCGTAAAAAAACAGGACTGGCATGCTTAACGGCTTTGCCAGTCCTTAGGGCTACTATATCGCCAGTTATTGCCGCGCCTGCGCGGGCCTGCATATGCCGAGCACGCAAAGGTAATGGTTCGCCTCGCGCAGCACATGGTCGCCCAGCAGCGGCAGTATTATCGACTGTATCTTGCATTCCACCAGGCCTTTTGTGCCCGCTTCTTTGAAATCGCGCAGCCGCGCCGTCGCCTGCCTGCTTTCCGCGGTCACTCTCGCTATGTCAGCGGTGCGCCTTGCAGCCTCCGCGGCTTCGGCCGTAAGCTCGTCGAATTCACTGCCGAACATCCTCGCGGAATCGATAAGCGTTTCTTCTGTCGGGTCGAGAAGGCCGGCAATGAACTTCGAGTGTTCAGCCATTATGCGGTTCCAGAACACCTCCTGGTTTAAAAGGTCCTCCGGCGTATTCAGGCTTTCGCGTCGTACCAAGAGCACCAGCATATTCATAAAGAAGCGCGCTTCCCGCAGTATATGGTCTATAAGCAGCGGGTAATTCAACGTAAACATTTTGCATGAGCGCACGTCCGCAAGCACCTTTTCCTTAAACTCAGCAAGGCCTGCCGTCAGCTGGTACGCCCTGCGGTCAAGGCTCTCTGCGGCTTCCTCCATCTGCGGGCTCGGCTCGGCAAACGCCGGCTGCAGCATCAATTCCCTTCTCGTTATTGCGGAATCTATGGGCACGCCCGTATAAAAATTAGTAAGGCGTTCGGCTTCCAATGTGTATTGCGTGGCCGCCTGGCGGGAACTTAACACGGCTCCGCTTGCGTTTCCGTCGGCAAGAGCCACCGCTTCGGAAAGCAGCCGTTCAAACCCTCTCCTGAATTCCGCGGCCTGTTCGCCAAAGGTCCTGTCTTTTGGCGTAAACCCGAGCTCTAAAAACAGCGAATGTTCTTTCATTATACGTAAAAAGAAAAGATTAATGTCGACAGACATCGTAACAAATTCTCTTCTGGTCAGCAATCAACTCACCTCCTGTAGGTTGTTTATATGACAATATATGCATACCCAAAGACAAACGTTAGCAAGTTACGGGCAGTAAGTAGAGAGAGCAATACTTTTTTTGCTTGATATGTTCACTATTACCGGCTGCCAATCACTGAAAGCGTTGGCTGCGCATATTATACTCTATCGAAATATCAGGAGGCACATAATGTATCAAAACGATAATTCCGGCTTCATAGACGCGCGCGAGCTTCAGCTGCTTGAAACGGTGCGCAGGCTGTGGATGAAACACGTGTTTTGGACGAGGCTGTTTATAATAAGCGCGGCGTCAAACCTGCCCGATATACGTCCGGTTACAGACAGGCTGCTGCGCAACCCTAAGGATTTCGCGGCGGCGCTCCGTCCCCTTTACGGCGACCGCGTGGCGCAGACGTTTGACGACCTTTTAACGCAGCATCTTACTATAGCCGCAGACCTTGTAAACGCCGCGAAGGCGGGCAATTCTGCGCTCGCCGCGCAGAAAAGGGCGGCGTGGTTCGCAAACGCCGACAGCATAGCTGGCTTTCTTGCGGGTATAAACCCGTTCTGGAACAGCGAGACATGGCGTTCGATGCTGTACGACCACCTTAGAATGACGGAGAATGAGGCCGTACAAACTCTTAACAGGCGCTATGCTGAAAGCATCGCGCAGTTTGACGCGATACAGGAGCAAGCGCTGCGCATGGCCGACGAGATGGGTTACGGTATAATAAGGCAGCTGCGGCTGTAAACGCATCACCCAGGAAATCTCGCGATTATTTAAGGCCCCTGTTACACCCCATAAAGCATTTGGCTTTATGGGGCGTTACCATATCCCTTAACATCTTATATGAACGCGCTGCATATATCCCAATATTCGAAAATCATGTCAGAAGTTACAGAACATATTACAGTTTACGCTCATAGTATAGATTAGCATATACAAAATGCTGTAAAAATCATTATGAGAGGAGATAATATATATGCCTGACGGCTATGATACAACCGGTTCGCAGATGGCGCAGCGCGGCGGATTCCGCGGACGTTTTCCCGGCGGGCGTTTTCCCGGCGGGCGTTTTCCCGGCGGGTTCCGCCGTTTCCCCCGCAGGTTCCCTGTAAGACGGTTCCCGAGGCCGGTATTCCCTCTGTTTTTCGGAGTACCCACTGGGCGCTGCTTCTTTATAGACCGCTTCGGCAGGTGCTGTGACAGGTTCGGCAGATGCTTTTTCCCGGGAGGGTTTGACTTTGGCGTTCCTTTTGCCCTTGCGGATTTTGACGACGACGACTGGTACGACGATGACGATTGGGGCATGACGGATACAATGACCGGCGCGGACAGTACGGCGGTATATAACGATACGTCCAACTACACTTACGAAGTATAACGGGCAGGTCCCAACATACGGCATAACCATAAGAACCGGCCTCGCCGCCGGTTCTTTATTATCAGGAGAAATTAACGCCCCGAGTTTCAAAGCGCCGTTTCTGACTGCGCCCGCGTCCATTCTATAAGCTCCGCCATTTTTGCATACGACTCCCTCACGCCTTCAGTGGAGCCGCCCAATGCCGCTATATCGAGCAGCGTTTGTTCGCATCCCAAAGGCTTTATTTCAAAGCCGCTTATATACTTTATACTCCGCTTTCTGCTCGGGAAGTACTCGCGGTTAAGCGCAAACAGCGCCTGCAGAAAGTGGTCGAGCGCTATATCAAGCGCGAAGTGGTAGAAAAGAACGTCGCCTCTTGCCGCCGCGCGCTCCATGTCTTCGGTATCGCAAAGCGCTTCCGTGTGGAAACGCACAAGCGCCCGCCTGAGTTCTTCCGGGAATTTGGAAAGCTTTGCTTTCATCCCCGCGAGGAATCCATGTTTATCGAACAGTACGCGAAGGTTCTTCAATGTCGCGAGCCTGCCTACAGGGTAATAGTAGTTGTCGAGCCTCTCCGGCAGCAGTCCCGAGAGCGCCTGCTCCGCTTCCTCCTGCGTTTCTTTCTCCGTTACGTACATCAGCCATACCTCTTTGCCGTCCATAAGCGCAAGATCGCATACGCCCCAGCGCGTGCGCTCCCGTCCGGGCGTATAGTCCGCCGCAATGCGCGAAACCAGCGCCGCCCTTTCCTCCCCGGGCGGAACCTCTGTGCAGTACGCGAATATGTCAACGTCGCTATAATCGTCCTCCGCCGCGCCGGGCGATGCGCACAACCCCGCCGCGCTGATGAGCGGATGGCTTTTCAACGCTTCGGATATAGCCTTTAAGTCCATAAACAGCACTCCTTCCCGCCTGATTATACCTCCCCAAAGCTTCTGCCTCAACACCCGTTGACAAAGGCACGGGAAACATTTATTATTTCCATATAGAGAAAGGTGGTGTCTTTTTGACGTCGGTTCTGTAAGAGCGAAATTTAAGCGGCATGTTTAATGCCTTGTTTGCCTTGCAGAAACTTCGTTAAAGAAACATTATAAAGAACGTTCACGGCGCGGAGTTTTTGTACCGCGCCGTTTTTTACTTCCCTAACGGCTTGGGCGTTTTAAGAGTCTTCTGCGGGGCTGGTTTGGGCTTAAGCCCGGAAAGGAAGATAACTATGAAATTTGTAAAAAGCGAAAAATACGACAAAGAGTTTTTGAAACAGAATATGATGGGCCCTAACTGTTTGAAGCTGCTCGAGGACTTAACGGACGGCCTTGAGCTCAAAATGGGCGAAAGAGTGCTGGACTTAGGTTGCGGCAAAGGCCTTACCTCCATATTCCTCGCCAGGGAATACGGCCTTAACGTATTCGCTACCGATTTGTGGATATCCGCCACGGACAACTTTAAGCGTTTCAAGGCCGCGGGGCTGGAGAAGTATATAGTACCCATACACGCCGAGGCGCACGAGCTGCCTTACGCCGAGGAGTTTTTCGACTGCGCTATAAGCGTCGACTCGTACCACTATTTCGGAAACGACGCCGGGTATATGGATAAGCATCTTGCGCCACTCGTAAAGAAGGGCGGCCTTATAGCCATAGTCGTTCCCGGCACCGTAGAGGAATACGGCAAAGTGCCGGAAATCTTAAGGCCGTATCTTACGCCAGAGGACTTCGACACACTGCATTCGCTTGGCTGGTGGGAAGATATCTTCAAGAAATCATCTTTGCTGCGCGTAGAGTCCTTGCGCGATTACACCTCCGACGAGGCGTGGCAGGACTGGCTGGAGTGCGACGACGAGTACGCAATAAAAGACAGCGATATGTTTGAAAAAGGCTGCGGAAAGTACTTCAACTTCATAGCCATGACGGGGCGCAGGATATAGCGGCAGCGTTTCGTATTTTGTAGCGGGCGGGTATACCCCGCCCCTACGATATTTAAGAAACATTGCGGCGTGTAGGGGCGGTCTTTGACCGCCAGATGCGGTATAAGCCTTCTCCTTGAGGAGAAGGTGGCCCCACAC
>JAEZIZ010000094.1 GCA_023415915.1 Bacillota bacterium | reverse complement strand
CTCTCTCCGCCATTAAAAGCCGACACCCAAAATGGGTGGCGGTTTTTTGATTTTGAGAGTGGGATTCGAAGCGAGCGTTAAAGGAATGAGCCTGTGGCTCATTTCTAGCGAGACGGGTTCCACGGTATTACAAAGCTCGAAATAATAAACTGCACGGGCAGTTAATTACGAAAAGCTGAAGGCCCACTCTCTCCGCCATACACACCCCATCAAGTTTTACGACTTGCTGGGGACCACATAAAAAAGCCAACGTCCTTTCGGGCATTGGCAAAAGCAGCGGTGGTGCTGCATATACCGTTTATCTGTTGCTTAATTTTTGAACGCCTGCTCAAGGTCATCAATTATATCGTCGATATGCTCCGTTCCTATGGAAAGCCGGATCGTATTAGGTTTAATGCCCTGGTCAAGCAGCTCAGCTTCGCTAAGCTGGGAATGCGTCGTACTCGCGGGATGTATCACCAGCGATTTTACGTCGGCAACATTGGCCAGCAGCGAGAACAGCTTGAGTTTTTCGGTAAACTCCCTTGCCTCCTGCGCGTTTCCTTTCAGCTCGAACGTGAATATCGACCCCGCGCCGTTCGGGAAATACTTTTTATACAGCGAATAATACGGGCTTTCTGGCAGCGACGGGTGATTGACGCGCTCAACTTTCGGGTGTTTGCTTAAATACTGCACGACTTTAAGCGCGTTTTCCACATGGCGTTCGACGCGAAGAGACAGCGTTTCCAGCCCCTGAAGGAACAAGAACGAGTTAAACGGACTTAAAGCCGCGCCCATGTCGCGAAGCAGCGTAACGCGCGCTTTTATGATATATGCCGGCGCGCCGACAGCCTCGTAAAAGCGTATGCCATGATAGCTCGGGTTAGGTTCGGTCAGAGAAGGAAATTTGCCGGAAGCCGCCCAATCGAACTTTCCTGCGTCAACGATTACGCCGCCGATGGACGTACCGTGCCCGCCTATAAACTTTGTCGCCGAGTGCACGACGATATCCGCTCCGTATTCTATCGGGCGCAGAAGATACGGCGTAGTGAACGTATTGTCTATAATCAGGGGTATTCCATGCTTATGCGCGATATCGGCAACTTCTTCAACGTCGATTATGCTCGAATTTGGGTTGCCGAGGCTTTCTATAAACAGCGCCTTCGTGTTCGGCCGAATAGCTTTTTCAAAGCTTCCGGGCTCGTCCGGGTCCACAAACGTCACATCGATACCGAAGTCTTTAAACGTATTCGCAAAGAGGTTGTATGTGCCGCCGTATAGTGTCTTTGCAGATACGATATGATCCCCTGAGTGCGCGATGTTCTGTATCGCATACGTAACAGCCGCCGAACCGCTCGAAAGCGCCAAAGCGCCTACGCCGCCCTCAAGCGCAGCTATGCGTTTTTCAAAAGCGTCGGTTGTCGGGTTCATTATACGGGTATAGATATTACCGGGTTCCGTAAGCGCAAATCGCGCAGCGGCAGACGCCGAACTTGGGAATACATAAGAGGTCGTCTGATAAATAGGTACTGCCCTTGCGTCTGTTGCCGGATCGGGAGTCTCCTGCCCTGCGTGTATCTGCAGAGTTTCAAAATGTAACTTCCTTTCTTCTGACATAGGGGTTATGCTCCTTATAACATATTATTCATATAATTTATGTATGAATTAGCTATAATATAAACTGTTCATTTTTTCTTGTCAAGTAATTTCTAATATTTTTTAATTATTTCCTGAAAAAATAAAACGAAACTTATTCCTTATTCTGCAGCGGCGAGTTTTTCCTGTTGTTTTCTCGCAAGGTCGGCAAGCGTAATGTTGTCCACCACGCCGTTTATCGCATCGTCTATCTGTTTCCATACGTCAAGAGTAACGCAGCAAGAGCTTCTCGGGCATTGGTTGGGATCATCCTCCATGCAAGCGACGGGTACAAGGCTTCCTTCGATTTGCCTTAATATCGTTCCTACCGAATATTCTTCCGGGGGCTTTGAAAGCTTATATCCGCCCTGCGCTCCGCGTATACTTTTAACGAATCCAGAACGGCTGAACATCGTAACAATCTGTTCAAGGTACTTTTCGGAAATCTGCTGCCTGTTTGCAATGCTCTTTATTGTCACATACTCGTCTTTGGGCGCGAGCGCTAAGTCTAGCATCATCCTCAGCGCATAACGCCCTCTCGTCGATATCTTCATGCCTGCACCTTCCTGCCGATGATTTTATTACACTATGCTATCAGCCAACGCCCGTTAAATCTTTTATTACTTCCGCTGCGAGTATAAGCCCCGCTACCGACGGGACAAAAGCTATGCTGCCCGGTATCTGCCGCCTTACCGTACATTTTCTTTTCGTATCCGGCGGACAGACGCAGTTGTTTTTGCAGCTTAAATCCTCCTCGTCTTTTGGCTTTAGTACCTCTTCTTTTGAGTAGACAACTTTTAGCGATTCTATGCCTCTTGCCTTTAGTTCCCGCCGCATCACTTTTGCGAGAAGGCAGACTGAAGTTTGATATATATCCGCGACTTCGAATCGTGTGGGGTCGAGCTTGTTTCCCGCGCCCATGCAGCTTATTACAGGCGCCCCCGCCTTTTTGGCCTCTTCTATAAGCGTAAGCTTTGACGTTACCGTGTCTATAGCATCTACGATATAATCGTATTTGGTCAGGTCATACTCGGAAGCATTCTGTGCGGTATAAAAGCATTCGTTAGCTTCGACGCGGCATTTTGGGTTTATTTCGAGTATTCGCTCTTTCATTACCTCGACCTTTTTTCGGCCGATCGTTTTGCGCGTAGCGATAAGCTGCCGGTTTATGTTGGTAAGGCAGACCTTGTCGTCGTCAAACAGCGCTATGCCGCCCAGCCCCGAGCGGGCAAGCGCTTCCGCGGCAAACGAGCCTACTCCGCCAATGCCGAATACCGCCACCGTTGAATTATTAAGCCTGGCCATTGCTTCGCTGCCGAGCAAAAGCTGTGTTCTCGAAAACTCTTTCATTTTGATGCTATCGCTTCAATCTCTATAAGTACGTCTTTAGGGAGTCTTGAAACCTCGACGCAGGATCTCGCCGGATACGGCTCGGAGAAATATTCGGCGTAAATCTCGTTAACACGCGCAAAGTCGTTTAAGTCTTTTATAAAAACCGTTGTCTTAACAACGTCGCTTAATTCCGCTCCCGCAGCGCCGAGCACTGCTTTTAGATTTTCAAGCGCCTGTCTTGCCTGCCGCCCAATGCCCTCAGGGACCGTGCCGTCGGCAGGGTTAACGGGTATCTGGCCGGATGTAAAAACGAGGCCTCCGGTTTTTATACCCTGTGAATAAGGCCCTATAGCCTTTGGAGCTCTATTGGTATTTATTATTTTTAATTCCATGTGTCAAACCCTTCAATAATATTATCCGTAGTTTTCAACCGAGTTATAATTCATATATAAATAATATGATAGATTCTAAGCTTTTATATGTCAAGGAAAAGGGGCTGCGGCAGAGCTTGATAATCATATAGGCTGCCTGATTAAAATGTTTATGCCGCTGTCCATACAGACGTTAAATAAAAGATACAGGCCGCATCGGCTTAAAGCCCGCAGCCTGTATCTTATGTGGAATTTTTACGGCTTCCGGTTAATCTGTCACGCCGCCTTCGACAACTATCTGGTCCGCCGTGAAATTATCCGGAAATGCGTCTTTCAAAGTTGCCTCATAGGCCTTATGGAAAAACTGCTCGTCTTTAAGCACGCCCGTTATAAGGCCGTTTACATAGTCAAGCAACTCCTTATTGCCCTTGGCAACGGCACCGGCTATGTAATCCTTGTTTCCAAGCTCGCCTATACCGATCACATAGCCGGGGTTCGCCTTTGCCCATGAGAGCAGCAGCGTATTGTCCTGGGCGAAAGCGTCGGCTCTACCGGCAGTCAACGCCTGATACCCATCGGTAATCGCGTCAGTCTTGAGGAGTTTAACGTCCGGAAAGTTCTCAGTGAAGTATGCGTCCGCCGTAGTGCCCGTATTAACGACGACAGTCTTGCCTTTAAGGTCGTCTACGGAATAAATCGGAGCTTTCTCTCTGGAGACAACGCCTATCGAGACCTTTTCGTAAGGCAAAGTGAAGTCTACGCTCTTAGCCCGTTCTTCCGTGACCGTAAAATCAGCCAGCATCAGATCGACCTTATTTGTCTGTAGATAGGGGATCCTGTCTGCCGGGTTCAGCACGACCCATGTGACTTTTTTTTCATCGCCGAGAAGCTCTTTGGCGATCCTGTTGCCGAGTTCGACGTCGTAGCCTTTGAATTGCCCGTCGATGTCCTGATAGCAGAACGGGGCGTCGTCCGCAAAAATGCCTATCCTGATCGTTCCCGCGGCCTTAATCGCAGCAATCGAGCCGGGCCCCGCCGGAGCTGCTGTGGCGGATACGTCAGCCGGTGCGCTCCCCGCAGCCGATACGGACGGATCCGCGGATGCGGCCGGCGTGGCCGTAGCAGCCGGCGCCGAAGCGCAGCCTGCAAAGCTTGCCAACAGTATCAACGTTGCAGCCAGTGCTAGAATCCTTTTCATTTTAATTCCTCCCAATATTTAATATAATTTTCATATACCTGACCTGCGGAGTACTGCCCAAAAAGTGTCCTTTCGGCTCAGTACGGCAAGTCATGTATCTGCTTTTCCATTTTGCTGCCTATATCCCTCCGCCTATCCGGTCGGCTTCGGAGAGGTTCAAAAATCTTCTTGCCTCTGTGGTATCCGGGAAGTGAAAGAATTCTTTTGGCGTACTTATTTCGAGAATATTGCCGTTGTCCATAAAAATGATCTTATCGGCAACCTTCTCCGCAAACGCCATTTCATGTGTAACGATAAGCATCGTCATCCCTTGGTATCTTAAGTCCCGGATAACGTCCAGAACTTCCCTTACCATCTCCGGATCGAGTGCGGCGGTGACCTCGTCGAACAGTATGATCTCCGGGTTCATGCACAGCGCCCGGCAGATAGCAACTCTCTGTTTCTGCCCGCCGGATAATTCTCTGGGGTAAGCCAATTTCTTTTCGAGCAGGCCTACTCTCTTAAGGAGCTCCAGCGCCTGGCTTGTGGCGTCCTCCCTGCTTCTCTTCTCTGCTCGCATCGGGCCCAGAATTATATTGTTTATCACGTTCATATGCGGGAAAAGATCGTAACTTTGAAATACCATACCGATCTTCTTCCTTATTTCATTCCAATGCCTGTAATTTTTTACAGGCAGTGATATCAGCATATCGTTCAGATATATTTCTCCGCTTTCGATTTGCTCAAGGCCGTTTAGGCACCTAAGCAGCGTTGATTTTCCGCAGCCGGAGCGGCCCAATATTGCGATAACTTCACCCTTTTTGACGTCAAAGCTTACGTTATTCAATACGGAGTTCTTATCAAATACTTTTTTCAGATTCTTTACCCTCAGAAGCATTATTGATTCCTCATTTTTTATTGATTAACCTGTAGTCTTTTTTCCAGATATCTTGCGAGCAGCGACAGCGGATAGCAGATTATAAAGTAGATTACCAGCAGCACCAGGTACATCGTAAAGGATATATAGCTGTTAGGATTTCGAAGGTATGTAACCTGAATGATATTCTGCGCCACCTTCAATACCTCCGAAACGCTTATAAGATGAACCAGCGTGGTTGTTTTGATAAGGCGCGTAGCGAGGTTCACGATTGAAGGCGTTGTCATCACACTTATCTGCGGCAACAGCACATGGATATACATCTGCGGCCTGGAAAGCCCGAGCGCTATGCTCGAATCGAACTGCGACTTAGAAAGGCTCGTAATAAAGCCTCTTACATAGTCCCCTATTTCAAACATCCCCCACAATGTGAATACAATGATGGATACAACCACATTGTCCGTCTCTATCTGGAACAAGCCGACCGGAATAAAGAAAAACACGAACAGCCATATGAGTGGATGAACAAGCCTGAACGCTTCCAGAAGTATTCTCAGCATCACTTTAAGGGGCCTGTTCTCCAGCGTCATCAGCACTCCTACGACAACCCCGAATATTACTGACAGCACCAATGCGACCAAAGATATCTTCAGTGTCTCGCCGATGCCTTCCAGCAGCCTCGGAAAGGCTTTTATTATTATGTCAATCCCCAAATTCTGCAAAGCGAATTTTCCTTTCTAATTTTGAAAACAGATACGTCATCGGTATAAGAATAATCAAATACGAGAGTATCATGAATGCGGCAACAGCAGTAATGAGGTCAGGCCGCAGGCTTATTATTGCAAAGGCCTGATAAACTATCTCCGGCAGCAATATGAGTTTCATCGCCGAAACTTCTTTTGTCAGGAATATAGCGTTATTGCTTATAGCGGCAATTGAAGTCGATACCGCCTGAGGCAGTATAAGGTATCGTATCGTATCAAGTCTCGATAATCCCAGCGCCATCGCAAGTTCCCGCTGACTTACTGTAATCGCCTTCATTCCCGATAATATAGCTTCGCACATATACGCTCCGCCAAGAAGCGAAAGCACTATAACGGAGCAGGTAAAGCTGCTCATCGTTAAAAATACTTTAGGCAGTCCGTAAAATATGAAGTACGCTTGTATGAGCGACGGCGTGTTTCTTAAGAAAGCAATGTAAACTTTAATCAGCGTTTTAAGCACCCGTATCTCATAAAACAAAATGACGGCAGAAATGAGCGCTAAATATATAGCCAACAGTATTGTTAAAAGCGCCACTTCCAGCGTTACAAGCGAGGCGTTCGCAAATATGCTGACAAGATCAAATGTATTGTGTACGTCCATATTTTCTTTCTTCTCAGATACAATTATAATACATATATGTTAGGTATGTTTTATTTGTATAAACGAAACGGCTCCTTTAGCCGTTTCGTTTATACTTTTTGATTTCTAACCACTGTAGAATTAAGCTCGGTCGTTTGATTTAAATCTCAAAACAATTCCCGCAAAGCGTCAAATGATTCACTTAAAGATACCTGCACAACTCATTATGTCATTCCGAGAACAGCGGAGTCGACAGATAACGCTCTCCGGTGTCCGGCAGAATAGCGACAATCGTCTTACCTGCGTTTTCAGGGCGCTTGGCCAGCTCCGTCGAAGCCCATATCGCCGCGCCGGAGGAAATGCCGACCAACAGTCCTTCGGTTTTTGCTATCTCTTTTCCTGCCGCGAACGCATCCTCGTTTTTCACTTTGATGATTTCGTCAAAGATTTTGGTGTCAAGTACGTCGGGCACAAACCCCGGCCCTATTCCCTGTATCTTGTGCGGCCCGGGCTTTCCTTCCGATAGTACCGGAGAATCAAACGGCTCAAGCACCACTATCTTAATATTCGGGTTCTTGGACTTTAAAAATTCTCCCGCGCCGGTAACCGTTCCGCCTGTGCCTGCGCCCGAAACGAATATGTCTATTTTGCCTCCGGTATCTTCCCAGATTTCCGGGCCTGTCGTCGCTTTGTGCACTGCGGGGTTTGCGGGATTTGTAAACTGCCCCGGTATGAACGAATTTGGTATCTCTTTTGCGAGCTCGCTTGCTTTTTCTATCGCTCCTCTCATACCTTTAGGGCCTTCTGTTAATACAAGCTCCGCGCCATACGCCTTAAGCAGGTTTCTGCGCTCTATGCTGAACGTTTCAGGCATCGTCAGTATTATACGGTATCCTTTTGCCGCAGCCACCGACGCGAGGCCTATTCCTGTGTTGCCGCTCGTAGGTTCTATGATTACCGAGCCGGGCTTTAATACGCCTCTTTTTTCCGCGTCCTCTATCATCGATTTTGCGATTCTGTCCTTTACGCTTCCCGCCGGATTAAAGTATTCCAGCTTACCGATTATCGTTGCTTTCAGTCCGTGTTTTTTCTCGTAGTTCGTAAGTTCAAGCAGCGGCGTCCTGCCGATAAGTTCGGTCAAGCTCCTATAAACCTTTGACATAATACAAGCCTCCTGAAAAAATATTATTTAAAACAATTCATATATGTTTAATATGGTATCAGCTTATTCCAATTCTTACTTTTTGTCAATAGCATTTCTAAAAATATTTTATTTTTTCTATATGTTTAGTATGCTATTGACAACCCCAGCCTTTTAAAATAATATAAATGCATATATAAAAGGTATGAAAAGGAGGGAAAGGCATGAGGATTTCCGCGAAAGGGCGTTACGGGATTGCCGCGATGATAAACATCGCCCAGAATTATGAAAGCGGCGAATATACAACGGTCATCAGTATTTCCGAAAAGCTTGGAATATCGAAAATATACCTCGAGCAGGTGTTCTCGCTGCTTAAACGGGGCGGGCTCGTCAATTCCGTCAAGGGTGCGCAGGGCGGATACATTCTTACGCGAATGCCGCAGAAGATATCGGCTTACGATGTACTGTCGGCGGTGGAATCGTCTCTCTTTGAAAATACCGAAGAAACAGTTTCCGAGAAAGCTCCTGAAATAGACTCGGCAATGAAGGCGCTTATATTCGACGAGCTTGACGACGCCGTAAAAACCGCGCTTCAAAAAACTTCGCTGTACGATCTTGTTAATGAAGCCGAGAAACACAAAAGCGACCAGGGCCTTATGTTTTTCATTTAAGACGCATTGTTAAGGAGCTTAACATGGATATTAAAACCGTTTGTATACACGGCAGCAGCATAAAGTATGATACCGCCGGAGCGATAAGCATTCCCATATTCCAGTCGGCAACGTTTTCCCACCCCGGCGTAGGCAAAAGCACGGGGTTCGATTATTCCCGGCAGCAGAACCCGACAAGAGAGCACCTTGAGAAAACAATGGCTGCATTGGAAGGCGGAACGGACGCGCTCGCTTTTTCCACCGGAATGGCGGCGGTTACCGCGCTGATGGAGCTTTTCTCACCGGGCGATCACATAATAGCCTCGGACGACCTTTACGGAGGCACGCACCGGCTGTTCCGCCACATATCGCAAAAAAACGGCATAGCCGTCGATTTTGCTAATACGTCCGACGCAGGCGGCATCGAGCGTTTGATACGCCCGCAGACGAAAGCCGTATTCATAGAGACGCCCACTAACCCGATGATGCAAATCACCGACATCGCGGCTGTCGCCGGTATCACAAAGCGGCGCGGGCTGCTGCTCATCGTAGACAACACGTTTCTTACGCCGTATTTTCAGCAGCCTATAAAACTCGGGGCGGATATCGTCGTTCACAGCGGCACGAAGTACCTCGGCGGCCACAACGACACGCTCGCGGGGTTTCTCGTCGTTTCCGACGCTTCGCTCGGCGAAAAGCTGCGTTTCATATACAAGACTACGGGCGCATGCCTTTCCCCGTTTGACAGCTGGCTGCTTATACGCGGCATTAAGACGCTTTCCGTGCGCATGGAGAGGCAGCAGGAGAACGCAATGAAAATTGCGGGCTGGCTTTGCACGCAACCGAAAATCAAAAACGTATACTACGCCGGGCTTCCTTCCCACCCAGGATACACAGTTTCGATAAAGCAATCGTCAGGCTTTGGCGCAATGATATCGTTTGAAACGAGCGATGAAGCAACGGCCGTTCAATTGCTGGAGCGTGTTAAGGTGATACAGTACGCCGAGAGCCTCGGGGGCGCCGAGTCGCTGATCACATACCCCATGCTTCAGACGCATGCCGACATTCCTAAAGAGGAGAGGGAAGCAAAGGGCATAAACGAGAGGCTGCTGCGGCTGTCCGTAGGGCTCGAGTGCGCGGACGACCTCATAGCCGACTTAAAGCAGGCGCTGGAGGAAGCTGATGTTTGACTTTGACGAGATCATAGAACGTAAGGATACCGACTCTATAAAATACGACTTTGCGATAAAGCGCGGCAAACCGGAAGGGCTGCTGCCGCTGTGGGTCGCGGATATGGATTTTAAAGCGCCCGATTGCGTAATACGCGCACTGGAGGAAAAGGCGCGCCACGGTATATTCGGTTACAGCGAGGTCCGCGGCGATTACTTCTATGTGCTCAAAAACTGGTTTTCCGCAAGATTCGGATAGGACATACAGCCCGGATGGCTTGTCAAAACGCCGGGCGTCGTATACGCGATATGCACCGCTATACGCGCTCTGACAAAAAAAGGAGACGCGGTGCTCGTACAGCAGCCCGTTTATTACCCGTTTTCCGAATCGGTGAAAATTAACGACAGGAAGCTTATCGTCAATCAGCTTGTATACGATGCGGGGCAGTATTCGATTGATTTTGAAGACTTTGAGAAAAAAATAATTGAAAACGGCGTGAAGATGTTCATACTCTGCAATCCGCATAATCCAGTAGGCCGCGTCTGGACGAGGGACGAGCTTGTCTCAATGGGCGATATCTGCGTTAAGCACGGCGTAATCGTTATCTCCGACGAGATACACGCAGACTTCGTATATCCGGGCCACCGGCATACAATATTCGCGGATATAAAGCCTGAGTGTGCGGATATTTCGGTGACATGCACGGCCCCGACAAAGACGTTTAACCTCGCGGGACTTCAGATATCCAATATATTCATTCCCAACGCGGGCTTAAAGAGCAGGTTCAGGCGCGAGATTGTAAAAAGCGGCTACAGCCAGCTTAATATAATGGGGCTCGTCGCCTGTAAAGCGGCGTATGCAGAAGGCGAAGCATGGCTTGAAGAGCTGAAAAGCTACCTCTGCGGCAACCTTGATTTCCTCCGCGAATACTTAAAACAGCATATACCACAGGTAAAGCTCGTCGAGCCGCAGGGAACATATCTTGTGTGGCTGGATTTTAGTAAGCTTGGGTTAAGCGACGAGCAGCTTGACAATCTGTTGGTGAATAAAGCACGGCTATGGCTGGACGAGGGCACAATGTTCGGCGCAGGCGGCGAAAGCTTCGCGAGAATAAATATCGCCTGCCCCCGGTCTGTGCTCAAACAGGCGTTGTTGCAGCTTGGGCAGGCGATAAACGGTTTGTGATTTAAATCCGCTGCTTTATTTCATATCGTACTTTGCCGGGTCTAGTTTCTCGCACTGCGGTATCATTACTTCCGCCAGCGTCTCCGCGTCGCCCGGCAGCGCAGCCATATCCTCCGTAAGCCTTTCAAGCCATAATATTTCCTTGCCGTCGAGATTGAGCTCACCGTCTTTATTCGCTTGCTTTATTTTTTCGAGCGCAAGTTCGGCCGCTTTTCTCGTCCTTTCGTAATATCCCGATTCCTTAACTATCTCTTTGGATATTTCGAGTACTACGCCCGGCCGCAGCACATACGCCTGAGGGTCAAGGCTGCTGTCCGAATCCGCGAGTATATCGCGCATCAGCAGCGACGCCCCGCGCTGCGAAGCCGTGTTCATCAGCCGGCAGTCGTACGCAAGCTGTTCGAACGAAACAACGGGCGCCATGCCTCCCAGCAGCTTAATATTCTGTACCGACTCGTTGCTCCACAAATCGGCAAGGCAGGCAGCTACGTTGCCCACCGGGCTTAGGTGCGCGCACGCGCTGGTGCGCCCTTCCATCGCTATCGGTATACCGGCAATGGCCTTTAGATACACGCCTTCATACCCGCAGTCCTTGTGCGGCCCCTTTGCTCCGTATTCTATTGCCACGAGGCTTCTTACCGCAGACATTACGCGCACTACGGCGGCAAACACCTTAGGTATGTAGTTCCTGTCCGCAAGCACCATCGCGGTGTTCGCAAAGCCGCACGCCGTGTCTCCCGCGGATATCGTGCCCGTTTTGTCTGCAATATCCGTTACCGCTTTCCAGAGCTTCGCCATGTCCGTGCAGCCCAATACCGACAGCGCGAATAAGGACTTTGCTATGTCGCAATACATGATCGCCTCGTCATGCGCCTCTTTTCCTCCGACGGACTCTATCGACAGCAAGTCGGCGCCAGCCCGTGCGCAGCTTTCGAAAGTCTCCATTATGCTATCCCAGTGCCTGCCGCGCCACATGTGTTCTAGGTCTTCGCCCTCGCGTATGTCGTTGGGAGTTATGCGCACCGCTCCTTTTATGCCGTACTTTTCCGCATATTCCTTTATAGTCTCGACTACGGTACTGCATACGTCCGTGCCCCACCGGGGATTGAACGTCATTGGAGGCAGCGTTTCCACTTCGGCAACGAAGCCCGGCACGCTAAGATCCCGCGCTCTCTCGCATATGCCGGTTAAGATCTCTTTATAGTTGTCAACGACCTCGCCCATAGTGCTCTCGTCTATAGTCATCGCCGGGAGCGTGAAGTTTATCTCGGGGTACAGCGTCCCTCCCCCTATCGTCATACCGTTCTTCAGATGTACGGGGTGCAGCGCTTTTGCGTATATAAAATCATCAAGGTCTTTATAAGCCGCAGCGTTAAAACTTGGCATACCGTTTCTCCTTTCACCGTTTTTAAACCAGCATAAAGTACCTGCGCGCTTATTTCCTGTAATATCTTTTGAAGAATATCAGGATTCTCTACTATGTCTATAGGTTTTGTGTTTCCGCCAACTACATGGAGTAAAGATTCTTCGTCCCTTCGGTCCTCTGAATAACACATGAACTTGCATCTATAAAAGCGGTTTTACGGCGTTAATTGCTTCTGGATACATAATAATAGTGCTAATTTGTAGGAAGTGCGTATAGCGTATAATGATTCAGACGCAAGCATGGAGTCCTGGCTTGTGGTTTTTTCTTTGATAAAAAACAGCGGCAGCCATGAATTGGCCGCCGCTTTCACGTTTTTTCCAAAAAGCCCCTGATATTAAATCTTCTCCAGCGCGTAAGGCGTCTCCTGATATACGTAGTAGTTGAGCCAGTTAGCGAACAGCAGGTTCGCATGGCTTCTCCATGTAACCATAGGCTGCCGCGTCGGGTCGTCTTTCGGATAATAGTTTTTCGGCAGCGCCATTTTCATGCCTTTTTTGATATCGCGCTCGTACTCCCGCTGCAGCGCGAACTGGTCATATTCGGGATGCCCCATCACGAATATCTGCCTTCCGTTCATCGCGGAGACTATGTATATGCCCGACTCGTCCGACTCGGACAGTATCTCAAGGCGCTTATCCTTTTGTATATCCTCGTGCCTTACTTCCGTATGGCGCGAATGGGGCACGTAATATACGTCGTCAAAACCGCGCAGCAGCTTTATGTTGTCGCCTTTGAGCGTATGCGCAAACACTCCGAATTTCTTATCAGGCAGAGGATACTTCGGTATTCCGTAGTGATAGTTTAGCCCCGCCTGCGCTCCCCAGCAGATATGCAGCGTGGAGAACACGTGCGTTTTGCTCCATTCCATTATCTCAGTGAGCTCGTCCCAATAGTCCACTTCGGTAAAATCCAACGTTTCCACAGGCGCGCCCGTTATGATAAGACCGTCGAATTTGCGGTCCTTTATATCGCCAAACGTTTTGTAGAACGCGTCTAAGTGTTCGGCCGACGTGTTTGTGGACGTATGTGTCGCCGTTTTAAGCAGCACGATGTTCACCTGCAGCGGCGTATTACCTATATGGCGCAAAAGCTGCGTTTCGGCCATTATCTTATCCGGCATTATGTTAAGTATGGCTATCTCGAGCGGGCGTATATCCTGATGCAGCGCGCGTTCGTCCGTCATTACGAAAATGTTCTCTTTGCTCAGCACGCTGTAGGCGGGCAGGCTTTCGGGTATCTTTATTGGCATATCGGTTCTTCCTTTCAAACAATCACGTTTTTTGCGCTTTATCTATGCTTCACACTTGTTGTCGATAAGATCCTGAAGCGATATGGAATCGAGCACGTCGTATATGCGGCCGGATACCACGTCCCATAGATTTTCCTTGATGCAGCGGCAAAGGCTCTCCGTATTTTCGGCGGCTTCCTCTTCAACAATTGAGAGGTCGCCTTCTAGCACCTTGAGTATCTCGCTCAGCCGTATCTCGGCGGCAGGCCGGGCAAGCATGTAACCTCCGCCCGTACCCTGCAGCGAGCGGACAAGACCCGCCCGCCTTAAAGACGAAAACACCAACTCCAGGTATTTTAACGGTATGTTTTGTCTCTCGGCTATGCTCGCGACGGATACCGGTTTGTCTTTAAGGTTGATCGCAAGGTCGGCAAGCGCCTTTAAGCCATATTCGCTGCCCGCGGAAAGCTTCATTCTTTCTGGTTTCCCCTGTAGTTTTCTATTGCGCTTTTTATCGCTTCCTCGGCGAGCACCGAGCAGTGTATCTTTATCGGCGGCAGCCCGTCCAGCGCTTCTACAACATCCGAGTTCTTAAGCGCCAGCGCCTCTTCAATGGTCTTGCCCTTTATCATATCCGTCGCAACGCTGCTCGACGCTATCGCGGCGCAGCATCCGAACGTTTTAAACGAAGCGTCCTTTATCACGTCGTCTTCAATCTTTAAATACATTCGCATTATATCGCCGCACTGCGCGTTGCCCACTTCGCCTATCGCGTTTGCGTCTTTTAACTCCCCTACGTTGTGCGGGGAAGCAAAATGCTCCATTACTTTTTCACTGTACATTGCATGCTCCTTTCGTCTGATACAACGGCGACATCTCCCTTAAGTCCTTAACGACGCTTTTTAATGCGTCCACCGTGTAATCTATATCCTCTTTTGTCGTGCGTTTGCCCAGCGTTATCCGATACGAGCCGTGCGCCGTCTCGTGCTTTAAGCCTATAGCAAGCAGCACGTGCGACGGCTCGAGCGACGCTGACGAGCAGGCCGAGCCTGTGGAAGCCGCGACGCCCAATGCGTTCATGCGCATAAGCAGCGACTCTCCCTCGATATAATCGAAGCTGAAATTAGCGTTATTGGGCAGCCTTTTTTCAGCGTGGCCGTTTAAGCGTACGCCGTCTATCTCGCCCATAACCCTCTTTATAAGATGATCACGCAAAGCCGTAAGCCTTGCTCCTTCCTCCGGCATCTCGGCTGCTGCAAGCTCGAGCGCCTTTGCCATGCCGACTATTCCCGGCACGTTTTCGGTGCCCGCGCGTTTGCCGCGCTCCTGCGCACCTCCCGCCTGAAACGACTGCACGCGCGTTCCCTTTCGTATGAACAATCCTCCTACGCCCTTGGGCCCGTAAAACTTGTGCGAGGAAAAGGACATCATGTCTATAGTATTAAGCTTGTCCAGAGCTATATCCACCGCGCCCGCAGCTTGCACCGCGTCGACGTGAAAATACGCCTTTGAGTTCTCTTTTACTATTATGCCTATCTCCTCAACAGGCTCTATCGTGCCTATCTCGTTGTTGGCAAACATTACACTCACAAGCGTAGTCTCGGGCGTAAGGCTTGATTTTAACTGATTAAGATCAACAATGCCGTCTTCGTCCACATCGAGCCACGTCACGTTAAAGCCGTTCTCGGCAAGCCTTTTAAACGCATTTGTCACTGCCGGGTGTTCTATACGCGTAGTTATAACGTGGTTGCCTTTCTTTCTGTTTGCGTATGCCGCGCCGATTACGGCCCAGTTGTCCGACTCCGTACCGCCGGACGTAAAGTATATCTCTTCGGGCAAGGCGCGAAAAACGTGCGCTATTTTTGCGCGCGCCTCGTCCACCGCGCTTTTCGCTTTCCTGCCGAAATTGTGCAGGCTGGAAGGGTTGCCGTAAATTTCGCTCATATACGGAACCATCGCTTCAAACGCTTCCTGTCTTAAAAATGTAGTTGCCGCATAATCCAAGTATATTTCTTTTTTCATATTACTTCTTCCTTAAATATCATTATTCCTATTGAATAACTATGATTTCACTGCTATAATATATTCATATTAAAGGTTTGTCAATAAGCCTTAAAAAAATATACGGAGAAATATGAAAATATCGAAGAACGGACAATATGCGCTATTGAGCGCCTGCGACCTTGCAATGCAGCATAGCCATTCAAGCATAGCGGATATAGCGGAGCGCCACGGAATAAACAAGGGTTATCTTAGCCAGATAATTTTGAGTTTAAAAAAGGCGGGCGTCGTCATCAGCGTACGGGGAAAAGGCGGCGGCTACCGCTTAAGCAAACCTTCGTCGCTGTTAACCGCCGGCGATGTCATAAGGGCGGCGGAAGGGGAGCTTAAGCCTACGCAATGCAGCGCCGACGATGCCCACTTTAGCTGCGCTGCATACGGCTCATGCGTAACCCGCGCATTGTGGCAGAGAATTTCCAAAGAGATAAACGATACGCTCGATAGCATAACGATAGAAAATATCACAGAGATTTATATGAAAGGAAAATCGCCATGCGACTGAACGACTGGTTAACCGAAAATTCAAAAGATATTTCCGCGGTGCTGGCAAAAACAAATAAGAGCAGCCTTATTGGCGGCAATGTATTGAACAACGCCACAAGGGCGAAAGTACTGGGCATGCTTAAAGAGCTGCGATCGCTTATACTTCCGGGCGTTTACGAGCGCGAGCCCTTAAACCATGCTGTTCTCGAATCGGTTATTGAGGACAGGCTGAAAGCCGCCGCCGTTAACTTATCCGATATTATTGAGAGCATTTTTGAACATGAATGTGTAGAAAAAAGCGAATGCGTAGAAAAAGCGGAGCATATCACGATAAAGATACTCGAAGGGCTGCCCGAAATAAGAGCCTTGCTGGACACTGATATTCTGGCCGCTTACGAAGGAGACCCCGCGGCAAAATCTTTTGAAGAGATAATATTGAGCTACCCTTCGCAGGAAGCGGTCAGCATATACCGTATCGCGCACCTTTTCGCAAGCCTTGGCGTACCGTTGATTCCGCGCATAATGACGGAATACGCCCACAAAAACACCGGCATCGACATACACCCTAACGCGAAAATAGGCAAAAGCTTTTTCATAGACCACGGGACGGGCGTAGTTATAGGGGAAACGTGCACGATAGGCGATAATGTGAAATTGTACCAGGGCGTTACGCTGGGCGCAAAGAGCTTTCCGCTCGACGAGCATGGCAATCCTATAAAGGGGATAAAGCGGCACCCCGATATCGAAGATAACGTTATTGTTTATTCAGGCGCTACGATATTAGGCAACATAAGGATAGGACATCATTCCGTTATAGGCGGCAACGTGTGGCTTACGCAATCCGTTCCTCCATATTCAACCGTGTTCAACGAACAGCCGTCGCCTTTTATAAGGCAGGCGGATTTTAACGCATCGGACTATGTAATATAAAAAATCAATGACAAAGGAAGAAAACAGTTGAATCAAAAGATTTACCGGGCATTGTTTGAGTGCCTGCGCGACCAGCCCGCAGTTTTGGCCGTACAGCTCGGCGGCCCGCAAGGCAAACGGGAGGAAATAAAAAAGCAGTTGTACTGCGGGCCGCAATTTGACGGCGCCGCGAAAGACGCTTTTGAGCGGGGCGTGCCGGTATTTAAGAGCGGCAGCGATATTAATATGCTGTATGAGCCTTTTTACCCGAAAGAGCGACTTATCGTTTTAGGCGGAGGCCATATAGCTCTCCCGCTGACCGACTTCGCAAAAAAGACAGGATTTTCGGTGACGGTTTCAGACGACCGACCGACTTTCGCAAACATCGCCCGGTTCCCGTTTGCGGACGTCGTGATATGCGAGGCTTTCGATAAAGCCATCGAAAAGCTTAATATAACGGGCAGCGATTATGTTGTGATAATAACACGCGGCCACAGGCACGACGCATTATGCCTCGAACAGATACTGAAAGGCCCGGAGCCCGCATATATAGGCATGATAGGCTCGCGCAGGCGCGTCGCAGCGGTTAAAGAGCTGCTTATCGAAAAGGGCTGCAATGCCGAAAAGCTTTCGCGGGTGCATTCCCCCATAGGTATTGATATCGGCGCAGTAACGCCGGAAGAAATAGCGATATCGATAACGGCCGAGCTTATCGCCTGCAAGCGGCTAAGAAACGATAAGCCGGGCGGTGTCTGCAAAAGCTCCGGCGCGGATTACAAGCTGCTTCGCGTGCTTGCGGAAGAAGGGGATGTGCCAAAAGCCATAGCCACCGTAATATCAGCTAAAGGCTCCGTGCCGAGGGGCGCGGGAGCCAAAATGCTCGTATATCCTTATAACGAGACTTTGGGCAGCATCGGCGGAGGCTGCAGCGAGGCCGCGGTGATAGATATCGCAAGGCAGATAATAGGAACGGGCCGTTACCGCCTGCATACCGTTGACCTGACTGCGGAAGCTGCCGAGGAGGAAGGCATGGTCTGCGGAGGCACTATGCAGGTGCTTATTGAAGACTATTAACAGCTTCCAGCGCTTATCTTGTTATTATTCTGCCTGCGCCTTTGAGCAGCGAATCGTCGGCTGCGCCGTTCTTTACTACGTGTAGGCCGTTTATGAAAACATGGCAAACCCCTTTAGGGCGCGCAAGGGGATCGCTACCCTCGCCTACGATGGAGGGGTCGAATACCGTCACGTCGGCCGCGCAGCCTTTCTTAATATAGCCGCGTCCGGGTATGCCGAAACGGTCGGCCACAGCCCCCGACATCTTGCGCACGGCTTTCTCTAAGGGAATTATGTTTTTATCGCGCGAGAGCGCCAGAAATTTGGGGAAGCATGAGTACGCGGCCGCGTTCTGCACGCCTTTTTCCTCTATCCACGCGTCGGTCATAAAAAGAGACGCTTCGTGCTTTGCGAGCTTTTCTATCAAAGCGTCGCTGTAATAGCGGTAAAGGTTGACTCGTCCCGTACCGCCGCTCATCTCCACTAACTTTATGTAAGCGTCAAGCTCGCTCGTATTCTGCTCCGCCGCTATCTCGCTTACGCGTTTGCCGCAGATGTGTTCGCTTCCCTCGCCCGCCCACGCTATCTGCATATCAGAAAAGTCGAAACCGAGCGCGCGCTTCGTTATACCTATTTCAAGCGCTAGCCTCGTTCTTATAAGCGGGCGCTTGCGCTTTTCAACGGGCAGCGACAGATACCAGCTCGGAAGCACGACGGTTATCACCGACACGCCGAAAGTCATAGAGTACATATCAAACATGATATCTACGCCCTGCGCCCTTGCCTTTCTTATAAGCTCCAAGCACTTGTCCGCAGTTTTCCATGTGGACGTGCCCACGAATATCAGGTGGGAATACTGCAGCTTTACGCCGGTGCGGCGCGCCAGGTCTATCATCTCTTTCAGCGCGCGTATGTTATGCGCCTCGCCGCCCACCGGCGGGCTGTACGACGTGGACGCCGCGGAAAACGCACGCGCATGCACTGTAAGTATTCCGCCGCGCTTTGCGGTGAGCCTTGCCGCCTCCTCGAGCTCTGCCGCAGACGAGTACCGTTCGGGTTCGTACATCAATCCAAAAGACAGCCCGAATACTCCTTCGTCAAACGACCGCTCTATCTTCGCGTTTCTCTTCGCCCTTTCATCTTCACTGAGCGGGCGGTTTTCGTATCCCGCGAGACCCAGGCGTATTGTGCCGTGCCCCTGCAGCGGTATTAAATTGAGAGGCGTTCGTTTCTCCGCCTCGGCCTGCCACGCGGCGAACGACGAATAGTCTTTGGCGGTTTTGTTAAGTTTAAATATGCCGCTGCCCATCAGCGCAAGGTGAGGCGAACCCGCTTCATATCCGAACGGAGACATGCCGCAGTTTCCCGTCACCTGTGAGGTTATCCCCTGTTCCGCGAAAGTCTTAAAATATGGCACAGGGTCAGCCAGCGCAGCGAACCAGTCGTTATGCGAATGCGAATCTATAAAGCCGGGCGCAATTACCTTTCCGGCGCAGTCAATTTCCGCGCAGTCAAGGCGCTCGTTTATTTCACCCTTTAAAATATCGCGTATTACGCCGCCCGCTATGAATATCGAACCGATATACGGCGCGTTGCCGGTGCCGTCCATTACGGTGCCGTTTTTCAGCAGAACGTTCATGGATACCTCCAACATATTAAATTGTTGCGTTATGCACGGCTGAATTATTAAAGAGCTCTAATAGTTGACGTTCGATGCAAAATTTTGTCGCTTATAGTTTATCACATAGGCGGGGAATATCAAGAGGTACTAAAACCTTATCATTATGCCTTTATTGTTTTCGCGGCGTTTTGCGCGTATATGCAGTGCGGCATATATAACAATGGCGAGCAGCGATGCTCCGGACACAGCGAGCCCGATCCAAAATCCTTCGGGAACGTAGCGCAGCTCTATACTGTGGCTGCCCGGGGAAATAGGCGCTCCCAGCAATGCGCCGAATACTAGGTTAACCTGAGCGGGCTCGCCGTCTATATACACGCTCCACGCACGCTCATACGGTATCGTAAACACAATCAGCTTGTTTTCGCCCTCTACGTTTACGGTGCCTCCGATGTGCGAGCTGCTCATTTTATTAAGATTGCAAAAGCCGCCGGACAGCGAGTCATAACAATGATGCAATGCTTCCATACTCTCATAGTAAAAGTCTTCGCGCAAAACGGAAAGCTTTTCGCCCAGCAGCTTTACTCGCACCGTTACATTTTCGCCCGGCGCAAACGAGCCGACGGCGAATATGTTCCACTTGTACGTATCAAAATATCTGCCTCGCGGTTCTCCGTTTACGAAAATCTCGGCGTCCTGTATGTCGGGGGCGTAGAGGTAGCAATACAGCGTATCGGTGCTCGTTATGCTTATTTCGTAATCTACAAACGCGTCTTTGGAAGCGTCCGCCTTAGTATACACGCGGCAACCATCGACGTTTTGCTCCGTTGCGTTTACAAGCGATATGCGGGCCGAAGCGGGAGTAAATATATCGCCCGTGCTTTGAGGGGCAAGGCTGCGGAACATGCTGTTTTGCGCCTCAAACAGGCTCGTTTCGCTTGAAAAGTCAACGCTGCCCGCATCGGCGGGCGCGGCAAAGCCCAAAGGCAGCGCGTACGGGTTGCGCAAAACTGTTACGCCGTTGTCCTCGGATATTGTATTATAGGGCTTTATTGTGCCAGTATCGGTTAATAGGTATTTTACGCCCAGCAGGCTGTCCGCCCAGACAGTGGACCCGGAGCCGTAAAACACCCAGTAGTCGTAGTACTTCCTGAAGCCCAGCTTTTCAAGGAATGCCTTTATCGGATTCTTCTGAGTGGAGCTGAAATGCGTTATTCCGGCGTAATCGAACAGCATCGAATCGTTCATGTTGTATATAAAAGTCTTTTCGATGCGGTAAAATCCGCCGTCACCGTTCTTTACGCCGGCTATCGCCCGGCCTGTATTGCGCGCGTAATCTGTAAAATACGATACGTCCTCACAGAACACCTCATTCAGCTTACCGATGGTATGGTACGCGTTGAGCCACAGGTTTCCAAGCTGCATAACGGCTAGCAGCGCTATCAGCGCCGGAAGCGTTTTACCGGGTTTTGTCCGTAGAACGGGTACGGGCGAAAACGCCGGGTCCACGTACGTCGCCGGCTTTTTTGCCGTGCGGTATTCTATTCTCGCGCATGCGTAAACAAGCGCGCTGGCAGCGACTGCAAGCAAAACGTCGAGATAGATAAAGTCGTGTGAAAGGAACGCAAAGTTTCTGTCCGCGACGAACGCCGCGCACCCGATGAATACGAGCGCGGCGCAGATTATACGCGAAGGGGTCAGCGCGCTTAAATTCAAATAGTTCCTGTAAGCAAGAGTTATGGCAACAAAGCTAAACATAAACGAATATCTGTATAAAAACCACGACGGCGGAGCAAAGCCGTGCCAAGTAAGGTTAAACATCGTAATATAAAAGCTTAACAGCAGCGTGGCGGCAAGCAGCGCAGAGCATATCCTCTCCCTCAGGCGCACGGCGCCGTTTAAAAAGTATTGCAGCGCCAATATAAGAACGGGTATACCGCAGAATATGTTCGGAAGTCCGGCAATCTCTTCATCCCAGCTGAACGCGCCGGTAAACAGCTTGGAGAACACGTCGGTGAACGCAAAATTCGGCGTCAACGTAAGCGCGTCGAATGAAAACGCCTTGCCGTCCTGCAGCGAGTAAAACGCCGGTATCAGCACAACCGCCGCGAGCCCTGCCGCGGCAAGCGAAGAGAGCGCGTAAGGCATTATTGTTTTCAGCATTTGCCTGAAGTTTTCGCGGGACAATGTAACAAAAAACCTGTATATGAAGTAAAGCACCGAGAATATGCACAGCATGAAGCCTATGTAGTAGTTTGTAACGAGCGCGGCAAATAGC
>JAEZIZ010000139.1 GCA_023415915.1 Bacillota bacterium | reverse complement strand
GCGTCAGCGTGATAAGGAACAATACGCTGATAATAAACCTTCCGGGCAGCCCGAAAGCCTGCGGGGAATGCCTCGATTTCATAATGGACACGCTTGCGCACGCGATTGATTTGCTGCGGGGCGAATCCCAAGACTGCGGACGTACATGAACCCCAAACGCTGTAACGGTGAGTTTACATGCCTCCGAGTTGTAAAAAAATATAACGCGCTAAAGGGAGCATGGAATAATGAAAATACGGTACGTAAGAAAAACCGTAGGGTTTTTGCTGGCGCTGCTGCTGGCGCTGGCACTTGCTGCCTGCGGACAGCCTGCGCCCTTGGCTTCACAGAGCGCGGAGCCCGTTGAATTGACTGTGTTTGCGGCGGCGAGCATGACGGAGACGCTCACTAAGATAGGCGAAATGTACAAGTCTGTGGCGCCAAACGTAACTCTTACGTTCAACTTCGACTCTTCAGGCACGCTTAAGACGCAGATAGAGGAAGGCGCCCAGTGCGACATATTCATATCCGCCGCGCAGAAGCAGATGAACCAGCTTGATTCCTCCAAGAGCGAAAACAACCCCGACGGGCTCGACTTTGTGGAGCAGGGCACGCGTGTAAACTTGCTCGAAAACAAGATAACGCTCGTGGTTCCGGAGGGCAACCCTAAGGGTATCAAGAGCTTCTACGATTTGGCCGGGAAGCTGAAAGAGGGCGGCATACTGATGGCGATGGGCAACAGCGACGTGCCGGTGGGGCAGTACACGCAGAAGATACTGGCGTACTACAAGCTCGACGAGAAAAAGCTTGCCGACGCGGGCTCGATAACATATGGCTCCAACGTAAAGGAAGTGACTACGCAGGTAAGCGAAGCGAGCGTGGACTGCGGCGTGGTATACTGCACGGACGCCTACAGCGCGGGGCTTGAAGTAGTGGACAGCGCTGCTGCCGAAATGTGCGGGCAGGTGATATACCCCGCGGCGGTGCTCAATATAAGCAAACAAAAGGAAGCAGCGCAGGCGTTCCTCGATTACCTTAAAACGGACGAATGCATTAAAGTATTCAAAGAAGTGGGCTTCAGCTCCGCGGCCTGATGTGCAGAAGACGTAACGCGCGCCGGTACAGCGCAGTCAAAAATAATGCTAACGGAGAAATGAAATGGATTGGTACCCGCTTTGGAACAGCTTAAGAATAGCCGCCGTGTCGGGTGTGGTCGTTTTCTTTACGGGAATACTTTTCGCGTATTACGTGGCACGGCTGCCCCGCGCGGTAAAAGGTATACTCGATGTAATACTTACGCTGCCTTTAGTGCTGCCGCCCACCGTATGCGGATGGTTTTTATTGCTCGTTTTCGGACTCCGGCACCCGGTGGGGCAGTTTCTGCAGCAATTTGGCATACAGTTTGTTATGACGTGGTACGGCGGTATACTCACGGCGTCGATAGTGGCGTTTCCTCTGATGTACCGCACGACGCGCGGCGCGTTTGAAAGCTTCGACGAGACGCTCGGCTGGAGCGGCAAGACGCTGGGGCTTTCGAATACGTTCATATTCTGGCGCATACGCATGCCCGCGTGCAGGCAGGGCATACTGGCGGGAGCGGTACTCGCTTTTGCACGGGCGCTCGGCGAATACGGCGCGACGAGCATGCTTATAGGCTATACTCCCGGCAGGACGGCTACGATATCCACGACGGTATACCAGCTTTGGCGCACCAACGACGACGCGAGCGCGCTGAAGTGGGTGCTTGTAAACGTTGCGATAAGCGCGGTGGTGCTGCTAGCCGTAAACCTTCTGGAGCGTAAAAGCAAGAGGGGGAGGCGAGCGTAATGAGCCTTTACGTAAACATCAAAAAGCGGCTCGGCGATTTTACGCTCGACGTTGAGTTTGAATCGGAAAACGGCGTATTGGGGCTGCTCGGCGCTTCGGGCTGCGGCAAAACGCTTACTCTTAAATGCATAGCGGGCATAGTCACGCCCGACAGAGGCAATATAATACTCAATGGAAACACGCTGTTTGATAGCGAGAAGCGTATAAACCTGCCGCCCCAAAAAAGGCGGGTGGGGTATCTGTTTCAGAACTACGCGCTGTTCCCCAACATGACGGTGGAGCAGAACATAGCCTGCGGCCTGTGCCACGAGAAGGATAAGGCAAAGCGCAGGGAGGCTGTCGCGCGCATGATGGAACGTATGCGCTTGGGCGGACTGGGAAAGCGCCGCCCGCACGAGCTTTCGGGAGGGCAGCAGCAGCGGGCCGCGCTCGCAAGAATACTCGTGGGGCAGCCGGAGGCGCTGTTGCTGGACGAGCCGCTTAGCGCGCTGGACAGCCATCTTAAGGACCAGCTTGCAGTCGAGCTTTGGGATATACTGAAGGCTTTTGGCAAGGACGCGCTGCTTGTTACGCACAGCCGCGACGAAGCATATAAGCTCTGCCATACGCTCGCGATAATGGGCGAGGGACGTTTAGAGGGCGTCGGCGCGACAAAGGACATATTCGCGGACCCGCGTACGCGCGCGGGCGCGGCGCTTACAGGCTGCAAGAACATAGCGGCTGCGAGCAAGGCGGGCGATACGCTGGTATACGTGCCCGCATGGGGCGTTACTCTGGACGCAGGCAGGCCCGTGGGCGAGGGCCTCTGCGCCGTGGGCATACGCGCGCATCATTTCAGCCCTGATAAAACTGAAAACTCTTATCCTATACGCATCGTGGACGAGATAGAAGAGCCGTTCGAGTGGACGGTAAAGTTCGTGTACAACCAGACCGGCGATCCTATATGGTGGCGCATCGCAAAGAGCGACAGGCCGGAAGTTACACCTGCGCGGCTGGGCGTTTCGCCCAAGGACGTGCTGCTGCTGTATTCTTAGAGCGCTTGCCCGTGAATTTATGGGCCTCCCAAGGGGAGGCTTTTTGATTTATGCTCCTCGTATTAACAATCGTGAAATTTAAAGATATATCAATAAAAAATTCTCCTTTGTCATAATCATGTTTCTATAAAGCGCCGAATATACTTTCATTGAATAGTGTAACTTACGCTTGCGTATGAACTGTTCAGTAAATAAAAGGTGCTTTATACAAATGAAAAACCGGTTTACCGGCCCGGTGCGCGAGATGGCGCTGTACCTTATTTTCGGCGCGTTGACGACCGGCGTTAACTTTATAAGCTTTATACTGTTATCTTATGTGCTCGGCATATACTACATGGCGGCAAACCTTATCGCGTGGGTGCTGTCCGTGCTGTTCGCGTACATGACTAACAGAAAATTCGTGTTCTTAAGCTCTGCGAGGGGCGTGTCCTGTATAGCAAAAGAAGCGCTGCTGTTCTTCGGCTGCCGCGCGTTCTCGGGCCTTGCCGACATGCTAATTATGTTCCTGCTTGTCGATGTGCTTTTTCTTCCCGGCATGCTCGCTAAAGTCGCAACCGACGCAGTAGTCGTAACGCTCAACTACGTATTCAGCAAGACGCTTGTATTCAGAAAGAAGGCGCTGAAATGATGGACGTTATATCTGTAGTAGTGCCCTGCTATAACGAGGAGCAGGCCGTGCCGCTGTTTATGAGCGCGATCGCCGCTATAGCCGATAAAATGAGCGAGAGGGCGGAATTTGAGTTTATTTTCGTAGACGACGGCTCGTGCGACGCAACGCTCGATGTGCTGCGAAGATTAAGCGAGAAAGACAGCCGAGTAAAATACATATCGTTTTCGCGCAATTTCGGCAAGGAAGCGGCGATGTTTGCAGGGCTGGAACACGCGGGCGGCGACTATGTAGCCGTAATGGATGCGGACCTGCAGCATCCGCCCGAGCTTATTGAAGAAATGTATGCAATTATTAATACGCGCGAGTATGACTGCGTCGCAGCAAAGCGCGCCCCGGGCGGCGGTGAACCGTGTATGCGGCTGTTTTTTTCGCGCGCTTTTTACAGGCTGATAAACAGCATATCGAAGGTTAAACTTACGCAAGGCGCTCTTGACTACCGCCTTATGACGAGGCAGTTGGTAAACTCGATATTGCAGATGAGAGAACGCAGCCGCTTTTTGAAGGGCATATACTCCTGGGTAGGCTTCCGTACGAAGTGGATAGAGTGCGAGAGCCGTGAGCGTAAGGCCGGCAAGTCCGCATGGTCGCTAGGCAAGCTTATCTGCTACTCGCTGGACGGCATAGCGTTGTTCTCTTCCGCGCCGCTTTACCTGTCTTTTGCGTTGGGCGCGCTGTTTTGTTTGCTAGCTTTCGGGCTGCTTGTCGCGGCCGTTATCGAGGCGGCGTGTTACGGCTCTCTGCCGCGGATTACGTCC
>JAEZIZ010000096.1 GCA_023415915.1 Bacillota bacterium | reverse complement strand
TTCAGAGGCGACCTCAATGTGACAATGACATGCGAACTCTTGCCATATCTCAATTATAGCTGGGTTGTGCGTAGATGGAAGATGTTTTCGTTTATTGTGGTGCGGGTAGTGCATGATGATTCAGAGGAGCGATAGCGACGAAGAATCTTAAGCAAAGCAGTTAAAGATTCCTCGCCTGTGGGCTCGGAATGACAAATGTAGCTATGAGCTGGCAGTAACTTTGTGTCATTACGTCCACTTCGTAGTGAGGAACAAAGCGGCGACAAACGGAAGAGCAAGTATGCTCTTCTTTTTTTTGCCCGTCAAGCATAATTATATTTATACATAGTTGGCCGGAGTGATATGTGTGGGCAAGAGAAACATAAAAAAAGATATCGTGCAAAAATCTGGGCTCGCTCCCGAGGCTGTAGGCTGCGTGCGCCTCACTATGATAGACAACACCAATCTGTACATAGAGAATCATAGCAACATATCGGAATATTCTATGAGGCGGGTGGGGGTATATGCCGGGCCGTTTTATATAACAGTGGAAGGCTCAGGGCTCGAACTCGAGAGCTTCGGGCAGGAGAACGTCGCCGTAAAGGGAGAGATAGCATCGATAAAATACGAAATTGCACAAAGAGGGTAACGCCGTGAGAATATGGCATTTTATTTACGGATATGTTATGATACGCGTGGAAGGCTTGTCGCTTGAACGGTTTTTAAATCTCGCTTCGCAGGCGGGAGTAAAGGTGTTTGACGTAAAGCGCGTGTCGTATACCGTGCTGTATGCGGGCCTCAGCGCTCGGGGTTACGGCAAGCTTATAAAAATCGTTCCGGAACGGTATACTGTAACTGCCGGGAGACGCATGGGACTGCCGTTTGGAGCGATGCGGCTGTTTCGCCGCAAGGCGCTGCTGGCAGGGCTATTAGTTGTTACTCTTGGCGTAATTGCCGCGGCGCAGTTCGTGTGGGACGTGCAGGTAAAAGGCGTCGGAGCCTACGAAGGCGCAAAGATTAAAGCAGAGCTTGCGGAAAAAGGCATAGTGCCGGGCGTTTACAAGGGCAGCATTGACCTTAAAGCGATAACTACGGATATGATAATCGCGCACGACGAGATAGCGTGGATGAACATAGCCTTTAGGGGCGTTGCCGTAGTCGTGAACATATTGCCCGCGGACATGCCCCCCGAGGTATATGACGAGAACAGGCCTTGTGATATTATAGCAAAGAAGGACGCGTACATAGAAAGCGTAATACCGCTTGCGGGCAGGGCGGTAGTAAAGCCGGGCGACACCGTGCGCGCGGGCGATAAGCTGATAGCCGGGCTCGTGTGGGATCCCGGGATGCCGCGCATAATGTTCGCCGCAAAGGGCAAGGTTAAGGGCAGCGTGTGGTACAGGGGAGAGGAGAACGCGCCCATATACCGCGAGACTAGAGAGAAGACGGGCCGTACGCAGTACGAAAGGGTCGTGTATATGGGAGGCGACAGCGCCTCGATAGACGGGCCGTGCGGGTTTGCCGAGTTCGATACGGAAGTGGTTAACGAGTATTATCTGGGGGACCGGCTGTTTCTGCCGGTAAGGGTTGCGCTTCTGCGGCACAGCGAAGTTAAGCTTACAAAGACGCCCGCGCCGCTTGATATATTGATGGCATACCTTGAAGAGAGGGCGTACTGGAGAGCGCAAAGCCTTGCGCCCGACGACGCCGAGATAACGGGGCACAACGCCATATTCAATGTGAAGGACGACGTTTTAAGCGTGACGGTATATCTGCGCACACAGGAGGACATTGGTAAAGTTGTTTATCTGGAGGAATAGTTTTGGATACGCCCGTTGAGTATACGATAGAAGTTGACAGCTTGGAGCAGCTGATGGAGCTTTTCGGGGCTTTTGACGAAAACGCAAAAGCGATAGAGAAGGAAACGGGAGCGAGCATAGTCTCCCGGAACACGCATATAGCGATAACGGGCAAGGAAGAGGAGGCAAGCCTCGCCAAGGTGGTGGTGGACAAGCTTCTTGGCATGCTGCGAAAGCGCGAGAAGCTCGATATATCGAAGATACGCTATGCCGTAGAGCTCGCGCGCGAAGGCAACGCCGACGCCATAGAAGAGATAATGGCCGACGTAATAGCGATAACGAACAGAGGCCGGCAGGTAAAGAGCCGCACGATAGGCCAAAAGCGCTATGTGCGCGCCATAAAGGAAAATACGCTTGTGTTCGCTATTGGCCCGGCGGGCACGGGCAAGACGTATCTCGCGATGGCTATGGCCGTTGTGGCTTTAAAGAATAAGGAAATCGAGCGCATAATACTCACGCGCCCGGCAGTGGAGGCGGGAGAAAACCTGGGGTTTTTGCCGGGCGACCTGCAGAACAAAGTGGACCCATACTTAAGGCCGCTGTATGACGCGCTTTACGAGTTCCTCGGCGGGGAGGGCTTTGCGCGCCTCTCCGAGCGCGGGGTTATCGAAGTTGCGCCTCTGGCGTATATGCGCGGCAGGACGCTTTCCGACGCGTTTATAGTGCTCGACGAGGCGCAGAACTGCACGGAAGAGCAGATGAAGATGTTTTTGACGAGGTTCGGCGAGAATTCCAAGATAGTCGTTACAGGCGACATAACCCAGATTGACCTGCCCAAAGAGAAGAAAAGCGGCTTAAAGCAGTGCATCGCCGTGCTGGAAGGCGTGGAGGGCGTAAGCATACAGTATCTGACGCATAAAGACGTAGTGCGGCACCCGCTTGTGCAGAACATAGTAAGGGCGTATGAGAAGTATGAGAAGACAAGGAGATAAAAGAGTGGGTAACACGCCAAAGAGTGCGATTTCAAAACAGCAGCGCGTCGCTGCCATAATAATAATCGCAGTAACGGCGCTGATTGTTTACGCGTTTGTCGCAATATCGGTGATGCCTTTAAGATATGACATAAAGGTAGGCAAGGTGGCTCCCGCGACGATAACCGCGAGCCGCGATATAGTGGACAAGGTGTCTACAAACGCCGCGTTGGAGCAGGCGCGCCTGTCTGTCGCTCCAATATATACTATTGACTCCGGTATCACAGAGCGGACGGAGCAAAGCGTAGCTGGCTATTTCGACAGCTTAAGGCAGGCCGCGGAATATATGAAGAACGCTTACCTGGACGATAAGGCCATTGTCACGGGAATGTCAAAGGACAGGCTTTTGGAAGATTACGACCCGGCGGCTGTGGACTGGAAAGCTTTCTTGACGCCCGGCATAAAATCGCATGTCAAAACGCTGGTGGGCGACGACGAAATGCCCGACGAGGCGATAACCGTTCTAGCGTCCATGAACGAGCAGGAGCTGGATAACATAAAGGCAAGGATAATTGAGAAGGTCTCCACTTCGCTCGACGGCGGCATACTCAAAGACAGGCTGTCCGCGGTAAAAGAAGGCATAGCAAGCGACATGGCAAAACTGTTTGAGGATACGGGAACGAGGTATCTTGCCTATACGCCGGTAGAGAAGTACCTGGAGGCGAACCTGCTTTATGATTCCGTCGCAACGGATGCGGCAATAAGCGCGGCCGAGGCGGCGGTGACCCCGGTCACGTACCAGAGGAACCAGAAGATAGTTTCGCAGGGCGAAGTCGTCACCGAAGCGCAGTACGCCGTACTGCAGGAATTGGGATACGCGGGCGGAGGGCAGACGCAGGATTACACGCTGTATATAGGCATGCTGCTGTTTGTGGCGCTGCTGTTTGCGATATACGCCGTATACATGTTCCAGTTCGAGAGCGACATTATATCGGAGACGAGGAAGCTCGTGATGCTGATGGCGCTTGCTGTGCTGTCGGTAGCGCTCGCGGTACCGCTCTCCCGGCTCGATACGCGCATAATAACCGCTTTTTTAGGCACAATGCTCGCAAGCGTGCTGGTATCTCAAAGGAGCGCGCTTACGCTGAATCTGCTGCTTGCGTTCCTCATAGGCGCGGTCTGCTCGTGGCAGACTGGGATACTCAGCATAACGATGCTGCGTACGCTTATGATAATAATAATAGGCGGCTCGGCGGCGGTATTTGCGCTGTATAAGCCGGGCTACAGAGCGTCGCTCATATACGCGGGGCTTATAGCCGGCGGACTCGGCGCGGGCATAACCGCTATTAACGACACTATAGGCGCGGCGGGCGCGGCCTCGGGCGACATAATAGTGGACAGCGCTTTTGCCGTGGGAAGCGGTATGTTCGGCGGGGTGCTGGCCATTGGCACGCTGCCGATATGGGAGGCCATGTTCCGCGTATCCACGCCCGCAAAGCTTATAGAGCTTTCCGACCCCAATCATCCGCTGCTTAAACGCTTAACTATTGAGGCTCCGGGCACGTACCATCACAGTATACTCACGGCGAACCTCGCGGAAGCGGGCGCGGACGCGGTAGGCGCCAACTCGTTGCTATGCCGCGTGGGTGCGTATTATCATGACGTGGGCAAGCTTAAAAACCCGGAGTATTTCAAGGAGAACCAGAAGAGCGAGAACCCGCATGATATGCTCGACCCGCGGGAGAGCGCAAGGATAATAACCGAGCATTTAAGCTACGGCATGGAGCTTGCAAGAAAATTCAAGCTGCCTCGCGACGTGCAGAAGATAATGGCGCAGCACCACGGCGACGCGGTAGTGCCGTATTTCGTGCACAAGGCGCAGGAGGCGGGGATTAACACAAACGATCCCGTATTCAAATACAAAGGCAGTAAGCCTACGTCCAAGGAGTCGGCCGTGGTCATGCTTGCGGACAGCGTGGAAGCGGCGATAAGAAGCCTTGACAGCCCCGACAGGGAGCAGGTCAAGGAAATGGTAAACAAGATAATACGCACAAAATACAACGAAGGGCAGTTTGACGAGAGCTCGCTGGGACGCAAGGATTTAAATTCGCTGGCGAAGGCGTTCACGAGCGTTTACGAAGGCGCGTTCCACGAGCGCGTAAAATACCCGGGGCAGGAATAGGATAAACAGGTATGATTAATGTTGATATAACGGAGCAGGGCGTAAAGACAGGAAGCGATATAAGAAAAGCTGCCGTTAAAGCGGCAAAGGCCGCGGCGAAGCTGGAAGGTAAAAGCGGCGACGTAAGCCTTCTTTTTACCGACGACGATAATATACGCAGGCTTAACAAACAATATAGGGATAAGGACTCGGTGACCGACGTGCTTTCGTTTCCGTCGGAGGAGGAAGGCTTTTTAGGCGACATAGCGTTGTCGCTGCCAAGGGCCGCCGAGCAGGCGAGGGAGTTCGGGCACTCGGAGGAGCGCGAAGCCGCGTTTTTAGTAGCGCACTCCATGCTGCATCTTTTCGGGTACGACCACGAGACGGAAGAGCAGGAAAAAGAAATGCGCGAAAAACAGCGGGAGATAATGAAAAAGGCAGGATATGAAGTATGAACATAAAAGAACTGCTTAAAAAAGCCGACGAGGTGAAAAAGCAGGCGTACGTGCCGTATTCGAATTTTCGCGTAGGCGCCGCGCTGCTCGCTAAGAGCGGCAAGGTATATGTGGGAGCCAACATTGAGAACGCTTCTTACAGCGTTACGTGCTGCGCCGAAAGGGTGGCGCTTTTCAGCGCGGTATTAAGCGGCGAGCGGGAGTTCGAAGCCATTGCGGTAACGTCGGATTCGGACATGATAACTACGCCGTGCGGCGTGTGCCGCCAGGCGCTTTTCGAGTTCTCGCCTAAGATGGACGTGATATCGTCAAACAACAAGCTTGAATACGAGACAATGAAGCTTATCGCAATGCTGGCGGGCGGCTTTTCCGGAAAAGAGATGGGCGCAAAGTAGATTGGATACGAAATCGGCGTTTATAGCGATAGTCGGCAGCCCCAATGTAGGCAAGTCGACGCTGGTCAACAGAATAGTGGGCGAAAAAGTCGCAATAGTCTCAAAGAAGCCCCAGACGACGAGGAACAGGATAACGGGCGTACTCACAGAAGGGGAAACGCAGCTCGTTTTCCTTGACACGCCCGGCATACATACCCCCAAGGACAAGCTCGGCGAATACATGGTGAAGACGGCGTATGACACGCTGCGCGACGTGGACGCGGTGCTGTTTGTGTGCGACGCGGAGCACGGCCTTGGTGAGCGGGATTTGGGAGTATTGCAGCAGCTTAAAAACTGTGGAGCGCCCGTGGTGGCCACAGTAAACAAAATTGACGCTGCGGGCAGGGAAAAGAGCGAAGGCGCTGCGCAAAGCATAAAGCAGGCGGGCTTTGACAACGTGTATCTGATATCCGCAAAGACGGGCGAAGGCGTAGAGGAGCTTACCAGAGCGCTTAAAACCTACCTTGTGCCGGGGCCAAAGTATTACCCCGATGACGCTTACACCGACCAGCCCGAGCGGCTGATAGCGGCCGAGATAATACGGGAGAAGGCGCTTAACATACTGCGCGAGGAAGTGCCGCACGGCATAGGCGTCAGCGTCGAGCGCGTGTCGCAGCGCGAAGATAAGGAAATAACGGACGTTTCGGCCGTAATTATATGCGACAGGCCGGGGCACAAGGCGATAATAATAGGCAAGGGCGGAAGCATGCTAAAGCGCATAGGCATCGAAGCGCGGCGCGACCTTGAGATGCTTTTCGGCATGAAGGTATATTTGGAGTTGTTCGTGCGCGTAGAGCCGGGCTGGCGGGACAGCAGGAGGATAATGCACGAGCTCGGGTATGAATAACCTTGACGATACATTTTGGGTGAGGCGATGATACGTACAAGCGCAATCGTAATAAGGACGGCGGATTTTAAGGACGCAGACAGGATGCTTACGCTGCTTACTAAGGATTACGGCCTGATGTCCGCTAAGGTGAAGGCCGCGAAGAAGCAGACGTCGAAGCTGTTCAGCTCTTCGAGCCTTTTTTGTTGCGGCGAGTACGAGTTCTACGAGAAGGGCGGATATTACGGCGTAAGGGGCTGCAGCATAAGGCACTCGTTCCAGAAGCTTTCGGAGGATTACGACGCGTATTCGGCGGCGTGCTTTATAGCGGACGCGGCGGGCAAGGTGGCCCAGGAGGATTACCCGGCGCCCAAGCTGTTCGCGCTGGTCGTAAACGCGCTGTTCGCTCTGGAAACGAAAGCGGCGGACCCGGACACCGTCGTCTGTTACTTCATGCAGCGCCTGCTTTATATTGAAGGCGTATACCCCGGAGTCGGCGCGTGCGTGCTGTGCGGGCGGGAGGACGTAACCCACTTTTCGGCGGAGCACGGCGGAGCGCTGTGCGCCGGGTGCGCGAAGACGCACGGCGGAGAGAGGGCAGGCGGCGAGGTGCTGGCGGCGCTTGGAGAGATGGCGGACGTGATACCCAAAGACATAGGCAAGCTGCGCTTAAGCGGTGAGACGGCAAGCAGGCTAAAAGCATTGCTTATAGCGTACCTCGAGAACGCGTTGCAGCAGCCGCTTAAGACAGCGAAATTTGTGAAGAGTTAGTTTGTTTACAATATAAGGACGCGTTATGTTAAGCGTAAGAAAAACTCCATCAAAGCTAAATGAGCTTATTGGAACGTCCGTCAAGGCGGCGCTGCTCGTTGCTGCTTTGGCTGTTTTGATTTTGCAGGCAGCGTGCACTTCCGAGACGTACACAGCGGCATTGCCGACGATGTCGCAGCAGCAGATAGAGCGGAAGCTGAGCGCGATGAAGTATTACTATGATACTTACGGCGACATATACGCGGCTGCCTCGCTGCGGGATATGTTTGAAGCGGGGCTGATATCCAGTAAGGATTATTCGGGCGTTTACGCGCAGGCAGGGGACGCATTGAGCCGAGCGGAAATAAAAGAGCTTCATAAGCTTAAAGGCGCGCTTAACTGCCAGCTTACAAGGCTTTCGGCAAAAGATATGCTCAAGTGCCGCCTGATACTCAGCGAGGCTGTAAAAATGAGCCCCGTACTGATAAGCATGTTCGACGCTCAGCAGCAAAGAGACGAGCTGGAGGACGCGTTAAAAGTAATAGATAAATGGGCGCTTTCGCCTGACGAGCAGAATACAAAAGTTATGGAAACAAAGCTCGAAAGCGAGACGCTTTCCTGCGGCGCGAAGGTATACCTTTATTACTACACAGCTGCTGCGAGCGAAGGCATTGATCCGGTAAGCGCTGACGGCGAGACATACGACCCAAAGTATTACATCGAAGCTAAGCTCGGCGGATATCTTAAAGACGCGCTATATGAAGTTTTTGTTGAAAACAACGACAAAAAAGTACCCGCGCAAACCAACGAATATTAGAAGTTTTTTCTGAGCATAAATACTGCCGAAAGTACCGTGCGGTTATTGACATCAAAATATTATTGTGATAAAATTTCGTTCTGTCGGTTGCTCAAAATGAAAGCCTTTCAAGGCGGCTGACCGTGGGCGCCTGTAGCTCAGGTGGATAGAGCAACGGCCTTCTAAGCCGTGTGTCCGGGGTTCGAGTCCCTGCAGGCGCGCCAAGATGTTTTTTGCGGTGGGCGTAGCTCAGTTGGTTAGAGCGCCAGGTTGTGGCCCTGGAGGCCGTGGGTTCGAATCCCACCGTTCACCCCAACTTAATAAAAAAGGTTTTGGGGTATCGCCCCGGAGTCCCCGAAAACCAATGGGACATTGGGGTGTAGCCAAGAGGTAAGGCACGGGACTTTGACTCCCGCATTCGCAGGTTCGAACCCTGCCACCCCAGCCATAATTAATAGTGATTTCCCGAAAAGTCGTGAGGCTTTTTGGGGTGAAAATATCGGGGTCCCCAGCAAGTCATGAGACTTGATGGGGTGATTAACGCGACCCACTAGCTCAGGCGGTAGAGCACTTGACTTTTAATCAAGGTGTCCGGAGTTCGAGTCTCCGGTGGGTCACCAGGCTGAAAAGCCCTTAAACATTGATGTTTAAGGGCTTTGACGTTTTATATGAGCATTGATTTTAGGTCAAAAAAGCATTGATTACTGCATTTTTACTGCATCAGATTTTTTTCGTATGCATTATCATTTAAATGCTTGTTTAAAGAATCAATTGCTTCCTGTTCTTTTTTCGTTGAAAGATGGGTATATATTTTAAGTGTAACATTAATATCGGAATGACCAAGGAAACGCTGGGCGCTCTTAATATCGACTCCGGCATTGTACAGTATGGTTGCATAGGTGTGCCTGAACATGTGCGGTGTTATATTGTCGATCAAAGTGAGCTTAGGACGACTGCGTGAAGCAACTCGTCCACCTGCTTTAGTATTAAGATAGTTTAAATAGCTTCTCCAAGCGCGGTTAAAAGCGACGTGAGACATCATACGACCATCGGCGGCGGGACATACTATTGTTGATTCAGCACACTTTCTTGCCTGCTTTAAGGCTTCTAAAATAGTATCAGGTATGGGAACAGAACGAACACCTGAACTTGACTTTGGACTTTTAATTTGAGCTTGGTTATTAACATAAATCACCGACTTATTTACAGCTAAACTTTTTGCCTTTAAATCTATATCATTCCATGTGAGCGCAATAAGCTCGCCGCGACCGGGCTGGAAGCGAGGGTGGACAGGGAGACAGGCAAGATAACATACGGTATGGCAAAGTATGTTCGAGACGCGCTACCTAACGCTTCGTTTATAGGATTTACCGGCACGCCTATCGATACCGTAGACGACCGCTCCACGCAGGAGATATTCGGAGAGTACATAGACATCTACGATATGACTCAGTCCGTTGAGGACGAGGCCACAAGGCCGATATTTTACGAGAGCCGTGTAATGAAGCTGAACCTCGACAAACAGGTGCTCGACAGGATAGACGCCGAATATGAGGAGATGGCCGTACCATATAGCAAAGTCAAAGCAAGAGCTCGGGCAGATGGAGGCTATTCTCGGCGCGGACGAGACGATAAATGAGCTGTGCAAAGACATAGTAAAACATTACGAAGACAGAAAGCATATACTCGCGGGCAAGGCAATGATAGTTGCCTATTCCCGGCCTATAGCGATGAAGATATACAAAAAGATTCTAGAACTGTGTTCTGACTGGAAGGACAAGCTCGGGCTTGTAATGACAAGAAACAACCAGGATCCGGTAGAGTGGTTTGATATTATCGGCGGCAAACGGGAACGTGATGACAAGGCGAAGCATTTCAAAAAACCCGACGATCCGCTGAAGATATGTATCGTTGTGGATATGTGGTTGACCGGATTCGCCGTGCCGTGTCTTAACACGATGTATATCTACAAACCGATGCAGGGACACACACTGATGCAGGCAATAGCCCGCGTCAACCGCGTATACAAGGACAAAGAAGGCGGCCTTATCGTCGACTATGTCGGTATCGCTGGCGCTTTGAAAAAGGCCATGAAGGACTACACAGCTAGGAACAAAGAGAACTTCGGTAACCCGGACATCGGAGAAAGCGCGCTGCCAAAGTTCGAGGAGAAGCTTGAAATATGCCGTGATCTAATGCACGGGCTTGACTACGGACCGTTCTTCGGGGATAGCGACCTTGAGAGAGCGCGGGTAATAGCGGAAGGCATCGATTTCATACTATCGGACGAAGAAAAAAAGAAAGCATATCTTAAAGAAGCATTAGCTCTGGCACATGCCGAGACACTGTGCAGGAGCCTATTGGATGAAGATACTCGTATGGAAGCGGCTTTCTTCGAAGCCGTACGCAGTGGCGTTGCAAAGGTTACGGGACCAGGTAAGCTGAGCGTAAAGGAGATAAACGAGAGAATTAACGGACTATTGAAGGCGAGTATACACAGCAACGGAGTGATAAGTCTGTTCGCCGATTCTCCCGAGTTCTCGATATTCGACCCTGTCTTTCTAAAGCGAGTCCAGGACATGAAACAGAAGAACCTTGCGGCTGAGATGCTGAGGAGGCTGCTGGCCGACGAGATAAGAGCATACATGCGCACGAATCTTGTAAAGTCGGAACTGTTCTCTGAAAAAATGGACAAGCTTATGAAGCTCTACAGGAACGGGCTGATAACAAATGCTGAGGTCATTGAGCAGCTTATAAAAATGGCTGAAGAGATGAAAAAGGCTAAGGATGAAGGCAACGAGTTAGGCCTTAACGCTGAGGAGCTTGCGTTCTATGACGCTATTACTAGGCTAGAGAACATAAAGGACTTCTATACGAACCAACAGCTTATTGACATGACTCATGAGCTTACGGAGATGCTCCGGAAGAACCGGACGATAGACTGGCACCTTAAAGAGCAGGCTAGAGCCCGTATGAGGGTGATGATAAAGCGGCTGTTAAAGAAGTATAAGTATCCTCCTGAAGATCAGCAATCGGCGCTAGACATGGTGTTAAAGCAGGCGGAGAGTATGGATATGGATTAGGAAAATCTAATGAAAGTGAGGTTATAATATGCTTGGAAAGATAAGTTGTGTTGTTGATCTTAGAACCGTATGGAAACATGACGAGAAGGAAACATGACGAGAAGGACTTTAATCATAAAAAAGATATCGGCTTTTCCTGAAGATCAGCAGCCAGCGTTCGACATGGTGTTTATTTACAATAAATGTAACAGGGTTTCAATCAATTCTCTCTCCCAGATTGAAACCCTGCGTTTTTTGTCTATGAGTTTACCCCGACCATTGACATAGATGAATAAATAAGCTTAGATCATCTTTGAACTCTGCCGCTTCCGCCTCCTTTCATAAGGCTTTCAACATCGGCAACGCTTACGCGATTAAAATCGCCTATTATTGAATGCTTTAAGCAGGAGGCGGCTACCGCGAATTCCAAAGATTCCTGAAGGCTTGTATAATGATTGAGCCCGTAAATAAGGCCACCCGCAAAAGAATCCCCGCCGCCGACCCGGTCGATTATATCCCGAATCTCATAGCGTTTGCTTAATAGAAATGAATTGCGATCGTTGAGGCAAGCGGCCCAGCCGTTGATATCCGCGCTTTTGCTTTCGCGTAACGTAATTGCTATCATTTTCATCTGGGGGTATTGGGCGAGTATCATGTCTCCGATAGATTTATATTTATCCGTGTCCAGACTGCCGCTTTCCACGTCCACCGATGCGGCAATACCCAGCGATTTCTGGCAGTCTTCTTCGTTTGCAATAGCTATATCCACGTATTTTACAAGCTCACGCATCACATCTTTTGCTTCCTTGCCGTATTTCCAGAGATTTTTACGGTAGTTTAGGTCGCATGAAACTGTTAATCTAAGAGACTTTGCGGCCTTAACGCTCTCAAATGAAAGTTCCATCGCGCTCTGTGATATCGCTGGCGTAATGCCCGTGATATGAAACCAATCGCGGCCATCCAGTACTTTTTCCCAATCGATGCTGCCGGGCTTTGCAATAGAGACGGAGGAAAATTCGCGGTCATAGATTACTTTGCTGGGAAGCTGATTTGCTCCGTTTTCCAGATAGTATATCCCCATTCTTCCGCTGCCGCGAATTATCGTAGAGGTTTCAACATTAAACCGCCTGAGTTCCCTTATGCATTCGTCTCCTATTTTGTTTGAAGGAAGCACAGTAAAAAACGCCGCGTCCTCGCCATAATTAGCAAGCGAGACCGCAACGTTAGCCTCTCCGCCGCCGAACGTCGCTTCCAGCATGGGACTTTGAAAAAGGCGTTCGTGTCCCGGCGATTTGAGCCTCAGCATTATTTCGCCGAACGTAATATACTTCATGTTAATCACTCCTTTCATTGCATGATTTCTTAAAGCATTATTTACGGGCGATGCTCAAAGCTTGTTTGCAAAGCTCGGTTATTTTATTGAAGTTGCCCGCTGCAATGTCGCTCTTGCTGCAAAGCCAGCTGCCTCCGACGGCAAATACAGCGGGAGATGATATGTATTCTTTGAGATTTTTTTCGTCTATACCGCCCGTGGGTATGAATCTGATGTTTCCGAATGGCCCGGAGAGCGACTTCAATGCTGTCAGGCCGCCGTAGACATTTGCGGGGAAGAATTTCACTACCTCTAAACCGTATTTCAGAGCATACATTATCTCGGTCGGAGTAACGCAACCGGGGAATACATCAACGCCATTCCGTACACACCATGAGACTATTTTTTCTTCAAATCCGGGCGAAACGATGAATTTTGCGCCCGAATCGACACATTTTTTACATTGCTCCAGCGTCAAAACAGTGCCGGCGCCAACCAGCATATCCTGGCGGTTTTTTGTAACAGCTTCTATGGCATCAAGGCCGCACTTCGTTCTAAGAGTGATCTCCATTACGTTTATGCCGCCTGCGGCCAGAGCGTCTGCGACAGGAATAGCTTTTTCGATATCTTCAATTACAACGACAGGTACAATACCAATAGAATTTATTTTTTGAAACGTTTTCATTTTTTCACGCCTTTCTTGAGTGTTGTTTATAATAAAAGGGTACGTCAAACAGGCCGTAAATACAAATTAGCACACTCGGGAAACCTCGTCAATAGCTATGCATATAGTTTTAAATTGTTAATAATAAATAATTTAAGTAAATAAAATCAAATAATAACACTGAAATACACATCTTGACTAAGCCCAGTGAATGTGATATAGTTCGAATGAAAATGATAACGCTTACATATTGATACGGAATTCTCTGAGAGTTTGAAGCTTTCCGGGTGTATAGAGAAGCTACTGTCTATTATGGAAAATCAGGGCCAAAAGCATAATGGTGAATACATATTAAGCGAGCGCTCCGCATTTGTAGGTTTTGACGGTTATGTGGATGAAATCGTCATGCCGATGACCGCTTACGGCCGCTTTGAATCCATAAAACAGTTTAATGAATTTATAATAAAGCACGAAAGCGCAAGCGCAGATATAAGCGTTAAGCGCGTTTACAGGCGTATGGGGGGGAACGCCCCTATACTTGCACATTCTCTTGCGAAAAAAGGGCTGACGTTACATTGCGCGGGCGCGATTGGGGAAGGCAGTGTATTGTCAGTATTCGAGCAGCTCCAAAGAAGCTGCGAAACAACGGCGATCAGCGCTCCGGCGGAATGCTACGCTCTGGAGTTTCCGGACGGCAAGATAATGTTTGGAGAACGGAGCACGCTGGATGATATTACTCCGCGTTTAGTGAAGCAAAGAATAGGAGAACGAAAACTAAACGAGTTGCTGGAAAGCGATCTGATATGCTTTGTCAACTGGGGCGGGCTTAATCATGGCAACGATATAATTAAAGAGATATTGCTTGGTGATACGCAAAAGAGAAAAGAAAAGATGCAAATATTGTTTATGGACCTTGCAGATATCTCCACTGCTCCGCTTAACCGCGTTTCTGAGCTTATCTCGCTGATGCCCCGGCTTAAGCAAAGATACTATACGATGCTTAGCGCAAACCGGAAAGAGGCTGTCAATCTTGCGGAGTACATCGGGGAAAAGGCCGAATCGATATCGCAGACGGCACAAACGCTGCTAATGCGCCTGGAAATAGATGAGATTACCGTGCATAGCCTGGGATGCAGCGTTGCGGTTACAAAAGAAAACGAGGCAAGCGTAATACCGGAGACGGTCAAGCAGCCTAAAGTGGTTACGGGAGCAGGCGATAACTATAACGCAGGATATTGCATAGGAAAGCTGCTTGGCAAGAGCCTTGAGGAGTGTGTGAAGATGGGCAATGCAAGCGCATACAGCTATGTCCGTAACGGCGAACCTTGCGGCTTGGAACAATTATTAATATCGTAAAGCGGGGAATAGTGATGAACATTTATGAGCAGGACGTTTTAAACCAAGCGAAGGATGTATCGGCGGGATACAAGCTGTATTTGAACTATATCTCACAGATAAGCGAGCTTTCAAAACGCAGCTACCGCCGGGTATTGCTTACGGGAATGGGCTCGTCATACTCCGCCTGTATGAACGCGGCGACGATATTGCGCAACGCCGGTATGCTATGCGACACACAGGTAACCAGCCAGCTTATTCACTATGAGATGGAGAGCGTTTCCGACGACGACATAGTCGTAATAGTATCCCAAAGCGGCAGAAGCGCGGAAATTGTTGAGCTGACGGAAAAGTTAAGCAAAGACGTTTTTGTGGTGGGGGTTACAAACGACGCGCTCAGCCCGCTGGGTAAACGCTCGAACCTGCTTTTGGAACTTTACATGGAAAGCGAAGTCGCCGTAAGCACTCGAAATTATATAGCGCCTTTGCTGCTTATGCATATGTTTGCTAAGAGCTTCATAGGCGCATGGGACAGCGATGAGCAGCAACGTTGTGCCGATTCTCTGCTTAACCTTGAAAAAGCGCTGGACTCGTTTTATATAATGAAGGACGCTATAAAAGCCCACATTGATGTAAAAGATACGCTTATATTCATTGCGCGCGGTTACAGCTGCTGCACCGGCGACGCTGGCGCGCTGTTTGCTAAAGAGGTCGCAAAGCACCCTGCAATATATCTTGAAGCGGCGCAGTTTAGGCACGGGCCTTTTGAGATGCTGGGAAAAGGGCTGACAGCCTTTATATTTGCGCCAAAGGATAAATGCTACAGCTTAATGGAGAATCTGGCGCGTCAGGTCGCGCAAAAGGGCACAAAAGTTGTATTCGTAACGGATTCCAACGTGGAGCTCTCGGAAAGTGAAATACTTGTTTTACGGCAGCACTATGCCTCAAGTGAGCTTGCATGCATAAGCAATATTGTTCCTGCACAGTGTGTAGGAAGTATTATAGCCGAATCAAAGGACCTTAAAGTAGGTACATTCTTATTCTCCAGTAAAGTAACAACGGTACAGTAAACAGATTAAGTGCAGTCTGCAGAACTAAGGGCATACATGCGGTGGAATAAAAGGGTAACGGAATTTTTAAGAAAGCGATATTGACATGCATACGGTGAAATAGTATAATAATAATGTAAACGCTTACATTTCTCAATTAAATCATTGCAATTGCAATACCTAAAAGGAGATCATAATGAAGATAGCAGTCATAGGAACAGGAGGCATGGGAGCAAACCATATCGAGGCTTACAAATATGTAAAAGGCCTTGAGGTGTGCGCGGTAGTTGATATGAACTTTGAAGCGGCAGAAAAGTATTCAAAGGTGCTTAACTGCAGGGCATATTGCAATATAGACGAGATGCTTGCCGATATCAGGCCCGATGCTGTTGATATCTGTGTTCCGTCGTTTTTGCATTATGAATACTCTCTGAAATGCATTGAGAGAGGCATGCACGTATTCTGCGAAAAGCCGATGGCTCATTCGGTGGGCGAAGCGGACGAAATGATAGCAAAAGCAAAAGAAAAAGGCGTAAAGATGATGGTGGGGCAGGTGCTGCGCTATTGGCCTGAATACCGCTATTTAAAGCAGCAAATAGCGGACGAAAGTCTTGGCAGGCTGCGTTACCTTTCTCTTAGGCGTTATTACGGAGTGCATCCCCAAGGATCTTGGTATATGAATCCGGATCTATGCAAAATGGTCTGTTATGAGATGCACATTCATGATACCGATATGGTCAATTACCTGTTTGGTTTGCCCGATGCCGTGCACAGTGTAGGTATAGAGCAGCCAGATATCCACATGAGCTATATAAATACCCATTATATATTCAACAACAAAGACATAACAGTCGTAGCGGAAGGCGGATGGAATGATTCCACATTCCCGTGGTCAAGCGGATATCTGGCTGTATTTGAACACGGACTTATTGAGTATAAGGACGGGAAGGTCGCCGTTTATCCGGCAGGGAAAGATTTTTATTACGCAAAAATGGAAACGCTTACAGGAGTTCCGTCCGAAATAGACGGAGTGTATCAGGAACTAACCGAATTTGCGGCAATATTGAACGGAGATTCAAAGGTTACCGGCGTCACTCCCGAAAGCGCGCGCGATACAATCTACCTTGTCGGTAAAGAATGCGAGTCGCTACAAAAAAACGCTGTTGTTACAATTTGATTTATAGCTTAGGTCGTATGTAAAAAAGACCTAATATTAATTCTATATATGGGAGGAAAATGATAATGAAGAAAAAGTTGATTGCCATCATCTCCTTGGTGCTGGTTGCCTGTATGTTCGCGGCATGCGGTGGCAATGCTCCTGCAGCGCCAAGCGAATCGGCGAAGGCTCCGGAGAAATCAGAGCAGAGTGCTCCTACAGCACCCGCAGATGACCCTACGCAGATTAGTGCTAACCTTACCATGTGGACGGGCACCTGGAACGAAGGAAAGATGGATACTCTTCTCGCGAAGTTCCAAGAAACCTATCCTAACATCAATGTGAAATTTGAGTACGGACCGTGGGATGGCATGGAAGACAAGTACCTCGCTGCGATGCAGGCGGGAACAATTCCGGACATTATCGACATGGCGATCGCATGGACCATACCCTACGCAAGGATGGGAAACCTTATAGCTATTGACGATCTCGCTGTAAAACATGGCCTCGATCTCAACGCTACATATTACGAAGGCGGGCTTGAGACTTCTGAAGTTGACGGACTGCATTATGCGCTACCCTATCGCACGGAAGTTATGGCGCTTATTTACAACAAAGATCTGTTCACTCAAGCCGGTCTCGATCCCGAAAAGGGACCTGCAACATGGGACGAGCTCGTTGAATATGGCGAAAAGATAACGGATCTTGGAAATGGTATCTATGGATTTGGATTGTGCGGATATGGAACAGGCAATACAACAGCTCAGGTTTATTCGCTGATGTTCAGCAACGGCGTTGAACTGCTTAATGAGGATCACACGGCAGCAGCTTTCAATACTCCGCAAGGTGTGGAAGCTCTTGAGTATTGGGCGAGCCTTAAGAGCATTTCTCCGAAAAGCGTTCTGGAGAACGACAATACGACGAACCGCAACCTGTTTGCAGAGGGCAAACTCGGAATGTATGTTAGCGGATCATACGACCTTGCTCCCATACACGAAGCTAATCCGGATATAAACATGGGATTTGCGATATTCCCGCAATATAAGGCGGAATATCCTATCAAGTGTCAGCAGGGTGGATGGAATATCGGCATGACGAAAGAATGCACGGACGACGAGAAAGATGCTGCTTTCCTTTGGATTAAGTTCCTTGCGTCTCCGGAAATTTCGGTAACGTTCAGCGATACGATCTCTGCGTGCAGGGATGCTATCGATGACCCCAAATATTCTGATCCTGAACTGAAAGTATTCCTTGAATCGCTTCAGTATGGTAAGCCGGTTCCCGGAAACATCAACATGAACGCGATAACGACGATAATGTATAACGAATCACAAGCCGTTCTTGCGGGGCTTAAAGACGCCCCAACAGCACTCAAGGATGCAGAAGCACAGGTAAACGAACTGCTCGCAGGCTGAGTCTGAAATAGTCTGTAATGTCAATACCCGCCCCTTTTGTAAAAGGGGCGGGTAATACTAAATAAACTATGTAAGAAGGAACCGATATGCGAAGAGCCCGTACATTCAAATTGGGTAATTACCTATATATAACACCTGCGCTTGCAATAATTGCGTTTGTTATGTTGGTACCGTTATGCTATACACTGTTTATCAGCTTTTTTAAAGTCGACATTCATACAAACAATTTGACGTTTATTGGAATTGATAATTTTAAAGCGTTATTCTCAGATAATATCTTTTTATTAGCTATCAAGAATACGCTCTTGTGGACTGTCGGAAGTGTAACGTTTCAGTTTTTAATTGGGTTTGCTCTGGCCAATATCCTCAACATGGATTCGATCAAAGGAAAAACGGGCATACGAATAGCTTTGATGGTTCCATGGGTATTACCAGGTGTCGTCAGCGCGCTGGTATGGCAATGGATGTACCATTCGGATTTCGGTATTATAAACGAAGTTTTAAAGCAACTTGGAATTATACAGCAAAGCATAAGCTGGACATCGTCGTCGGATACCGCTCTTATCTCCGCGATAATAATCAATGTCTGGAAGATGGTTCCGTTTGTTATACTGATGACGGAAGCAGCGCTGCAGAATGTCTCGAATGAGTTGAAACAGGCTGCACGAATAGACGGTGCCAATTCATTCAAGGTTTTCAAGCATGTTACGCTGCCCAGTATCAGCCCGACGATTAATACTGTAATACTGTTGTTAACAATCTGGACGATGAATGCATTTACATTCATATACATATTGACCGAAGGCGGACCGGCGCATCAAACTGAGATACTGTCGCTTTATATCTATAGGACATACTTTAAAGGGTATAACATGGGACGAGCCAGCGCGGCCGCTACGGTGCTGTTCGTTATTACAGCAATAGCTGCATTATTGTATAACAAATTTGTTATCGGGAGGAACAAGGCGGAATGAGTAAGAAAACAAAGCAGAAACGGTTGCGTTCTGCAGGTAAAATTACGGGAACATTCGCAGGATACACGGTGCTTGCAGTTGCTATAATAATTGCGCTGTTTCCAGCAATATGGATGTTTATGTCGTCTATAAAGCCTTCGAATGAAATATTCTCATTACCGCCTACTTTTGTTGCTAACGAACCTACTTTCGAAAATTATCAACGAGTAGTATTCGAAACAAGCATACCGCGGGCTTTTCTCAACAGTCTGTTGATATCGTCTGTTACTACCGCCTGTGTAATTATTATTTCGGTTTTTGCTGCTTATGCGTTCGCCAGGTTTGTCTTTAAAGGTTCCAAAGCTTTATCTACAAGTATGCTTTTCGGACAAATGATGCCAGCGGTTGTGCTGCTGATTCCGTTGTTTAAGATCTATGCTCAACTAGACATGATCGACACATATCGGGTAAATATACTCACAAACATTGCGATAAACCTTCCTATGGCGGTACTTACAATGACGGCGTTCTTCCGTTCAATACCAAAGGAGCTTGATGAGGCTGCTATGATTGACGGGTGTGGCAGGATAAAAGCGATATTTAAAGTATTGATGCCGATTTCTACCCCCGGGCTTGTTACCGTAGGTATATTTACATTCCTTAACACATGGGAAGAGTTCCTGTTCGCGTTAAACTTTGCAAATAGCGCAAACTATAAAACGCTTGCGGTAGCGATTAAGGATTTCAAAGGACAGTTCATTATTGACTGGGGCGGAATGATGAGTGCCGCAGTGGTTATAGCAGTGCCAGTACTATTAGTATTCTTCCTGTGTAATAAATACTTTATAAAAGGAATAACTTCAGGATCGGTGAAAGGATAAGAAAACAACTATGAAAAAGAGATGTGCAGTAATCGGAATGGGTTTGCTTGGAAGCCAGCATGCAGAGCGTCTTAACAAGCATTCTACAACAAAGGTCGTTGCAGTTTGCGACATAAAGCCTGATAAGGCGAAAGCCTGGGCAGATGCCAACGGAGCCAACTGTTACAGCGATTATGAACAGATGTTCAATAACGAGGCAATAGATATACTTGTAGTCGCGACCCAGGACCCGTACCACAAGGAGCCGCTGCTAGCGGCCTGCGCACATAAGATACCTTATGTGATAAGTGAGAAGCCGTTGACAACAAATTTAAGTGACGCTATGGAAATTAAAGCAGCCGCCGAGAAATCGGGTACGGTTATAAAGGTTTTGTTCCCGAACCGCCTTTACCCAATTGACCACTCGATACGCCTGCTGATAGAGAAAGGGTTTATCGGAAAACCGGAATACGGAGAATTCAGGATAGATGACTCTATAGATGTTCCATTGAAACTATGGGGAAAAGACAGCAAGAATTACGCCGCGATATCTTCTCCCGCATATTTCCTGTTCAGCCATGCCGTCGACCTGCTGCTTTTCATGTTCGGCCGTAAGGTGGAAAAGGTATATGCGGTAGGTAAGAAGAGCGTAATAGGTTCTGATGTAGACTACATGGATTGCTTTCTTACGTTTGAGGGAGGATTTACTGCCCGCCTGAAAACCGAATGGACAAAACGTATCGACAGGCTTTGCGAAAACTACCTGCAGTTCACAGCTACGAAAGGCGGCTTCATATTCAACAAGACGGGCGGTTTCCAATGCGAGCAGGGCTTAAGCTTTGTTATTGACGAAGGCGAAGAGAAAGCAAAAGAAGCGCAGGCGCTTCTTGCCAAATACGGTTACACCTCCGTTGTTGAAAAGTGCGGTGAGTCGGGAGCGTACGCGTTAGTGATGCGTGAAGCCGACAAGGGCAACGCATTTGACTGGAATGAAGGTGTATGCGTTTATGCGGACAGTTTTGAAAATCCCGAGCCGGAATTGTCGCCATTAACGTCTCTTGAAGGAGGCATTGAGCAGGTAAGGATAGTGGAAGCACTTCTCGTTTCCGCGAAGGAAGGAAGAGAGATTACACTTTAATCTAATAGTATTTCGGGGCAGAGCATGAAAATAACCGACGTAAAAATGTATCCCGTAAAGGTAGCCGTAAAGCCAATAGAAGACGGGGGCATAGCTCCTTATAAGGGTAGTAAAGACGCAGTGGGAACTTCCTCCGCCACAAGCGCGATCTATAAGGTTACTACCGACGAAGGTATCGTTGGCTGGGGAGAGATGAATATGATTCTCTCCCTGCGGCTTACAAAGACAATATTAGAGGATGCATTGATGCCTGCTATTATAGGGCAGGACCCGTTTAACCTAAACGTAATAAAAAGGAGTATAGATTCGCTTTATAATCCTGATATTAATATGCTGCATTTTTTTAGTGGCGTAGAGATGGCGCTGTGGGATATAATGGGAAAGGCAACAAATAAGCCTATCTATAAACTCCTGGGCGGCTGCGTTCGGCCTGCTGCTCCTATCGCATACGCGATGGGAATTATGGAAGAAAAGCAAACAGCTTCAAAGATAGAACAGATAATACAGGAAGGATTTAAAACGGTCAAAACCAAGGGAGGCCTTGACGTCACATACGATATCAAACGTGCTAAAGAGATGAGAAAGTTAGCCGGGGATAATATTGATTTCAGGGTAGATATGAACCAGGCTTATAACCTTGCAGAAGCTGTATCTTACCTTAGCGGAGTTGCGGAATGCAGGCTGCAATATGTAGAACAGCCGATGCCGGTTAACTGCTTCGACCATTACCGGGCGCTGAGAGAGCGGTGTACCGTTCCTATTGCGATCAATGAAGACTGCTACATTCCTGGAGGCCTGTTCAATGCGATTAAGCTCAACGCGGTGGACGTGGGAGTAGTTGATATGGAATCGATAGGCGGCATATCCGAGCTTGTAAAGCTCGCGCATATCGCGGAGGCGGCAAATCTTCCGCTTGCTCACCACTGCGCGTGGGATATGGGTATAAAAACAGCGGCGATAGTCCACTGTGTATGCGCGCTGGATGCACTAAAGCTCCCGATGGATTCAACGTATCATGCCCATAGAGAAGATGTTTTATGCGAGAGGGTTAAGATTTCTGATGGAAGCTATGTACTTCCTGAAGGAAACGGCCTCGGAGTGGAAGTCGACGAAAAAATGCTCATGCGATTGGTATGTGAAGATAAAGACGCGCGCTATGTGTTTTGATAGATTGTAAAAATAATTTGTGAAGCGGAGTCGATTGTGGAAAAGAGAATTGTAACAATTAAAGATGTTGCGGAAAAAGCGGGAGTATCGCTGGCGACGGTATCGCGGGTAATAAACAACTGCAACAACGTTAAGCCTGCTCGGAGGGATCAGGTTCTTAAAGCCATCGATGATCTTGGTTATTTGCCTAACCATGCCGCACGCGCACTTGTAAAGAAAAAGACAGAAACTATAGGCGTTATAATAAACAACCTACATGATCCGTTCTTTTATGACTTGATCAGAGGATTTGAAACTGGTGCGCTGCAGACAAAATACAATGTTATATTCTGCAGTATTATGGGCGGAGACGCAGTAGTAAAGGAAAAGTATATAAAGTACCTCAACAAAGGGGTAGTAGATGCTGTTGTGCTGTACGGATCGTATATGAGCGACGATATGCTGGCGCACTATATGGGGGAAGATTGCCCGGTAAAATACCTTATTGTTGAGAACGATCTGCCTAACAACAATTGCCACAAGTTATTGATAGATAACATAGAAGGAGCGCGCAAAGCAACAGAGTATCTCATCGGGAAAGGTCACAGTACAATCGCGCATATAGGCGGTAATCCAAATAAAAAAGTTACTATTGACCGCTTTAACGGTTTTATGGAAACAATGCGCTCATCGGGGCTTGAAGTGCTGGATGGATATATACAATATACTATGGCTGATTATCATAGCGGATATGAATGCATGAAGAGGCTGATGCAATCCGGACATCGGCCTTCAGCAGTATTTTGCTCAGATGACGCTATTGCGAGTTTTGCGATAAGGGCCGCTTTGGACATGGGACTACGTGTGCCACAGGACGTTTCAGTAATGGGGTTTGATAATCAGAAGATACTTCCGGATAAATATCAAGGGCCGGGGATAACATCGATGGAACAGCCGCTGTTTGATATTGGCGTGGACAGTATTAGAATATTGGCCGATCATGTGAGCGGTAAAAGCGATAACTATATTAAAAAGATATACAAGACGACGTTGGTCGAGAAAGTGAGTGTAAGTAGCCCAAATGTCTGATAATAACATACCTTTAATTAAAGACTACAACCGGATGCTCGAAGGAAAGCGCGCGTTTATAACGACTGGAGCGCGGGGCATCGGCAAAGCTATTGCATTGCTTTTTGCGCAGCAGGGCGCAGTAATAATAGTAGGGTCAAGAAACGAGCCCGCGCTTGTTTCAACAATGGAGCAAATAAAACAAATATCAGATAAGGCGAAAGGATATGTTTTCGATTTGTCGCAGGGCAGCCAGACTGAAAAGGTCTGCGACGATATCATTAAAGATTTTGGAGGCGTCGACATACTCGTAAATACCGTGGGTGTGAATAAAAGGATGCCTGCCCATGAATACGACGACGCCACAATAGAGCAGTTGCTTGAGACGAATTTTAAAAGCGTGATGCGCTGCTGCCGCAAGTTTATCCCCGGAATGATTGAAAGAGGGGCCGGCAGCATAATCAATATTTCTTCGATTCACAGCGAGATGACGATGCCGGGCTATGCATTATATTCGGCAACCAAGGGAGCGATGAATGCGTCAGCCCGGGCTATGGCGCTCGATTATGCCAGGACCGGAATACGCGTAAACAACATATGCCCAGGGCTGATATTGAGCGATACAGTACAGGACGAGATAAACACGTTCCCCGAAGGGGAACAACGGAACGCCTTTTTAAAGCTGCTTGACGGTATGCAACCTCTGCCGCCCGGCTCGGTAGACGATATAGCTAACGCCGCGCTGTATCTGGCAAGCGATATGTCAAATTATATAACCGGCCAGACGATATTTGTTGACGGCGGAGCAAGTATTAAAGCACATCCATAAGAACAGGGACAGAAAATGAAGAACGGATACAAGCTTGTTATTATCGGTGCTGGAAGCGTTTACACGCCTGAAATATTCAATGAAATAATAAAACGCTGGCATAGGCTGCCCATCCGCGAGATAGCTCTCGTCGATATCGAAGAAGGAAAAAAGGAAGCAAAGATTATCGAAGCGTTTGGGCGCCGCATGTTCGGGGCGCAAAATATCGAGTGCAAGCTTTCACTTACGCTGGACCGCAAAGAGGCGCTCAAAGGAGCAGACTTTGTTATCAACCAACTGAGAGCAGGACGAATGGCCGCGCGGGAAGCGGACGAGAAACTGGGCATAGATCTCGGCATTATCGGGCAGGAGACTACCGGAGCAGGAGGATTTGTAAACGCACTGCGCACGATACCCATTGCCGTACAGATAGCGAGGGATATCGAGCAGGTTTGCCCGGACGCATGGCTCGTGAATTTTGCGAATCCTTCGGGAATAGTTACGGAGGCAATATTAAAGAACAGCAGCGCGAAATGCGTAGGGCTATGTAATGTGCCTGTAAACATGCAGAGCGATATAGCAAAGATACTGGGAGTTCAGAGCGATCTCGTGCACTGCCGCTTCGTGGGCCTCAATCACTTAAGTTTTGTTACCGCAGCAGAGTATAACGGTGAGGACGTGCTGCCTGAGGTGCTTGACAAGATAGGTGGAAACGAGACGATTATGAAGAATATCCCTAAGGTGCCCGGCGTCGGAGAACTGACGAAAAAGCTAGGTATCATACCTTCTCCCTATTTGCAATATTACTACTTTGAAAACGAGATGTTAAAAAAGCAGATTGACGAATGGGAAAAGAACAAGGTGACAAGATCCGTACTCGTTTCACAGGTCAATAATACTTTGTTTGAAAAATATTCGGATGAATCGTTAACTGCTCCGCCGCCTGAACTGTCAAACCGGGGAGGCTCTTTGTACAGCTTTGCGGCTCTGAATATCATGGAGGCGCTTACAGGAGAAGACGGTGTCGAGCTGGTAGTCAATACAAGCAATAACGGCGCGGTATACGGGCTTGAAGATGACGACGTTGTTGAGACGAACTGCATTGTCAGTAAGAGTGGTATAAAACCTTTGCCTTTTGGGAAGCTGCCCGATTCAATCTCAGGGATTGTTAAAATGATAAAGCAATATGAACGGCTCACGGTAGAGGCGGCCATAGAGCACAGCAGGGAGAAAGCTCTTTGGGCATTGCTCAATCACCCTCTGATTCATGGATTTAATAACGCTAAAAGCATATTGATGAAAGCGGCGCAGCTGCATAAGGATTATATATACTTACAATAGGGGTGATGGATTTGAACATATGTGAGGAGCTGGGGATCAGGACATATATAAACGCTCACGATACCTACACGATCTACGGCGGCAGTAGGATGTCGGAAAACGCCCTGAAAAGCATGGCAGAGATATCAAAGGTGTTCGTTGACATAGGCGAGCTGCAGAGCGTAATCGGGAAGAAAATAGCGGAGCTTACGCATAACGAAGCCGCTTACATAACAAACGGCGCGTCGGGCGGACTGCTGCTTGCGACGGCGGTTTGCCTTTCGAGGGGGGACGAATACAGGTTTATGCGCCTGCCCGAAACAAACGGCAAAGACGAAGTGATAATACTGAATTGCCAGCACAACGCATACGACAAGGCGATATCTGCGGCAGGTGCAAAGGTAATAATGATAGGGGACGCGGATGAGACGCTTGAAGTCGAACTCAAAGGCGCAATAAACGAAAACACTGCGGCGGTATTTTACTTCATGAACATACAGTACGACCGTGCAGCGATGCCGCTGGAAGACGTCATACGCATAGCGCATGAAAGAGGCGTACCCGTTGTCGTAGACGCCGCAGCGCAACTGCCGCCTGTTGAAAACCTATGGAATATTACCGGGATGGGAGCGGACCTTGCAATATTCAGCGGCGGCAAGACGCTTTGCGGGCCGCAGGACAGCGGGCTCATTGTAGGGCGTAAAGAGCTTATAGCAGACTGCATAAAGTTCGGAGCCCCGGCGCACGGCATATGTCGGTCATCGAAGGTATCGCGCGAGGCAATGGCAGCGCTCTATATAGCCATAAAAGAATATATAGGGCTCGATCACGCCAGTAACAATCAAAGGTTGATTAATATAAACCTTGAAATAAAACGGGCATTGGACGAGATAGGTGTTGAGACGAAAATTGTTGACAGAGGGCCCGTCGGACAGACATACCCGAGGTTGTTCGTTTGTCTTGATAAATCGGTTAGCGCCCGTTCCGTGGAAGAAAACATGAGGCGCAAAGGTATATATATAGGGTGCGAGGCAAGCGGGAATGCGGTTTACATAAGCCCTCTTAACTTGCATGATAACGAAGTACAGACAGTTAAAGAAGCGCTGCTATCATGTATAACGGGGGCTGCTGCAGAGCTATGAAATATGTAATAGGAATAGACGGCGGAGGAACAAAGACACTTTGTGCTGCCGCATCGGCAGACGGAGAGGTGCTTAAGGTATATAAGACCGGCTGCACGAACCCTTATATCAGCGGGCTGGAACAAACGCGGGCGTATATCGCGGAAGCTGTAGAGACATTGGTTAATAACCTCGGCGTTTCGCCAGGTGATATCAGCAACGTGTATATGGGGCTTGCAGGAGCTGACAACGAGAGCGACATACGGCTTTTAAAACAAGCGTTTGATACTACGCTGCTAAAAGAGCTGCCTTACGAGATAGAGAACGATATATGGATAGCGTACAAGGCAAAAACAGTTGAGAACGTAGGTGCGGTATCCGTTTGCGGCACGGGGCACAATACGGGCGTGCTTGCTCCCGGGAATAGGAAGGTATACATAAACGCGTATAAATACCCTCTCGGCAATTTCGGCGGGGGCAGGATGATAACGGATATGGCTTTAAACGACGCGTTCAGGAGCTATGAGCATACGGGCGATAAAACAATGCTGGAAGACAGGCTGTGCGGTCATTGCGGGTACAGCTCATGGCAGCAACTTGCGGAAGACATAATAAAAAGCGGCTATACGTTACAATACGACTTCTCAGTACCAAAACTCGTTGTCGAGCTTGCAAAAGAGGGAGACGCCGTATCGCGAAGGATACTGGAGACTGCGGGATGGGAGCAGGGAAGGATGACCGGAGGGCTTATCGAAAAGGCAGGGCTATGTAACGCCCGGATACCTATCGTTCTCTCCGGCACAATTTACGTAACAGATGACAGCGGCTATTTGCTGAACTCCTATAAAGAGTCGGTAAAAAGGTTTTGCCCGCATTCCGCCATACAGCTTCTTGACGGCGAACCGGTACAAGGTGCGCTGATAAACGCTATAGAGCACAGCAACGAGGGGTTGGACAGCGAAGAGCTGTATATGATATCAAAAAGGATAAATGAAACGATGACGAGATACTTCATGAGCGAAGGAGAGGACAGCAATGTTTGACAAAAATTTTATCACTGCACACAAGGAAGAACTGAAATCTTTGTACGATTATTACAAGAGCGAACTGCTCGAGGATATAGTACCGTTCTGGGAGCCCAGGATTGTAGACCGCGAGTACGGGGGATATTTAAGCTGCTTCGACAGAAAGGGAAACGTGTTTAAAGATGTTAAGCCCGGATGGTTCGTAGGCCGCAACATCTACACATTCTCGTATCTCTACAATACCGTTGAAAAACGGCCCCAATGGCTGAGCATCGCTGCCGAGGGCGTTGAGTGGATGAAAAAGTACGCTTATAAGGGTAACGGACGCTTTAACGGCACCATGGCACGTGACGGTTCCGTCATCGATTCGGGAACAAACCTTTTCAACGATGTTTTCGCGATAAAGGGTTATTACGAGTACCTTGTCGCGCTTGGCGATGAGCGCACCGACGAACAGCTAAAGTTTGCAGCCGAGCTTACGGATACGGTATTTAAGAACGCCAGAGACACGGCGCTGCTGGAAAAGGAAGGGCTGCCTTCGGCTTTTCGCAACCACGCGGTCAACTTTATGACGCTGCTCGCTTCGATTGAGGGAATGCGCTTATTTGGCGAGCGCTATGCGGATGAGCTGAAATATAGGCTTCATAACGCAATGTATGTATTCGCAAACGATGAATATAAAGCAGTGTTTGAGAACGTAGGCGCCGACGGCAAGCCTCTGCTCCGCGACCAGGGAAGGATAATGGACCCCGGTCACGCTCTTGAGTCGTGCTGGTTCTCGCTGCGTGCCGGTATGGAACTCAACGATAAAAATATAATAAAGAGGGCAGGCGAAGTTCTGGACTGGATAATAGATCGCGGCTACGACGAGGAGAACGGCGGATTCATACTTCTGCTTGATGTGGAGAACCGAGTTCCGAAAGATGCCCAGCGTACTCAAAATTATGCCGGGACAATAGCAGATTGGCATGACAAGGTCTGGTGGACGCAGGCGGAAGGCCTTAACGCTTTGGCGCTGAGCGCTTTGCTTAACGGTAACGAGAGGCATTTTACCTACTTTAAGAAGCTTCACGATTACGTCGATAAGCACTTCAGGGATCACGAAAACGGGGAATGGTTCAGCATACTTTCACACGACAACAGGATGCTCCTGGATAACAAGGGGTTTGAGGGCAAAGGGCCTTATCATGTACCACGCTGTGTGATATTGCTGTACGACCTGTTTAAGATGTGTACAGAATTATAAAAAACGAAAGGAGTTAAAAAATGAGCGAAACAGGAAAACGATTGGAACAGTTGGGCATAAAGCTTCCTTCAAAGGACCGTAGGGGAAGTGGAGTCGTAGATGCTGTGATTCATGGTGATATGCTGTACGTTTCGGCACATTTGCCGGTCGATGCCGAGGGAAAGCCTGTTTATGTAGGTAAAGTTGGCGATACCGTAAGCCAGGAAGAAGCTTATCAGGCTGCGAGGCTTTGCGGGATCAACATGCTGGCGACCATAAAGGACTACATAGGCGAGCTGGACAGAGTGGATTATTTTGTTAAGGTGCTTGGCCTGGTAAACAGTGCGGGAGATTTCTCATCTCAGCCGGCTGTAATAAACGGTTTTTCCGATCTGATGGTAGAGGTGTTTGGAAGGCGCGGACAGCATGCGCGCTCGGCTATGGGAGCGTTTGCGCTTCCTATGAACGTGCCGGTTGTCGTCGACGCGATAATCCGCATTAGAAAGTAAGCGGAGGGATAGCCTGATGGACAGCATAAATAAAGTAATTGTAGATGGAAAGGAAACAGAGCCTGTTTACAAGAAAAAGAGGGGTATAGTGCTCTTCCGCCGTGTGGATGGCCTGATATATGTATCGGGACACGGTCCGGAGGACGCCATTACCGGAGAACCTATCTATAAAGGGCGTATAGGCAAAGATCTTACCTTTGAGGAAGGCTACGCGGCTGCAAGAGAATGCGCGATAATTATACTCGGCGCATTAAAAGACATTTTAGGTACGCTTGACAAGGTAAAGAAGTTTGTAAAAGTGTTTGCGCTTGTTAACTGTGCGGAAGGATTCTGCGATGTGGACGGCGTCATGGACGGATTTTCCGATACCATTGCAGAGGCGCTTGAAGAGCGCGGATATCATGCGTGTACGGTTATGGGAACGCATAACATGCCTAACAACAATATACCTGTCGAGGTAGAGGTAATAGTCGAGGCGGAGTAAGTTATGTGCGGCTATTGGCTGGCAAGCGGCTACAGCGCCGACAAAGGCAACGACCTGCTTCTGCTAAGCATGGATAATTACGGAAGCCTTGAGATAAAAACCGGGCTGCGTATTGGCAGGAACCCTTCGTTTCTCTGCCCGGGCGAGGACGGAGTATATGCCGCGCAGGAATATGACTCGGGCGCGTCAGTGTTGTTTATCAAGGGAGATGGCGGACGGCTTTATATAGACAGCCAAATCAGCATCGACGGATGTTCGGGACTTTGCCACCTGCTTGCCAGTCGTGAAACAGTCGTTGGGTGCTGCTACGGAAGCGGTGATGTGTTTGCGGCAGACGCTGCGCTTACAAAAGTGCTGTGGATGCATCGCAACGCTTCCGACAGTCAGGCCCAGCCCCATGCGCATTGGAGCGCGGAAGTTTATACCGGCTTTCCTGAAAGACGCGAGGCTTTACAGGGAGCTGAAAAAACGCTTTGCGTTGCGGATTTAGGACTCGATATGCTGCTGTGGCGAAGGGCGGCGGACGGCGAACTGCTCGGCAGTACCGCTATTGAGGCCGGAAGCGGCCCGAGGCAGGTAATACTGTCTGAAAGCAGAAAGTCAGCCTATATTATAGGCGAGCTTAACAGCACGGTAAGCATACTTGATATCTCGGGCACGCCAAATGTCATATCGGAATTGCGTACGACCGAGCGCGGCATTACAAATTATCCCGGCGCGGCATGCCTTTCAAGCAGCGGAGTGCTTTATGTGGCGAACAGGGGCGCGGATACTATAGCCGCGATAGACGTAAACACGGCGGAACCGCATGTATTATTCGAGTCTGGATGCGGCGGTAGTTGGCCCAGATGGATAACGCTGAGCGAGAAAGAGGACTATTTAATCTGCTGCAACCAGAAGAGCGGCAACGTGACGAGCCTTCGGATAACTAAAAATTCGCTCGTTGCCTGCAGCAGCGCCGCTTTAGCAAACGCCTCGTGCGCGGTGGCTGCTGGACATATTGTATAACAGTAAAAGCATTATTATTCATTTGTACGATTAAAAGGGAGAGAGAAATGAAACAAAAATACGAGCTCCTTCTAAAGGGAGGGAGGCTTATCGATCCGGCAAACGGACTCGATGGGATATACGATATCGCGATCTCCGGCGGAAAAGTTGAAAAGGTTGAAAAGGATATCGCGGACTTGGCCGACAAGACGGTAAATCTCTCCGGGTATATAGTCACACCTGGACTTATCGACTGTCACTGCCATATATATCCGAGCTTCCCTCAACAGAAGGACAAGCTCTACAACATCAACGCGGACGCGCACATGCTGCAGGCGGGCGTTGTAACCGCTATCGACGCAGGCACATGCGGATGGCGCGACTTCTTCCACTTCAAAGAACAGGTCATCGACCAATCGGAAGCCAGAGTACTCGCCATGCTGAATATAGCGGCGGGCGGTATGGTGCAGATGGCGTCCGAACAAAAGCCTAGTGAATTCAACAAAGGCGTCGTAGCCGAGATTGCAAAAGCATATTCGGATATTGTGGTAGCCGTAAAGACCGCGCATTATTGGACGATGCGCCCGTTCGATGCCGAACATCCTCCGTGGGCTTCCGTAGAAGCATCGCTGGAAGCCGCCGAAATGTGCGGAAAACCTCTTATGGTGGACTTTTATCCATATAAGGAGCAGCGTACGTATCGGGATTTGTTGAAAAGGCTTCGCAAAGGGGACATACACACGCACATGTACGCCCAGCAGTTTCCGGTGCTGAATAAGGAAATGCGCGTCAACGATTTTATACTTGAAGCGAGAGAACGGGGCGTGCTCTTTGATCTCGGCCATGGAGCGGGGAGCTTCTGGTTCAGAAACGCGGTTCCTGCGTACAGGGACGGATTCGGGCCTGATACGCTTTCAAGCGATCTTTACATGGAGAACATACACGGTGCAGCGCTTAATGTACTTAATATAATGTCAAAGTATCTTTGCATCGGGATGCCGCTTAATGAAGTCATAGCGAGGACTACCGTGTTCCCTGCAAAGATTTTCGGCCATCCTGAACTTGGCAATCTGTCAGTGGGAAGCTGCGCGGACATCGCTGTGTTAAAACTGCTTGAAGGCAGTTTCAGCTACGCAGACTGCGGTAATGCAAGACTTAACGGAGATAAAAAGCTTGAATGCGTGATGACGCTGAGGAATGGAAAGATAGTGTTCGATCCGGGCGGTTTGAGCATGCCTCTATGGGAAGAAGCGCCCGCAGCTTATTGGACTTCCCCGGGAGTACTGTAAAAGCATTACGATACCAAATATATAACCGAAGACGAAAGGTAAAAAACCTATGAAGTTTGATTGCAAAGAAGACATTATACAGCTGACACAGGAATGGAAAGGGGAAAGGTTTGAAAACGGAAGGCCAAAGGTCAGCGACGATCTTTTACGCCGAGTGCGGAAAATTACGCTGGAAGAAGCGTGGCATGCGCTATGGCTGAGAGGGTATAAGTTTCAGTATGAGGGCGGGTTTAAGATGTCGCACCCGGGAGTACAGCTTGTAGGGCGTGCAGTAACAGCCGTAATGGTGCCCAAAAGGCCTGATCTTCATGATTATTTGATGAAATATGGGCATACACACGAAGGCCGCGTCGGTGATTTTAACCAATGGGTAGTAGATAGCCTTGTGGAAAACGACGTAGTCGTAGTTGATATGTTTGATAAGATTTTCCAGGGTACATATGTAGGAGGAAACCTTTCAACTGCGATAAAATCGCGCACGAAAAACGGAGGCGCCGTGATATGGGGCGGTATTAGAGATCTTGAACAGATAGTCAAAATCGACGGATACCAAGTGTATTACAGAGGGATTGACCCCACGCCGATTGAAGATTCTACAATGGTGGGTATGAATGTGCCGTGCCGTATCGGCAACGCCATATGCATGCCGGGTGACGTCGTGCTGGGAACTATTTCCGGAGTTATCTTTATACCTTCTCACCTTGTGGAGCCAGTTGTCGTCAGGGCAGAGAAATCCCACCTAAGGGACATATTCGGATTTAAAAGGCTTGCAGATAAGACATACACAACGGCTCAGATAGACACAGATATATGGAGCCTTGACATCATGAACGATTTTATCGATTGGATAAAGGACGCGCCCGAAGCGGCGGAATATAAACATCTTGACTGGAGCGATGAAATAGAGTCGGCAAGAAAAAAAGAATATTAATAAGGAAAGTGAGTTGCTGATAAGCAGCAACAGGCGCCGGAGAGTAATCCGGATAGACACATCAAGTATAAAAAAAGTTGCGCATGACCACTCCACCAAACGGGTTTGTGCATACTATAAAAAAGGAGGTAAGTATATCCGTTAGCTTGCGGTGCGGCAGTGTGGAGACCTGTCGTAAAGCATATGCGGGTTAGCTCTGCATATGTGAGATAGTGAGGCGAATGCCAGACTATCAAAGCTGTACATATGGCGAAACTTTCATTAAGAAACTTGAAGAAGGAATACACGAAGAACTCCCCGGTAGTACAGGATTTTAACCTTGAAATCGAAGACAAGGAATTTATTGTGTTGGTTGGCCCTTCAGGCTGTGGGAAGTCCACTACTCTTCGTATGATTGCCGGACTTGAAGAGATTACCGAAGGTGAAATATATATAGATGACAAGCTTGTTAACGATATCGCGCCTAAAGACAGGGATATTGCAATGGTATTTCAGAATTATGCGCTATATCCTCATATGACTGTATATGAAAATATGGCTTTCTCATTAAAGCTGCGTCATGTCAATAAAGCAGTAATAGATAAGAAGGTTAAGGAAGCAGCGGAGATACTGGGAATTACTGATTTGTTAAAAAGGAGACCAAAAGCTCTTTCGGGCGGACAGAGGCAAAGAGTAGCCATAGGCCGTGCCATTGTACGCGAACCGAAAGTATTTTTAATGGACGAGCCTCTATCTAACCTTGACGCAAAACTGAGAAATCAGATGCGTGCTGAATTAATACTGTTGCGCAAAAAGCTAAATACCACGTTTATTTATGTAACTCATGATCAGATAGAAGCGATGACTTTGGGCGACAGGATAGTCATTATGAAAGACGGACTCATACAGCAGATTGGTACCCCTCAGGAAGTGTTTAATACGCCTGCAAACATGTTTGTAGCAGGCTTTATCGGAACGCCTCAAATGAACTTCTTTGATGCAAGACTGGAAAAAATAAAAGGAAAATATTATGCATCACTTGATTGCACAAAAATCGAGCTCAGCGAAGGCTTACAACGAACATTAAAAGACGAAGAAGCCGAAAAAGATGTGATACTGGGTATTAGACCCGAGCACATATCTGTCTGTGAGCAGGGCGACGACGATCTGATACCATGTTCGGTCATGATTTCTGAGCTTATGGGCAGCGAGATATATCTGCATGTTGACGTTCAGGGAAGGGACACCGTCGTGCGCGTTGATACAGTCGACTTGCCGCAGAGATTCAGGACGGGAATACCTATGAAGACCCCATTACAGCTAAAATTTCAACGCGAGTTGATACATATCTTTGATAAAGCGACGGAAAAAAGAATCGGATAACAGAAAAAGATATTATCATACATTTTGCAATTTATAAAGTCTAAAATCAATCTACCAGTTAATGCCCTGTTCCAAGGTTATTAGACAGGTACAAATGACTCTATGGGATTGCAATTATATAAGCTGGCATCATTTTTGTACGATGTCAGCTTTGTTTATAAGCGTACTCGTTCACAATTATTAACAATGTAATTATCAAAAAATAGAACTATAATTATATGCTTTCTGTTTCTGTGTGTTTGTCAATCCAAAAGTTCAGCAAAAGGACCCCAAAAAGTTTAGCACTAGCCAGCGTCCATAAAAGTAGAGTCGGGTCCAGATGCACAAGTGAGGGCCTTTTGTGCGACAGAGGGCCATTTGCACAAGTAAGGCCCGTGGACCCGTTGGGAATCGTCATATCACCTCATTTCTTTCCTTGCCTGCTGGCGCTGCATGGATTGTGTCAGGCGGTAGCTCTCGCCGGTGAAGATCACAATGTGAGAATGGTGGATCAGCCGGTCAATCAAGGCAGCGGTCAGGCGGTTTTCCCCGAATACCGTGTTCCAGCCAGAGAACTCCAGGTTGGAGGTAATGATCAGACTTTTGCGCTCATAGCAGTCTGAAATTACCTGAAACAGTAATTCAGCGGCGTCCTTGTGCAGAGGGACAAAACCAATCTCGTCAATCACCATGAGTTCCACGTTTTTCAGAGAACCCAGGTAAGCATTGAGCGTGCCTTTCTGGTTCTTCTCCAAGAGGATATTAGCCAGCGAAGCTGCTGTGAAAAAACGTGTCTGCTTACCCTGCTCGCAAGCTTTGAGCGCAATCGCCGTCGCCAAGTGGGTCTTGCCGGTGCCGACAGAACCGAGGAAGATCAGGTTTTCCTTTTTTGGGATAAAGCATAGCTCTTCCATGTATTCGCGAGTCAGGCCGTTGGGAAGCTCAATCACTTTCGACCAGACGAAATCGTCCAGCGTTTTCATCACGTTGAACCCGGCAATGCGCACCATGCGGTTAATTCGGTTGACTTCGCGCTCTTTCAATTCCAGATCGAGCAGCGCGGCAACGTACTGTTCAGTATTTTCAAAAGGCACGCTGCGCCAGTCTCTGGCCAATCCTCCAAGCTTCAGCTTTCGCATTCCAGCTTCAATGGTGTCAAACATTCCGAGCACCTCCCGTCAGACCATCGTAGGCGGTAAGGTTGGGGTTGTAGTTCAACGCAGGTGCTGCCGCCGTAAGCGTAAGCGGCTGCGGACGGTATTCGCGCTTGGCAATCATATAGTAGCATTGCCGCAGGCTGTCCGTATCCGTTCGTCCGCACTCAACGGCTAAGGCAAGCGTATCGTCGCAAAGGGCAGCATTACCGTCCCGTACGATCTCTGAAAGCAACATGAGTGCGCTTTTTCGCTCCTTGCCTCCTGTTGCTAACAGATGCTCCTGCCATAGCTTGGGGAGCTGATGGAAAAAACGGGTATGCTCAACTGCATGGGGCTTTTTGCACAGCGTTCCGACATACTGTGTCCAGTCCAAAACCTCGGTATCCCGTTCGTAGCAGCGCGGATACACCTTGAGCAGCGTGTGGTCGTAGAAAAGTTCCACGCGGTCGAAGTAGATCTTCGCCTGTACCGTTTGCCCGGCAAGCTCCGGCGAAAGACCATAGCTGTTGGTTTCAATGACTGCGCAGCCATACTTATTCAGCCGGGCGGTTTCGTAGCGGTAGACCTCATACTCGTATTCCGGCAGATACAGGAGCTTCTGTTTTTCCTCCTCCCATAGCTCACAGATCAGAACGTGCTTTTTGTAATGCTCGCGCTCGGCGTCCTTTTCACAACGCTCGAACAGTTCCAAATTGTAGGCGTCAAAGTCTTCAATCACGGGAACCGGTACAAAGAAGTTCCTGCGGCTGTAGCCGACCTTGTTTTCCACGTTGCCTTTTTCGTTGCCGGAAGCCGGATTGCAAAATTCAGCCTGAAATCGGTAATGCAGCATGAATCGGGCGAAGCCATCCGACAGAATGCGCTCTTTGCCTTCCAGCACCTGTGCCACAGCGGTAGTCATGTTGTCCGCTTTGAGTTTTACCGGCACACCGCCAATCCGTTCAAATATCCGCTTCATTCCTTCCAGCAGGCATTCCTGATTCTGTGATGGGAACACTTGGGTCAGTGCGTGGTTGGAATACGGAAACGAGATCGTCAGAGCATATCCGTCCTTCTCGCGGCCAAGGCTATCGTGGTAGACCATCTTTCCGAAGTCCACCTGCGCATTTCCCATTGGCTGTGCCAACGGCAGAAAGCCCGCTTCCTGTTGCCGCATGAGATACTGCTTTTTGCGGACGTATTTTTTGACCCCGGAGTACTTGCCCGGATACCCGCATTCCTCTTGCAGCCGCGCGTGAATGCGGGATGCCGTGTGCCGCTGCTTTCGCGGTGCGCGCCGGTCTTCCTCCAACCACTTGTCTATTGTTTCAATATACGGCCCCAGCAGAGGATGGTTTGACGGTTCGACATTCGGTAAATGCGCCTGGTTCCAGTTTTCCTCGTAGGCGTACTTTTTTACAGTCTGGAAACTCAGGTCCATGATCCGGGAAATCTCTCGCAAGGACTTCTCTTCATTTTCATAGAGATGTTTGATATACTGTTTCTGAGCCATTTTCAGCACCTTTCTGTTACCCCCTTTAGACTTCAACATCTTAAAGGGTAACTGTTTATTTGGAACGCTGACAATGGCTCCTTTTCATCCTATCTGGGTGCTAAACTTTTGGGGTCCATCTGCACAATTTTCATTTTACCGAAAACAGTTTCTGTCAAAATGCGCGGTAATGATATCTTCATTAACTATAAAGTTTTACTGCATTTTTACTGCATCTGAAACAATAGAACATGAAAAGCAATGAAATTAATGAATTTATTTTAACCAGTAAAAAGCCTCAGAATTCAGTGTTTAAGCGGGTACTGGGACTTTTCACTTCTTCTATGGGTATCTTTGAAAATTGTATTTAATAGACTTTTAATCAAGGTGTCCGGAGTTCGAGTCTTCGGTGGGTCACCAAGAAAAGTCCGATGAATACTGGATCATCGGACTTTTCGATTTTTCACACAAATTATCTGTATGCAGAAAATGTGCAAACGGCGAAAAAATAAGAACAAATTAGCATTTGGTAATTCCTTGCTTACAAGCAATAATTGATTCGATTATTTAACATTACTGCAAAATTTAGAATAAAAAATATTAAATCGATAAAAATAATTGTGATATTACTAAAAAAATTGTTGACTATTGCAAATAAAGTAGTAAACTATACATTGGATGATGAATTATTTAAATAAATCAACATTATTCGATATCATTTCACTAATTTAATGAAAGGATGCATAGTATGGCTGAGAAAAATCCTGTAACGTTGTTAACCGCACAATGGGGCGATCTCTCTTTTGAAGAGATATGCAAGTTGGCAAGCAAGATGGGCTATGATGGAGTGGAAATTGGCTGCGGCGGCGATCATATGGACGTCATCAAAGCAGCAACCGATATGAACTATGTTCAGCAAAAACGCGAGATTCTGGAAAAGTATAATCTCAAAGCGTTTGCCATTGCAAGCCACATCGCTGGAAAGATCGTAGGGGATACATACGATATACGGCACAACAATCTCGTGCCTCCCAAAGTTAAGGGCAAGCCGGAAGAGATGCGCGCCTGGGCTATTGACCAGATGATGCACGTGCCAGCCGCATGCAAAAATATGGGATGCTCGGTCACGACAAGCTTTTTGGGCTCGCCGATATGGAACTACTGGTACTCCTTTCCGCAGACGACCGACGAGATGATAGAAGAAGGCTATGCGCGCATCAAAGAACTGTGGACACCTATTTTCGATGAATTCGAGCGGCAAGGCGTAAAATACGCTCTTGAAGTGCATTCCACAGAAATAGCATATGATATCTGGACTGCAAAAAAGCTGCTTGAAGTATTGGATTATCGCAAGGTATTCGGCTTCAACTTTGACCCCAGCCATTTACTCTGGCAGGGTATCAAGCCTCATATCTTTATCCGTAATTTCCCCGACCGTATTTATCACTGCCATATGAAAGACGTCTATGTGTCGAATGACGACACGGCAAGTATCATAGGCTCGCATCTTCCTTTCGGCGATACGCGCCGTAAGTGGAATTTCCGCAGCGTCGGGCGCGGGATGGTTAACTTCGAAGATATCATACGTGAACTGAATTCTATCCACTATGAAGGTCCATATTCCATTGAATGGGAAGATAGCGGAATGGAGCGCGTACAAGGCGCGACGGAATCGTGCAAATATATCAAGGATATGCGGATAAAGCCGTCGGATATCGCGTTCGACGCGGCGCTGAAGAACTAGAAACGGGGGGATAGCAATGAAAAGATACAGAGCGGGCATCGTAGGCGTAGGTTTTATAGGCGTTGCTCATATAGAAGCGCTTCGCCGGCTGGGCAACGTGGACGTTGTCGCGGTTGCCGATTCGGCGGGCGCAGCTGAAAAGGCGGACATGCTTGGCATACCAAAGGCCTATAAGGATTACAAAGAGATGATAGCAAAGGAATCGCTCGACGTACTTCATATATGCACGCCGAACTTTACTCACTGCGACATCGCTTTATACGCCATGGATCATAACATTAATATTGTTTGCGAGAAGCCTATGTGCTGCACTATCGAAGAAGCGGATAGAATGATAGCCAAGGCAAAGGAAAAGAATCTCGTTAATGGAGTCAACTATCATAACCGCTGGTATCCCATGACGGCACAATTGAAGCAAATGGTGCAAAACGGAGAATTCGGAGATATACACGCTGTTTATGGAGAGTTCGCCCAGGATTGGCTGCTATACGATACGGACTATAACTGGCGCGTTGAGGCATCCGAATCGGGCAAGACGCGCGCTGTTTCAGACATTGGGACGCATTGGCTCGACCTTGCAGAGAACATCACCGGATTGACGGTCACCGAAGTTTGTGCCGACTTTAAGATATTGCATGAGAAACGCAAAAAACCTACATCTTTGGTACAGACGTTTGTAGATTCAAACAAAGAAGCGGAATACGAGGAGATCAAAGTAACGACGGAGGATCATGCGAACCTGATGTTCAGACTGAGCAACGGAGCCGTAGGCTGCGCAGTATTCAGTCAGATAATACCGGGAAGAAAAGCTGAATTAACAATAAATATTGCAGGTATCAAGCAGTCAGCAACATGGTGCTGCGATACGTGCAACGAGGTTTGGCTGGGGCGCCGCGGCGAGTACAGCTGTGTGTTTGAGAAGGATCCGGGCATGCTTGACAGTTCCGTACGCATAAATGCGGGTTACCCGGGCGGGCATGGCGAAGGCTTTCCGGACGCGTTCAAAAACAGCTTCCGCGCAATCTATTCGGATATCGGCTCGCCAAAGAAGAATCCGCCGTATGCAACGTTTGAGACGGGACGCCACGAGCTGATATTATGCGACAAGATACTCGAAAGCGCCCAAAAAAGACAGTGGATAAGCGTCATATAGGTTACAACCGTTCAGCCGGTTTAACAAATAAAAGGAGGATTAAATTATGAAGAAGATTTTTGGACTCGTACTTTGTGTGCTGCTTGCACTTGCGTTCGTAGGATGCTCAGCCCAGCAGCCCGCTCCGCAGACAAGCGAGTCTCAGGCCCCCGCTGCTACTGAAAGCGCGGCTCCTGCTGACGACGGCAAAATGCTTATGGGCGTGTTCATGCCGAGCGCTGACCACGGGTTTACGGCAGAGTCAATAGAACAGGCAAAAGGTGCTCTTGACAAGCTGAAAGAAGAAAAAGAAGACTTTGACTATGTTCTCTATAACACGGCCGAAGCTTCCGAACAGGCCAACCAGATCGCTACCGCGCTTGATATGTATGAATTCGATACGATCATGCTGTGGCCTATCGACGGTGCGCCGCTTTATAACGCCGCCCAGTCTATCAAGGACGCCGGCATACCGCTCGTGGTATATGACAGGCTTATACCCGATTTCGAACCTACGGCCGAGATGACGGGCGACCAGATCGCGGTAGGTACAAGCTCGGCGGAGTATATGAACGAGTTTTTCGCCGACAGGATATCGGCGGGCGAAACGATTTATGTGCTTGAATTCCAGGGAGATACGTCTCAAGCCGCAGTGGAAAGAACACAGAGCTTTTTGGATAAAAAGGACGCGAAGATTGAAGTTGTTCAGTCGTTCGTTACGATGTGGTCGCGTGAAACAGCTTTTAACGACATGACGAACTGGCTGTCGAACTCTTCAAAAGAAGATATTGAGAAGATATCGGCGATCTATACACACGATGACGAGCCTCTGCTTGGAATACTTGACGCCATAGCCCAATATTCAGGTCCCGCCAAGCTCAATATACAGATACTCATTGGTGTGGGAGCCCAGAAGCCCGTTCTTGACGTAATGCAGTCTTCCCTTGACAACTATGGCATCAATGTCGTCACGAACACATACGCTCCGGGCATGATACGCCAGTGCGTCAACCTTGCGTCAGGCATAATGTACGGTTCAGGCGAAACAGGGCTGCACCTCGTTCCCGTGGAGCAGATCACGCTTGACAATCAGGCAGAATATCGCAAGTCGGACGAATACATCTACAGGTACGGCGAGGAATAAGCGTCAATTTGTTTAGGGATGCCCGGCATCCAAATACCGGGCATCCACATTGTTTCGATATGAACATCGCCTAAAAGGAGATTTCATTATGTATATTGATATGAAAAACATCACCATGATGTTTGATTCTACCCGGGCATTGGATAACGTTGATTTTTCATTGAACGAGGGAGAGATACACGGGCTGATGGGGGAAAACGGGGCCGGGAAATCAACGCTTATGAATATCCTTGGAGGCGTATTGCGGCCGACGTCAGGCAAAGTTTATTTTAACGGTGAAGATATAACAAACCTCGATGAAAAGAAAGCGTTCAAACTGGGGATACGCTTTATCCACCAGGAACTGAACCTCGTGAACGATCTAAAGGTTTATGAAAACCTTTTTTTAGGGGAAGAGGTCGTGAACCGGTTCGGCGTAACAAACAGAAAATATATGCGCAAGAGGGCTGCCGAAGTTTTGCAAAGCGTCAACCTTGGCAGCTTAAGCCCCGATACGATGGTGGGCGAACTCGACACATCGCACAAACAGCTTATAGAAATAGCAAAATCACTGTTGTTCGAGGCGAAGGTAATAATAATGGACGAGCCAACTACTGCGCTGTCGGACACAGAGATAACTAAACTTTTTGATATCATGAGGCAACTGAAAGCAAAGGGCGTCAGCATGATATATATCTCTCATAAGATGCCCGAGCTTTTTAAGATATGCGACCGCTTTACCGTGCTTCGCGATGGGAAATGCGTAGGAACGGGTAGTTTTAAAGAAATTAACGAGGACGAAGCAACAACTATGCTGGTAGGCCAGCATATAAGAGACCATATCGACAAAGAAGCGCCAAGCGAGGATGTAGTACTTAAAGCTGAAAAACTTAGCTGTGAAGGTTATTTCAAAGACGTATCGTTCGAGCTTCATAAAGGAGAAGTGCTTATTTTTACAGGCTTGCAGGGAGACGGACGGGGCGAGCTAGCCGAAGCGCTGTTTGGCGCGCGTAAACTCACCGGCGGGACCGTTACGCTTGAGGGGAAACCGGTAAAGTTTAAGTCGATAAAATCGACCATGCGCAGCGGAATAGGTATGGTGCAGAGAAACCGCAAGGAACGTTCGATAATAAAAGATATGAACGTGCTCGACAATCTTACTATAGCGCAATTTGTTTACTCGAAAAAGCATTTTGTAATCAGACGGCGCGACCAGATGCGGGTTTTTGAGGACTGCAGAAATATGCTGGACGTTAAGGTTGGCAGTCCAAAGCACGAGATAACGTCATTGTCGGGCGGAAACCAGCAAAAGGTGATAATATCGCGCTGGCTGGAACTTAAATCAAAAGTCTATATATTTGATAATCCCACGCAGGGCGTCGACGTCGGCGCAAAGTTTGAGATATACAAACTTATCAGCAAATTGTCCGAAGAAGGCGTAAGCGTAATCGTATTCAGCTCCGAATACCCTGAGATCGCAAAAATAGGGGACCGCTGTATCGTCATGTACTGCGGTCAGATTACTAAAGAGTTTGAACGTAAGGACTTTAACGAGGCGGCGATAATGTATTATGCAACCGGGTCTGATAGAAAGGCGGTCTAGAATATGGCGGTAAAAGTAAGAAGCATATTTAAAAAACAGAACCTTAAGGTACTGTACAGGAATTACAGTTTCCTTATATCGTTCATAGCGCTGGTGATAATAGCGCTGATTTTCAATCCGAATTTCTTAAGCTATTCGAGCCTTGTGACGCTGCTTTCCAACTCGACGATAACGGGCATAATAGCATGCGGTATGACTCTCGTCATAATCTCCGGCATGATTGATCTCTCCGTCGGTTCCATAGTCTCGCTCGTTGCGGGTATAGGCGTGCTGCTGCTCAACCAAACGCACGATATAATGCTCACGCTGCTGTTCTGCCTTGCGTTCGGCGCAGTGCTGGGCGCCTTGAACGGGCTGCTGGTCGCGTACGCGGGCCTCGCGTCTTTTATAGCTACGCTGGCCACCCAGAGCGCTTACCGTTCCATTATAACTCAGATAGGACAGGGCGGGCCGTTTACTGTTAAGGAAGAAATGAAAAGCGGCTTCAGCGCCATTGCTACGGGCAAACTTTTCGGTGTGATACCGTTCCTGCCGTTGTTTTTTATAGGTGTTGTGCTGCTCATAGGTTTCCTGCTGACGAGAACAAAATTCGGCCGGTATGTGTTCGCGACGGGGTCAAACGAACACGCAACGGTACTCGCGGGCGTTAAAACGAAAAATATAAAGCTGGGAATACTGACGCTGACAGGCTTACTTGCGGGGCTATCCGCGTTCCTGCTCGCATCCCGCATGTCGTCCGTTACAGCTTCAAACGCGGGGGCGGGATATGAACTGGACGCCATAGCCGCCGTTGCCATAGGCGGTACGTCGATGAGCGGCGGCCGGGGGCGGCTGACGGGTACGTTTTTAGGCTCGCTTATGATGCAGATGATTTCAACGATATTGATTGCCGCCAAGGTGGACCCGTTCCTTACGGGACTGGTAAAAGGCGTAATTATAATAGTTGCTGTAGCGTTCCAAAGCGATAACAGACGGCTTGCAAAATAATAATGAAAGGACAGAACATGAAAGAACTAAAGAACTCCGGACTTCCGATTTGGTATGACGAAACATCATATCGGCTTGAGTTCCGGGATGGGCTTACCTGCGCGGGGGGCGGCGGAAAAAACGCGTCCGCTCTGAAGGGACTGCTGTATAACGAAGAAGGCATGAATGAACAAGAGCATTGCTACGATTTTTACCGCGATATAGTGTTTGAACAGCATCGTCCGCTTTACGCCAAATATGATTTCCGTTATGACATAACGGCGATAATGCCCGGCACGATAAACGGGGAATGCAAGAAAACGTCGGGGCATTACCACGGCTATATAGAAGGACAGCACTACACTTATCCGGAAGTCTATGAGGTACTCAAAGGCGAAGCCATATATATTCTGCAAAAGGTAAAGAATTTTGAAGAGCCGGAGCCTGATATAGAACAAATAAAGGCCGTGCGCGTGAAAGAGGGACAAGCGATCATAATACCGCCATTCTGGGGGCATTGTTCCATCAATGGAGGCAGCGGGCCGCTGTTTTTCAGCAACATCGCAGTGGTATCGTGCCCGCTCTTTTATGAGCCAATAAAAGCGAAGCGCGGATTGAGCTTATACGCTGTACGCGAAAACGGGGCGATAAAACTAATTAAAAATTCTAATTATAAGCGCCTGCCTGATTTTGAGGTGATAGAACCCAAAGAAAATCCCGATCTGGGAATCAGGTTCGGGTCTCCTGTATACAAAGAGTTTATAAACTCACCCGAGAAATTTGACTTCCTGCTGCATCCGCACGCTTACCTGGACGCTATGGAAGCTATGATTAATTAATCAAACGATTAAAGCATATGTGAAAGGACAGAAAATGAAACTGCAAATTGCAATCGATCTGGCTACAAGCGAGGAAGCGCTCGCAATAGTAGAAAAAATACACGACATTGTAGACATCGTGGAAGTTGGGACCCCGATGATAATACGCGAAGGGCTTGTTCCTGTACGGCTCATCAAAGAGAAATATCCGAATATGACCGTGCTTGCGGACACAAAGATAGTGGACGGGGGAGACATAGAGTGTGCTTACGCCTGTGAAGCGGGTGCAGATATCGTTACAGTGCTCGCGTTTGCTGATAACGAGACTGTAAAGGCCGTAACGGAAACAGCGCATAAATATGGAAAGCTTGTAATGGCGGACCTCATCTGTATAACGGATATACCGAAGCGGGCAAAAGAGCTTGAGGCAATGGGAATAGATCTTATTTCGGTGCATACGGCCGTAGACGTTCAGAAGCTTGGCAAGACGCCGCTGGGAGATCTTAAGGAACTCGTATCGGCCGTGCCTGCATCCATGTCGGCTGTGGCGGGTGGAGTCAATATGAAAACAATAGCATCATATAAAGCTGAAAACCCCGCGATCATCATAGCGGGCGGGTCTCTGACAAATGCGAATGATATAAGGGCCGCAGCAAAAGAAATGAAAGAGGCATTGCTGTAATTGGGGGAAAAAAGTATGAACAATACAATCGATATTTGCCATGCAATACTGAAAGAACTGGAAGAATCGCTCAGCAAAATAGACAAGCAGCAGGCGCAGACGTTCGCGGATGCAATAATCGCTTCCAAGAAGGTGTTTGTGGCGGGGTGCGGGCGCTCGTTACTTATGATACGGGGGCTTGCCATGCGCCTTATGCACATGGGATTTGAAGCGTATGTCGTAGGCGAGACGGTAACGCCTGCTATAGGGCCCGGAGATCTGCTGATAATCGCTTCGGGCAGCGGCGAAACTGGAACGCTTGTCGTTATGGCTAATAAAGCAAAAAAGGCGGGAGCAAGCGTAGCGCTTATAACAATATATCCCGAATCGACAATAGGAAAATTAGCGGATCATATCGTCCGGATAAATGCGGCCACGACAAAGGGGACGCGGGAGAGCGTCAAGTCTATACAACCCGGCGCAAACACGTTTGAACAAAGCGTGCTCCTGTTCGGGGATGCCACAATGGTATACATCATTGAACGCTGCAATATTACGGAGAGCAACACGGCGCTGATGAAACGCCATGCAAACTTAGAATAGCTGCTTAAAAAAGGTGGAGATGCGATATGAAATATATAGCGGGCATAGACCTTGGAGGAACATATATAAAAGCTGCGCTCATGGACGAGAGTTTTACTATCGTCGCCAGGGCGCAGGTGCCTACACCGTATAGGCAATCTCCCGAGGTGACGTTCGAGCGCATCTTTGAAGTAGTCGACGAGCTCCTTTTAGGAGTAAACGCAGATAAATCCGCTTTACGAGGCATCGGCATAGGAATACCCGGACTCACAGACTACCGTACGAGTATCGCTCACGAAGTACCTTTCTTAAAGTGGCGTAATATCGATGTGGCAAAGCCTATAAGGGAACACTACGGCGTGCCTGCTTTTGCGGAGAACGACGGCGCCGTCAACGCTCTTGGCGAGTATTATTTTGGAGCGGGCAGGGGGCAGAAAAATATAATACTGCTGACGCTGGGCACGGGCCTGGGCTCGGGTATTATAATTGACGGCAAATTGCTGCGCGGCGAAAATTATGTGGCGGCGGAGACGGGACACATGGTTATTGAAACGGGCGGAGACCTATGCGCTTGTGGTAAGCGCGGCTGCTTTGAGAGCTGCTGCAGTGGAAAGGCGCTCATACGCTACGCTCAAAGATTTGCACTTGAATATCCCGACACGGTTCTGTTAAAATATACAAATAACGATATTTTTGCCCTCGATGGTAAGATGATAGATGACGGGTACGATATCGGTGACGAGGCGTGCGTAAAAGCGATAGGCTTGTTTGTACAAAAGCTAAGCGTAGGACTCGTCAATTTAATAGACTTGTTTAATCCCGGAATGATTATCATTGGAGGGGGCGTATCCCGTTCGGGAGATCGTATCCTTGCTCCGGTTCGTGAGCTTGTAAGACAATCGTTGATGCACCCAATACAGGAATGCAGTATTGTGGCAGGAAAGCTTTATACTGATGCGGGTGTAATGGGCGCCTGCGCTATGGCGGCTGAGTCAATCGGTGCAAAAATACCGGTATAGAATTATAAGGAGATAAGTCTTATGGCTACGGAAAAGGGTAAAGCCGAAAAAAGACAGGATGAGATACTTCGCCTGCTTAACAGCAACGATGTTGTTACTATTTCCGTATTTTGTGAGAAAACAGGCTGCAGCGAATCCACTATACGCAACGATCTTGCACGGCTCGAGAAAAAAGGACTGCTGCGCAGGACGTTCGGCGGCGCCGTAAAGACGAATACGACGCCTTACAACTTAGAGGACTGGAGCAGCCGCGAGACGATCTATCTTAAGGAGAAACAAGCCATAGCGCGGTATGTAGCGGAAAACCTTCTCGTGCCGCATACTACCGTAATACTTGACGCTGGCACGACCTGCCTCGAAGTAGCAAGGGAGATAGCACGAAGGGATATCAAGCTGACGGTATTGACGAGCTCAGCCCGCGCTGCGTTCATACTGATGTCTGTACCGGATAATATCGACCTGTATCTGTTTGGCGGTATGTACAACGCTAAACGTAGTTCCTTTTATGACGAATACCAGCAATTTGTACTCGAAAAAATGCGCGCAAACCTGTTCCTTATGGGTATCAATGGAGTCAGTCCGGACCTTGGGTTAACGATAACGGGTGGAGACGAAGCGGGAGCGAAAATAAACCTTATGAATATTTCTGCCAAATCGATTGCTTTGGCGGATCACTCAAAGGTTGGGCGAAACTCTCTAAAGTTTATCTGCGACCTTTCAGCAATAGACGGTATGGTTACGGATTCCGGAATAAGCGATGAGTCAGTGGAAGAGTTTAGAAAAAAGGGAGTTAATGTGATGATAGCTCCTGTGCAAGAGACCAGTTAAAAGAGTAAAAACAACGCTAAGCAAGCAAGGTATATAGTTGTTTTCATATTATCATCAACCCGAATCAACCCGGCTTTTTACTGCTTCCCAGTCTTTAATAAAGTTGGCATATAAGTTAGGCCTTCGCCTTACCGCAAGCGGATGGTAACTTACGTACGTAGGCATACCCCGAACTATATTCCAAGATCCTCTTGTGTTTTTTACATTCCGCTCCTGGTCGTTGAAGAACGATTTTACGGCAACATCCCCCAGGCAAAAGGCCGCAATGTAATTGTAAGCGTTCAGCTGCTGTTCCAAATACTCTATGCATATATTGCGCGAAACTTCTTTATTGTACGCCCTTTTTGGCCGGCATTTTAATATGTATGTCACATATAAATCGTTTTGATCAAAACCTGCGGCGAACGCAGCTGCTTGAATGGTTTCTCTTGCTCCGCATACAAATGGTGTACCTTCTTTATCTTCTCTGCGCCCCGGATTATCAAGTACTATGATAACTTTAGCCTGCGGATTGCCTTCTCCCCAGATTATTCGTGATTTATGTTTGCATAGCTCGCAGCGAGTACATCCATTAACGCCTTCCGGCGCCTTATCTTCCGGCCATAAGCTGATTTTTGGCGGCGTTATATTTTCGGACATTACATTTCTCAACACTGGTTTTTATTTCTTATTATCATGATGCAAGTAATCGATTATTCATTTTAACCTTTAAAACATTTTAAGTGTGATTCGTTATTGAATAAAAAGGGAAATATCAGAAAGCATAAAACCAGTAAATAAATTCAACAGGTATTTTAGAATGGTTCAAAATGTCGGCAGTGAAACAATAAGAAAGGACGCATGGAATAAGGTAACCGGATCGGCAAAGTACAATGATGATATATACTCTTCGTCCATGCTTCACGCAAGGCTGCTTACCAGTACTGAAGCACACTCCGTTATAGAAACAATCGATGTTTCTGAGGCGTTAAAATCGCCTGGCGTACATGCGATTGTTACAGGAGAAGATGAGAAAATTCTTATGGGGTCGTTGATTAGAGACATGCCTGTTTTGGCTGATAGAAGAACAAGGTATTACGGAGAACCGATAGCGGTTGTAGTTGCCGACGAGGAATGGCAGGCAGCGCAGGCTGCACAAAAAATAATCGTTAAGTATAAGCCCCTGCCTTTAATTAACAGCGCATCCGAAGCGGTTCTTGCCGGGGCTCCGTTAATACACGAAGATTTATCTAATTACGAAACCATCATTGAGGAAATACGCCCAGAGAAAGGGACGAATATAGTCAACCGCGTAAAAATAAGAAAAGGCGATATGCAAAAAGGCTGGTCTGAAAGCGCTGTTGTTATCGAAGCAAATTACTTTCTGCCTCAAGCAAATCACGTTTATATGGAAACGCGAAACGCGCGCGTAGAGATACTATCCGATGGAACTTTGAACATTTATACTTCTTCCCAAGGCCCTCATGCCATAAGGAAACTCGTTGCTCATTATTTAAAGATATCGGAAGGGCAGGTAATAATCCATACTCCTTTAGTCGGCGGCGCTTTCGGCGGCAAAGTCAATCCGCATATTGAATTAATCGCATACCTGGCGTCAAAGGCCGTAGGCGGGCGCATGGTTAGGCTGTCTCTGACCAGAGAGGAGAATTTTGCAACCGCATGTAAAATTGGAGCGGATATGAGAATCAAGTTAGGCGCGGATTCGGCGGGCAGAATTAAAGCTATCGAAGTAACATATCTGATTGATTGCGGCGCCTATGCCGATACCGGCCCAAGAATGGCGCTGGCGGCGGCAGCAAGCTGTTCCGGCCTTTACAATATAGAAAATATACAATGTGATTCACTTTGTGTATATACTAACCACGTTTATGCCACTTCATTCAGAGGCTTCGGGCATGAGGTTTCAACCTTCTGCATTGAACGGATAATAGAAAAACTGGCCGGCAAATTGGGCATGGATCCTCTTTTGCTAAGGAAAATCAACCTTATTAAAGCTGGAGATACATCCCCGACCCAAGAAAGAATAACACTGTCCAATACCGGAAACCCGCAGAGCTGCGTCGATAAGCTGCAGGAGATTATGAAATGGAATGAAGGGTATTATACCGACATTGGAAACGGCAAAGTACGCGCAAAGGGCGTTTCTCTCTTTTTAAAGACGTCCAGTTCACCTACCGATGCGTCAGCCGGAGCGGTCGTTATGTTTTGCCCCGACGGAAGCGTCAACTTAAATTGCAGCGTTGTTGAATGCGGTCCCGGAATGCATACGGTAATTCCGCAAATTCTGGCTGAAGCGCTTAAAATAGACGTTAACAAGATACATATTAATGCTGAGGTCAACACCCGCATATCCCCGGAACATTGGAAAACCGTAGCAAGTATGTCTACGTTTATGTTAGGCAAGGCGGTACTGGCCGCTGTCGACGATGTTATAAATCAAATGAAAAAAATCGCTTCCATTTCTATGAGATGCGAGGAATCGGCCGTAGAACATGGAGAAGAACGTATTTATTTAAAATCCGACCCTTCACAATATCTTCCTTTTAAAGACTTGGCTTTTGGAGTTGAATATTCCAATGGCAATTCAGTCGGCGGCCAGGTAATAGGACGCGGCAGTTACGTTATGACTCACCTTACAAAGCTTGACGCGGAAACCGGTAAAGGGAAGCCTGGGCCGTATTGGACACCGGGAGCGCAGGGGGTGGAAATAGAATACGATAAAAAAGAACATTCATACAGATTGCTCCGGGCAATAACGGTTATTGACGCAGGAAAAGTAATAAATCCTGTTACAGCAGCAGAGCAGGTTATCGGAAGCATGAACATCGGCCTTAGCCTTGCGACGCGCGAATATAACCGGTATGACCAGAACGGAAAGCTTGAAAACACCAGCCTGAGAACGTATAAAGTTATACATTACGGAGAGGTTCCGGAATATGTTGTTCATTTTATAGAGACTCCCAACCCTCAAGGGCCTTATGGGCTTAGAGGAATCGGAGAACATGGGGTCTTAGGTATGGGGCCTTGTATTGCAAATGCGTTGTCGCAAACTACCGGATCCGAATTTGACAGCCTGCCTGTAACTTTTGAAACTGTATGGAAACTATCAAAGGAGGCTAACAAGTGATACCTTTTAATTTCGAATACTATAAACCTGATTCGCTTAAAGAAGCAGTAACAATATTTTCCGACGCCCAAAAGGCCGGACTTAAGCCGTTTTATTACGGCGGCGGCACCGAAATAATTACAATGTCGCGCTTAAACAGCATTTCCCCTGATGTTGTAATAGATATTAAAGGTATTCCCGAATGCTCTGTTTTCGGCATGGATGATAATAAGCTTGTTATCGGCGCCGGGATTACATTAAGTGCTATAAAAGTATCAAACCTGTTTCCTCTGTTAGGCGAGGCTTGCGGCAGAATAGCGGATCATACCGTACAGGATAAGATAACAATCGGCGGCAATATTTGCGGAACAATTATTTACCGGGAAAGCCTGCTGCCTTTATTCCTTTCGAACGCTGAAGTTGCCATAGCGGGGCCGAACGAATTATACAGTTCAAAGGCCGTAGATGCTTTTAACAACGGAAAACGTCTTAAGGAAGGAGAACTTCTTGTCAGCATAGCGATTGATAAGGAATTTCTTAATAATAAGTATTGGCATATAAAAAAGGTTTCGGCTGAAAAGATCGGGTATCCATTGATTTCGGTTTCTGCGCTAAGCCACCAAGGTTTAATAAAAATGGCATTCAGCGGAGTATGCGGGTTTCCGTTCATAGTTGATGGTTTGGATTATAGCACTTCTAAGGAAGAAATAGCCGACCGATATATTCAACGATTTCCGTCGGCTGTTTTGAATGACACGGAAGGCAGTTCGGAATATCGTGAGTTTATTTTGCGGGATTTAGTGTTAAACATACTTAGCACCTGAGGGGAGAAAAGATGTTGCACTTTGCAGGTAAAAGCAATATTACGCTGGATATCAACAACCACCTTTATGAAGTTGTGGTAAGGCCCTCCGATGTTTTATTGGAAGTTCTGAGGAACAAGATTGGTTTAACAGGTACTAAACCGGGATGTGAAAACGGCGACTGCGGAGCTTGCACAGTATTGGTAGACGGATGGCCGATAAAATCGTGTATTATGCTCGCTGTTGAAGGGATAGGCCATAAAATAACGACTATTGAGGGTTTGGTCAATACGCCTGTACAAAAAGCGTTCGTCGAGCAAGCCGCGTTTCAATGCGGATACTGCACGCCCGGATTCATAATGGTTTGCCATGCCCTTTTACAAATACATCCCCAGCCTGACGATTATACGATTGAATCATGGCTTCAATCAAATATCTGCCGTTGTACGGGGTATCAGTCTATAAAGGACGCTATCGGCAAAGTTATAAAACAAACATAACAAAATGTTTATAGCTGAAAGAGACAAAACACACCGTCTCAACATGCCGTTAGGCATACTCCCCGAAGAGTTAAGCGTTCTTTGAAAAAAGCAACGGGTACTGCGCCGATTCAATAAGGCTTTACATTTGGTTGCGTACGGAGTAATGATGATATATATTATATTATGTAACTAAGCAATAATAATCATTAAGCATCAGGGAATCATCGTGAATCAGAATTTCAGCTACTTTGTCGAAGCCATACCAAAAGACATGTACCTAAGGACCAAATCTCATATTTGCAGGTACATGGCTATTTTTGAACCTGAAGAATATGCGCTTGGAAAAGTAATCTGTGTCGATGATTTTCATTTTCTCCTGTTTTTTTCTGAATCTCCCACAATCAGAATAAACGGCCGCGAGTACAAATTTAAAAAAGGCGGCTTATTGGTAATACAGCCGTGGCAAGAGGTGTACGGCGTACCGGGCGATAACAGGAAGTACGGAAAGTACCTGCATATCGCAGTACAAAAGGATTTCTTTGTTAAAATAGCATCGGAAGCGGCTGGTGGAAATGCTTTTGAGTTTAAAAAGAATCACGGCGTGTACGGTACACAGCTGCTGGATTTGGTCGGCAATTTTCAGCGGGAGATGATGAACTATGGGGGGTCTTATCCCCTGATGGTAGAGAGTATTTGTACGCAGATCGTTTTTCAGCTGATACGGGATCTGAATAATAAGTCAACAGTACCTGCCAGGGATAATAAATACATCAGCGCGGCTATAGAGTACATGGAGAATTATTATAATGCCAATATCAGCATTAACGATATCTGCAGCTTGATATATTTGAGCCATTGCCATTTTAAACGGGTATTCAAGGAATGTACGGGGCAAACGCCTTATCAGTATTTAACGAGTATACGCATTGAAAAATCAAAAGAACTTTTGCTTAAAAATGAGCACTCTATTGAGGAAGTCGCCAGATTATGCGGTTTTGTAAACTCCGGACACTTTTCCACCGTATTTAAACGTCATTTGAATATGTCGCCCTCTGAGTATAAAAAAATAAATACAAAGTGATAATGAAATTACATTTTAGTTCATCAGCTTCAATTTTTGTGCGGCAAAATGATATTTTTTAAAACATATTATGAGCCGTTTAAAAAGAATTGCGCATTTCTTAATGATAATATCAATTAAAGATAAGCTTTTAACAAATGTCTGATGAATACGAATACCCGCGTTATTAGACAATTTAAAATTTAAAGACGAATAAAAAGCTATGTTAAATCAGTTGTTCAGCGGGGTATATAACTATTATAAAAATGGAGGTTGATAGTATGAAAAATCCCAAAACCGCGGCGCTTCTTTCTTTGGTATATTGCCTGTTAGTGATAGGCAAGTTTGCGGAGGCAAACAAAACGTGCGGGGAACAGGGGCTGAATGCTGCCGAGTCTGAATCGTCGGGCGAAAACGACGGGGGAAATGGCGGGAATAAAGGGGGCGACGGAAAAGGCTCCGGAACATCGAAAATAACGAAATGCTGACTTTAAAGTAAAGGACTTAAAATGAAAAAACATTATATTATTACTGTACTATTGGTATTTTTGGTATCTGCGTGCTTGCTTGCGGGCTGTTCGCCTGAAGCGGATGCTCCCGCTAAAAGCGTCGAGCCGCAAAAAGCGACAGAAAGCCCGCTTGAGTGTAACTGGCTGCTGAAAGTTGACCAGACAATTCCCGTTACTTCCGACGAACTGACGGTGAATCATACTTTGGTCTTTATCGCGGAAAAGGAAGGGGGCACGGATGTATACGGCGTCTATAACGGCGCGGCTTACATAAGCAGCGAATTGGACGCCTCCAATCTGTCAAACAGCTTTTTCGATGTGAGCGGCGGATTTGATGTTAAGGCCTTTGCCAACAATCTCAGCTTCGAAATCGTGCCTTACGACAAGGAGGAGTATTCCCGTTATGGCTTAAAGAAGGATGATCCGCCTCTTGTGCCGCTTGTCGAATATGAATCGATGGCGCTTTTCTCAGCGGAGATGACGGGTACGGGAATAGTAAACCCAAGCGTTACCGGGGAAAACGTGAACGCAGGCTATAACGATTCTGCTTCCGGCACAGCGCCGATAGTTATGAGAATAGCCGTTAAATCGGGCAAGGTGGAAGTGGACGTTCCCGCGTTTAATGTAGGCAGCACTTTTAAAGGCCTGTTAACCGGAGATCCGCAGCAGAGCGGCGAAGAGTATCAGCAGGCAATGGCCAAGATAGAATCCCTGATTAACGAAAGCGAGCAGGAAGAGCAGGAGGAGGACAACGAAGGCGAAGACTTGTCTGACAGCCTCGGCGGTATAATGGGCACATTAGGAACAAATCTGCCGCTGCCGGATTCTTTTCCCGTGGATGTGTTGCCGCTGGCTTCCGACGCGAACATTATAAACGTATATGAAAGCGAAGATGGTAAGAATATCCGCGTAATGTTTGGAACGGCAACGGAATATGAGGATTTACTGAATTTCTACAGTCCTGTTATCGATAATATGGATAATAAAATTGATATGGATAATGGCGTGATATACACAGGGTCTTCGAAAGAATACAGAAACATACAGCTAATGATAATGGAAGACCAGTCGCAGACCTACAAGAACATGGTCTCGCTGGAGGTCTTAAAAAAGTAAGAGCTTAAGGTAGCATAGGGTAACTAAAAGGGGCAGTATAATTGCTGCTCCTTTTCTATTAACTTTATAGTCAAATAACCCGATATAATTAATGCAGCAGGCTAAAAGAAACGTTGTGAAAATAGTATGAAGAAGTTAAAATAATTTTGTTTATTCGATAAAGCAATATATACAGCAAAGAGGACATCATGTTCAGAGCAATAGAGATATCATTATTCGATTTGGTTATTGGACTTTCCGAAGCAGTCGATTTAATAAGCAATGTGCTGAATAAGCACCATCAAAGAGCCGCATATATTTCCTACAGAATTGGCACAGAACTCAAGCTACAATCCGAGAAGCTCAGAACGCTGACAATAGCGGCGGCTTTGCATGACATTGGCGCGATATCGCTGAAAGAAAGAATAGACATGCTGGAATTTGAGAATAATTCCCAAGCCGAGCACCAGGAAAGAGGGTACAAGCTGCTTAATACGTTTAAGCCTTTAAAAGAAGCGGCAAAGATTATTCGGTATCATCATCTTCAGTGGAGCGAATATAATAAATCAATTCCGGTTGAAAGCAATATACTCTTTCTGGCAGACAGGACAGCCGTATTATTAACAGGCGACGATATAGACAACAAAGACGAAATACTCGGACATATAAAAAAGTATTCCGGGAAATATTTCAATCCGCAGTTTGTGGAGGCGCTTATTAAAGCCGCAGACAGCAACGCTTTTTGGATAGAGCTGTCTCTGCCTTCCATTAATAGAATTATATCCGACCGCATTGGAGCTTCAAATATTTATATCAACGACGATATGCTTCTGGATATTTCCAAACTTTTTTCGATGATAATAGACTTTAGAAGCGAGTTTACAGCTACGCATTCAAGCGGCGTTGCGGTGACTGCCAAACACTTGGGAAAGCTTTGCAATCTGTCGGCTCGCGAGTGTTTTTTACTGGAGATAGCGGGTTATCTTCATGATATAGGCAAGCTGGCTATACCGGGTGAAGTATTGGAGAAAAACGGCCCGCTGACTCCTGAAGAGCGAAGTGCTATTGAAAAACACACCTATTATACTTACAGGATTTTAGACCAGATACATCAGCTTAAAGCCATAAACGAAATTGCGTGCCTGCATCATGAAAGAATGGACGGGAAAGGATATCCATTCGGTATCGACGGCTCGAAGTTGTCTATAGGCTCCAGAATAATGGCTGTAGCCGACGTCTTTACGGCAGTAACGGAGGAACGGCCATACAGGACCGGAATGAACCAGCAGCAAGCGATATCTGCGCTTATTAATATGGCCGATAACGGAGTGCTCGATAAAAAAATAGCCGGCCTGGCTGTCGAGAACTATATAAGCTTACGGCAGGCATGCCTGGCTAATCAAAACAGAGTAGCGAAAGAGTACGAAGAATTCAGAACGAACTTCTTTAATACCTGATTTCAAATACCGCTGATGACACAAAAACATGCCGGATTGTCGATGGAGCTGACGTAATCCGGCATAGTATCATTATGCCGGTTAGTGCCCAACTTTTTTGCTTACGGCTGCCGTCCTATGTAGGAAAGTATGCCTCCGTCAACATATAATATATGGCCGTTGACGAAATTAGACGCTTCGGAAGCAAGGAATACCGCGGGACCGGTCAGGTCTTCCGGCGTCCCCCAGCGTCCGGCAGGCGTTTTGCTGATAATAAACCGGTCAAAGGGGTGACGGCTGCCGTCCGGCTGGCGCTCCCTTAAAGGCGCGGTTTGCGGCGTGGCAATATAACCCGGCCCGATGCCGTTGCACTGAATATTGGCGGCGCCGTATTCGCTGCATATGTTGCGCGTAAGCATCTTAAGGCCGCCTTTGGCAGCCGCGTAAGCCGAAACGGTCTCGCGGCCAAGCTCGCTCAACATGCTGCACATGTTTATTATCTTGCCGTGCCCTTTCTTAATCATACCGGGAATCACGGCTTTGGATACTATAAAAGCTCCGGTAAGGTTTACGTCAACGACCTTCCGGAATTCTTCGGCGCTCATCTCGCACATCGGTATGCGCTTTATTATGCCGGCGTTGTTTACAAGTATATCTATGACGCCCACATCCGCTTCTATACGTTCTATTAATACGTTTACCTGCGCTTCATCCGTCACGTCGCAGACATATCCATAAGCCTTTATGCCGAGCTCCGAATATGCGGACAGCCCTTTTTCTACGAGCTCCTCGTTAATATCGTTGAAAACTATTGTTGCCCCGGCATCTGCATATGCCGCGGCTATCGCAAAGCCTATTCCGTAACTGGCGCCTGTGATAAGCGCTATCTTACCGTCCAGTCTAAAATCCGGTGTTACCATGACAACCCCCTCTATTTCAGCACCGAGGCCGGAATGACGTCCATGTCGTCAAAAGCAAGGTTTTCTCCCGCCATTGCCCACAAAAACGAATAATTGCACGTGCCCGCGCCCGCATGTACGCTCCATGACGGGCTTATTACCGCCTGCTCGTTTTTCATTACTACGTGCCTCGTCTCACGTCCCTCGCCCATAATATGAAATACCATATGGTCCTCGGGCACTTCGAAATACATGTATACTTCCATGCGCCGTTCGTGAGTGTGAGCGGGCATGGTGTTCCAAACGCTGCCCGGTTCGAGCACGGTAAGACCCATCGTAAGCTGGCAGGTCGAAAGCACGTCGGGATGGATGAACTGGTTTATTACCCGCCTGTTGCTCGTTTCCGTTGAGCCTAACCGCTTCTTGGCGGCGTCCGCTATTTTAATCAGCTTGGTTTCATAACTCCGGTGGGCAGGAGCGCTGACCACATAGAACTTGGCGGGCGACTCGGAGTCGTTTGAATCGAATATTATCTCGCGGGCGCCGCGCGTAACGTATAGGCAGTCTTTATAATCCAGGTCGTATGAACGTCCGTCTACGCGTATAACGCCGCCGCCGCCGATATTGAAAATGCCGGCCTCGCGTCGCTCAAGAAAATATTGCGTGCCGAAATTAGCCCAAACGTCTATCCCTTTGTCTATGGGTATGCTGCTGCCTGCCGGCATGCATCCTATTACGACGATGCGGTCGACATGGCTGTATACCGCGCTTAACTTATTAGGCTCAAATAAGTTCTCGATGAGGAATTCTTCGCGTATCTCATCGGTTGTATAGCGCTTAAAATCGCGCTGATTGCAAGAATATCGAATATCCATATTAAACCGGCTCGCTTTTCTCGTCCATTGCTGCCGCCGGACTGCGGCGGGCGACCAGTTCCTTAATCTCCGTTACTATGTCGCGTATCAGATACAGCAGTATCAGAAAACAGTTGACAGGCATACTCGAGTAAGGCAGGCGCGTCGAAAACTTCAATATGGGCTGAGGCCAGTCGGCGCTCTGTACAAGCAGTATCGAATAGTACAGCAGCGCGGCGAAAAACGCTATGCCCGTCAGCGTAATCAGCACATTCAGCGCGCTAAGCCATCTTTTGCCCTTGAATTTATCCTGCAGCAGGTCCACACGGAAATGGTCTTTGGCGCGGAACAGAAGCGTCGCGCCTGAGAATATCATCCAGGCCATCATGCATGCGACAACTTCGTCAGACCAGGCCATAGGGAAGGGTATATGCGCAAAACGTATGATAACCCGCGCAAACAGTATCACGCCTATACCGATGCACATAACGACTACGAGCCAGAGCAGTACTTTCGCAAGAATTGCGTCGGCTTTTTTCAGTACTTTCAGCATAACGTCCTCCTTAAATCAGGCTGGGCAGCCACAGGCAGAGATCCGGCCAAAAAGCGCATATAAGCAGCACTACAAGAATGCCGATAACATAGGGCAGCACCGCTTTTGACAGCGTTCCCAGCCTCACTTTTGCCACGCTGCATACCGCGTAAAGGCTCATGCCCACTGGCGGGGTCAAAAGGCCGATCATCGAGGCCAGTACCATTATTACGCCGAACTGTATATAGTTCATTCCTATCGCGTCCACTATAGGCAGGAAGACCGGAACAGTGATAAGTATCACCGATACGCCCTCAAGGAAGCAGCCAAGTATAAGAAGGACGCCTATCATAAGGAGTATGAGCACGTTAGGATCGGCAGAGACGGTCATAAGCCCTTCTATAACCTGGTTCGGTATGCGCTGGTGCAGCATGAAATACGCGAGGAAATTGGCAATCGCGATTATGAAAAGAGTCTTGCAGCTGGTGATGATGCTGTCGTGCACTATTTTGCCCAGCGATTTTTTATCGAGCTCCTTATATATCAGGCCAAGAATAAGCGCATATACGCAAGCCACTATAGCCGCCTCGGTAGCGGTGAAAATACCCGTCCAAATACCGCCTATTATAATGACTATGGTCATCAGGCTGGGTATGGCCTTCCAAAGATACGTCAGCCTTTGTTTCCACGGCATTCGCGGCATTACGGGGAATTTTCTGCGCTTTGAGATTATATAGACCACAACGCACATCGATACAGCCATCAGCAATCCCGGGATTATGCCCGCGGCGAACAGCTTGGGTACCGATACGCCGGTTACGGAGGCAAAAATAACAAAGGGTATCGACGGCGGTATTACGGGAGCTATAGTGGATGAAGCCGCCGTAATGGCAGCGCTGAACGTATGGTCGTATCCGGCGTCGTCCATCGCTTTTATTTCTATTAAGCCGAGCCCCGCGGCGTCTGCCACCGCGGCTCCCGACATGCCGGCGAACACTACGCTGCCTAATACGTTCACCTGCCCCAAGCCGCCCGGCCACCGACCGACCATGGCGTTTGCAAAATTGTATATGCGGGTAGTGATGCCGCCGGTATTCATCAGGTTGCCGGCCAGTATGAAGAACGGTATTGCCAGCAGTGTAAAGCCGGTGGTGCCGTTATATATGCGCTGCGCCATTACCGCCAAAATATCCGTGAAGCCCATGGAGGCAAACGCGCCCGCGCTGATAGCGCCCATCGCGACGGCTACCGGAACGCCTATCAGCATAACCACGATAAGCAGTACGCACAAAACTAATGCGATCATCAGGAGGACCTCCTTATGTTACCTTGTATAAAAAATCGGGAAGGGCGAACGGCTTATACTCAAGGCTAAGGCCATTCGCCCGGGATCCCATTGGGGCAATATGTTTAAGGTTTTGCATCCTCGACCATCTTGAGGAATTTATCCATGTCTTCGGTGCTGCCTTCATATTCGGCGACACGCGCCCACGCAGGCTCCATTGCCTCCTTAAATACGGCAAGGTCCACTTCGGTAACGGTAACGCCTTCGTCCTTAAGCTTCTGTATATAATCCTGTTCGCTGCTTTGTACTTCGTCGCGCATCTGATCGCGGGCAACCGCGCCGGCTTCCTCGATAAACTTCTTCTGTTCGTCGCTAAGGCCGTTCCACCAGGAATTGCATGCGGTCAGGTTAACGGCTTCCCATGTATGGCGCGTAAGGCTTAAATACTTCTGATTCGCTTCCCACATGCTGTTGTTGTATATGGTGGAGATCGGGTTCTCCTGTCCGTCAACAGTGCCCTGCTTTAGAGCGCTTATAAGTTCGCTGAAAGCGACCTGCTGAACCGCAGCGCCCAAGGCCTCGAAGCAGGCGACCTTTTGAACTTCCTGGGGAGTGCGGATCCTTAAGCCCTTAACGTCTGCGGGGACTTTTACTTCGCGCACGGAATTAGTCAGGTTGCGGAAACCGTAGTCCCACGGCCCTACGTTGTGCAGACCTTTCGATTCGAGCACGCCGTCGCCTACCCATTCCGCGAAAGGCCCGTCTACAACGGCATACGCGTGAGCATAGCCGCTGTACACATACGGCGCCGTCACCAGAGCGTAGCGCGGGTCGAATTTGTCGAGAGTTCCCTGGGAAACAAGGCAGGCCTGTATAGCGCCTATGCGGGTCTGCTCTGCCATTTCCGGGGCATTGCCCAGTTCGCTGGCGCCATGGATCTCTACGGTCATACTGCCGCCTGACAGCTCTTCCAGCTTGGCTTTGAATGTTTCAGCCGCTTTGCTAACGGGTTCATTGGGCGCGCCGAAATGGCCAAGTATGATATTTACAGGTTCGACGGGCTCAAGCGAGGGACTTTCGGCAACCGGAGCTTGTGAAGGGCTTTCGGCAACCGGAGCCTGTGAAGTTTCCGCGGGAGCGCTGGGCGAAGCGGGCGGCGCGCCGCAGGAAACCATGCCAAATACAAAAACCAGCGAAAGAATCAGTATTAACGCTTTCTTCATATTTACTCTCCTTTTAGTTTATTTGCTAAAATACAGCAAGGCAATTTGCCGTATTCGCTTTCCAAGAACCGTGTTTAATTTGGATACAATGCAAGTAAACGCGCTGAAGTGTAAACGATAAGCAGTATAAATTATGTAACTGAAATTTTAGCTTGTATTCACATTATTACAGAGCAAAATAGGGATGTCAAGATATTTTTTACTTTATGGGTGCATAATATTACAGACTTGTATACACATTTAAATTTTGAATACAAGATGGTGCAAATTGCCGCGAATTCCGCCGTTTCAGCAGGGTTTTGCGCCTATATATCATTCTGTCTGCAAAATTCTGCAGCTTGCTTTTCTGTGCATGTATACAAAGTCGTGTTTATAAGATATGCGTATAATAAAGCATCTTATTGCTTGACAGCACATTTTCTGTGCGCTAAACTTAATACGAGCATCATACTTGTATCCACATATTTTTTTTGTATACAAGCTTTATGCGTCCATCAAAAGTAAGTTTCTTAAGCGATCGCTCCCATGCTTTTTGGGGGTAAGAATAAAGGAGACAGACGTATGGGCGACAACTATGCCAGCAGAGATATTTTCCGTATACTTGAACATGAAATAATCACATTGAAAATAAAACCCGGAACGTTTCTCAGCGAGAACGCACTCTGCGCGCGCTTTGGAGTTTCCCGCTCTCCTATAAGAAGCGTACTACAGGAATTAAGGCTTTGCGGGCTTGTCAACATAACGCCTTACAAGGGGACGCAGGTCACGCTGATGGATTTTGACATAATCAATCAGATAATATACCAGCGCATGGCCGTCGAAACGTTCGTGCTCGAGGATTTCATAAAAACCTGCAACCTGCTCGATCTCGAAAAGATACGCCATAACTTAAGCTCTGTTAAGCGGCTTCTGGAAAGCGAAGACTTCACCGCAAGCCAGTTTTATGAGCTCGACAGTCAACTGCACGAGATCTGGTTTACGGCTACCCGGAAGAATTATCTGTGGGAATGCATACAAAAATCCGACTGCCATTACACCCGGTTCAGGATGCTCGATATCGTTGAGATAAAAAACTTCAATCAGATAGTGGAAGAACACGAAGCGCTTCTTAAGGCGCTGGAGAACGGCGATACTACGGCCATACGGCCATTGATGCAGAAGCATCTTTTCGGCGGCGTTACACGACTCGGCAGCTTGATTTTTACAAAGCTGAAAGACTATTTCACTCCAATGATCAACTGACCGCAGCTAAACTTCAGATTGCCCAATTTATAACGACTATATGCCGCGCCGGCGGCCGAGACAAGCAACAGGTCATTACATAACTTTAAATTAAAAAAGCATACTTCGCTGTACATCATGAGCCGTCAATACTTATCGGAATCCCCGGGAAAGCCGGAGGGCTTTTCTGGCAATTGCGATATCAAATATACGGAGGTAATATTATGAATCTCAGCGAGAAATTAGGCAATATCGGTCTTATTCCGGTCGCTGTGTTCGACAAGCCAGAATACGCGCTCCCTGCCGCAAAAGCCATGTTGGAAGGCGGGTTGCCCGTGATGGAGGTCACGTTAAGGACGCAGGCCGCTATAGAATCGATGAAAATTATAAAGCAGGCATATCCATGGATGACTTTGGGCGCGGGTACGGTGCTGTCTGTTGAGCAGGCAAAAACGGCGGTTCAGGCAGGCTGCGAATTTATAGTGAGCCCGGGTTTTAACGACGATGTGGTAAAGTATTGCCTCGATAACGGCATTCTGGTTACGCCCGGATGCGTAACGCCCACCGAAATCGATCACGCGCTTTCTTTTGACGTCAATATATTAAAATTCTTCCCGGCAAGCATATACGGAGGCGTAAAGGCCTGCGAAGCGTTGCACGGCCCGTATAGGAACGTAAAGTTTATACCCACGGGCGGCGTAGCCTTAGGCAACCTTGCCGAATATGCCGATAAGGATTACATCCATGCGATAGGCGGAGGCTGGCTGTGCAGCCAGAAAGACATGGCCGACGGCAATTTTGCAAACATAACCGAAACCGTCAAAAAATCCATCGACGCGCTGCTGGGGTTTGAGCTTGCCCATATAGGCATAAACATGGACAACAAAGAAGTGTCGCTGGCTCTTGCGAACGAGCTCGCCAAAGCTTTTGGCGTAAGCGTAAAGGAAGGCAACAGTTCCAACTTCGCGGGAGCGTTTTTTGAAGTAATGAATAAGCAGTTTAAGGGAGCAAACGGGCATATCGCGGTACGCACAAACAATATCGACAGGGCGGTATATTACCTCGATAAACGTGGAGTTAGAGCCGATATGTCATCGCTGACCGAAAAGAACGGGAAAAAAGTCGCGGTGTATCTCGAGAACGAATTCGGCGGGTTTGCAGTTCATCTGCTGCAGAAGTAGGAGGAAACGATGGGTAAGTATGTAACGTTCGGGGAAGTAATGCTGAGGCTGAAATCTCCGGGGCATGAGAAGCTGTTTCAGTCTCCGCTATTAGAGGCGACGTTCGGCGGCGGCGAAGCGAACGTCGCGGTGTCGCTCGCAAATTACGGGCTCGACGCGCAGTTTATCACCGCGCTGCCCAATAATGATGTTGCAGACGGATGCATAAGAGAATTAAGAGGCCTGGGAGTTGACACGACAAAGATCGTGCGGCGCAGCGGGCGGGTCGGAATATACTTTCTGGAGAACGGCGCGAACCAAAGGCCGTCCAACGTGATATACGACAGGGCTGGGTCTTCGATTGCATTGATAGAAAAAGGCGAAATCGACTGGGACGGTATATTCGAAGAAGCGGAGTGGTTTCATATTTCGGGCATCACTCCCGCTATCAGCAAAAACGCAAAAGAGGCGTCGCTGGAGGCAGTAAAAAAGGCAAAGCAGCACGGCGTGACCGTGTCGTGCGATTTCAACTACCGCAATAAGCTGTGGAAGTACGGCGAAACGGCGGTAGAAGTGATGAGCGAGCTTGTAAAGTACGTGGACATAGGCATCGCCAACGAAGAGGATTGTCAGAAGTCGCTTGGAATAAACGCCAATGTAAGCGTTGAAAGCGGCTCGCTCGATACAGATAAATACAAAGCGCTGGGCGACAAGGTTTTGGAAGCGTTTCCGAACCTTAAGATGATAGCGATAACACTCAGGGAAAGCAAATCCGCGGATACCAACGGCTGGAGCGCATGTTTGAACGACAGGGATAAATTCTATGTTTCAAAAAAATATATTATAAGCGATATCATCGACCGGGTAGGCGGCGGCGACGCATTTGCGGGCGGGCTCATTTACGGGCTTGCTAAGTATAAGGATAAGCAGTATGCGTTGGAATTTGCGGTTGCGGCAAGCTGCTTGAAACATTCGATAGGCGGAGACTACAACAGGGTAAAGCTTTCGGACGTAGAAAAACTGATGGGCGGAGACGGAAGCGGGCGAGTCAGCAGATAGCCCGTTATCCGGTATAAGGTTACCGATCGCGGTGAGCCCGGAGAACGATTAGCGTTTTCGGGCTGCCGCTTTTATATACCGTAAAAAACCATACGCTAACTTTTCAAAAAAAAAGATAAAGGGGAAACACAGTTTCACGGTTCAGACAAATTAAAGATTCTTCGCTTGCGCTCTGAATCATCATGCACTACCCGCACCACAATAAACGAAAACATCTTCCATCTACGCACAACCCAGCTATAATTGAGATATGGCAAGAGTTCGCATGTCATTGTCACATTGAGGTCGCCTCTGAATC
>JAEZIZ010000131.1 GCA_023415915.1 Bacillota bacterium | reverse complement strand
GACGAGATGGGCGTGAATGTCGTAAGAAAAGATATACCCGACGATATGAAAGAGCTGGCCGCCGAGTACCGCGAGAAGCTCATTGAGTCTGTCGCGGAGTACGACGACACGCTGCTTTAGAAGTACTTTGAGGGCGCCGAAATAAGCCGGGACGAGCTTATCGCCGCTATACGCAAGGCGACAATAGCGCTGGATATCGTTCCGGTGACATGCGGCTCGTCGTACCGCAACAAGGGCGTGCAGCCGCTTTTGGACGCGATAGTCGATTTCCTGCCGTCGCCGCTTGATATCCCCCCCATCACGGGCAAAAATCTCCGCGGTGAGGAGGAAGTGAGGAAGGCGGGCGACGACGAACCGTTTTCGGCTCTGGCATTCAAGATTATGGCCGATCCCTTCGTAGGGAAGCTCGCATTCATCAGAGTGTATTCGGGTACGCTTAAAACGGGCTCTTACACTTACAACTCGACAAAGGACAAGCGCGAGAGGATTGCCCGGCTAGTGCAGATGCACGCTAACGCCCGTGAGGAGATAGATGAAGTTCATGCGGGCGACATAGCTGCGATAGCCGGATTCAAACAGATAACGACGGGCGACACGCTGTGCGACGACAAGCACACAATTATACTCGAGACTATGGAGTTTCCCAAGCCCGTCATAGAAGTGGCCATAGAGCCCAAGACAAAGGCCGGCCAGGAGAAGATGACAATCGCGCTGCAGAGGCTTTCGGAAGAGGACCCGACTTTCAAGGCGTACACGAACGTTGAGACGGGGCAGACGATAATCGCGGGCATGGGCGAGCTTCATCTGGAGATAATAGTCGACCGGATGATGCGCGAATACAAGGTGGAGGCAAAGGTCGGAAAACCGCAGGTGTCTTATCGTGAGACGATAACGAAGTCTGTGACGGCTACGGGCATCTATAAGAGGCAGACGGGCGGTCACGGACAGTACGGCCATGTCGTCATTGAAGTTGAGCCGCTCGAGCCGGGCGCGGGGTACGAATTTGTAGACAAGATAGTCGGAGGGGTAATACCCAAGGAGTTCATACCCAGCATCAACGAAGGCATACAGGAAGCGGCTAAGAACGGCGTGCTCGCCGGGTTTGAGGTAATGGACTTCAGGGCGACGCTTGTAGACGGGTCGTACCATGAGGTGGACTCATCGGAGATAGCTTTCAAGATAGCGGGATCCATGGCTTTTAAGGAAGCTATGAGTAAGGCTTCGCCTGTGCTGCTTGAGCCCATAATGTCGGTGGAGGTGAACGTGCCTGACGAATACTTAGGCGACGTAATGGGCAACCTTAACGCCCGCCGCGGACGGATAGAGGGTACGGAGCTGCGGGGAGGCGCGCAGGTGATACGCGCGGCGACGCCGCTGGCGGAGATGTTCGGATACGCTACGGATCTTAGGAGCCGCACGCAAGGCAGGGGCACGTTTACTATGCAGTTCTCGCATTACAGTGAAGTGCCTAAGTCGATAGCTGAAAAGATCACGGGCTAGTAAAGGTTACCCCGAAAGCCAGGAGCTGTTAAGGGGGAGTAATATTTTAGAAATTGGATCATACGGTGCGCAGCACTGTTGAAGCCGTTCAAAATATAAACTATGAACCAGATTGTTTAGGAGGAAAAAACAATGGCAAAAGCTAAGTTTGAAAGAACCAAACCACACGTAAACATTGGAACTATTGGTCACGTTGACCACGGTAAGACAACGCTTACGGCAGCTATAACGATGGCTCTGGCTCAGAGCGGCCAGGCAAAGGTCATGAAATATGACGAAATCGACAAGGCGCCCGAAGAAAAAGAGAGAGGCATAACGATTAACACGGCTCACGTCGAGTACGAGACAGAGAATCGCCATTATGCGCACGTTGACTGCCCGGGCCACGCCGACTACGTAAAGAACATGATCACCGGCGCGGCACAGATGGACGGCGCGATACTCGTTGTTTCCGCGGCTGACGGCCCCATGCCTCAGACTCGCGAGCATATACTGCTTGCCCGTCAGGTTAACGTTCCCTACATCGTAGTGTTCCTTAACAAAGTCGACCAGGTTGACGACCCCGAACTTTTGGAACTCGTCGAGATGGAAGTAAGAGACCTGCTTTCGTCCTACGAATTCCCGGGCGACGATATCCCTGTAATAAAGGGAAGCGCGCTGCAGGCAATGGAAGCCCTGATGGCAGGCAAGCAAGCGAAGGACACTCCCGAGTGCCAGTTCCTGTTCGAACTGATGGACGCTGTCGACACCTATATTCCGACTCCGGAAAGAGACGTTGACAAGCCGTTCCTTATGCCTGTTGAAGACGTGTTCTCCATCACCGGACGCGGCACGGTCGCTACCGGCAGAATTGAAAGAGGACAGATCAAGGTTGGCGACACGGTCGAGATAGTCGGTATGACGGATGAGACGAGAGACGTCGTTGTAACCGGCGTCGAGATGTTCAGGAAGATACTCGACCAGGCTATAGCGGGCGATAACGTAGGTCTGCTGCTGCGCGGCGTTCAGAGGAACGAGATAGAGCGCGGACAGGTTCTTGCGAAGAAGGGCTCCATCAAGCCGCATACGCATTACAAAGGCCAGGTCTACGTGCTTAAGAAAGAAGAGGGCGGACGCCACACTCCGTTCTTCAACGGTTACAGGCCGCAGTTCTATTTCAGAACGACGGACGTTACGGGCAGCATCACGCTTCCGGAAGGCACCGAGATGGTCATGCCTGGCGACAACATAACGATGGAGATAAAGCTTATAACTCCTATCGCCATTGAGGAAGGCCTGCGCTTCGCTATCCGCGAGGGCGGCAGGACCGTTGGCTCCGGCGTCGTTACCAGCGTTATCGAATAATCTAAGCAACATTAAAGAGAGGCTTTTGGGCCTCTCTTTTGTTTTGCCTGCCGCGCGTAATACATGGAAAATCACTGCGATTGACTTTGCATTCCGTATCACATATTATGGTATACACAGGCATAATATGTATGGCGGAATATCGCATTTTATTATGTGGAGGGTATAAAGATGTTTTGTAGAAAATGCGGAGCGCCTGTAAATGCGGGAGAATCGTTTTGCAGCGCGTGCGGAGAGAAAATAGAGGCCGCGAGGCCTTCGCAGTTTGCGGCTCAGCCTATATACCAACAGCCATACGTGCAGCCTGCCCAGCAAAACGGCCGGCCTCCTTACGGACAGCCCCCAAAGAAGAAGTCAAAAGCGGTTATTTGGATTATCGCGGCAGTTGCCGCCGTTCTTGCGATAGCGGCTGTGCTGCTGTTTGTGGTGTTCCCTGCGGGAGGCGGCGCTAACTGGCCGTTTGCGGGCAACACTATGCAGACAAGGTTTATTAACGACAGCTTCAAAGTATTCACCGGTTCGTTCTCTGGGATAGGCGGCGATACGTTTGCAAGGCTCGCAAAAGAACCGTTTGAGATAGGCATGGATATGACCACGGCAATCGAAGGGCAGCAGAGCGATGCTTCTATACAGGCGGCGTACGATTTGGAGTCGTTCGGGCTGCGGCTTGAGCAGGGCGGGCAGGCAGCGACTGTGCTGCTGCTCGAAAATGTGCTGTATTCCGAGTCCGGCGGCATTACGAGCGGCATACGGTTTGATACGGAAGCTGACATGTCAAAAAGCATGACGCTCGAGCAAAGGATAAATGCGCTGATTGAAGGTTATACGAAACCGCAGACTACGGTCAACGTTGACTTCGGCAGGGTAGCGGAGATATTTGTCAACAGCATCGACGAGAGGTGCTTTAAAAGAGCAGGCGACAGCGCGAGGCTTACGCTTGATATAGACGATGTTATACAGACGCTTAATAACTTCACTGAAAAGCTGGAAAACGACAAGCAGCTGCTCCGTGACCTCGAGGACTATACAAAATCGGTGTCGGGAATGCAAGCTGATATAATCTCCGCGTTGGATATGGCGGCAAGCGCGCTGGAAGAGCAAAAGAGCGAGTTGAACTTTAAGATAATATTGGAAATACAGTACAGGAACGCGGCGCCCGCTTCGCTTACAATAATGTTTGACGACGGCAGCAGCGATTATGTTTTATATTACGGCTACGAGAAAGCCGGAGATAAGACAAAGATAGATTTTTCAGTCGCGGCCGCGGGAACCGAAGTGGCTTCGGGTACAATAAACTTCGGGAAGACGGCGCAAGGCATAGAGTACAGCGCGGATATAACCGCCGGAGAAGAGACTCTCTCGATTAAGGGAAGCGAGCAGAAAAAAGGCGACGATGCAAGCGGGGAGGTAACAGTAACCATACCGGGCTTAGGGAACATAAGCGTAACATACGAAACATCGCTTAAATTCGGCAAGCCGTCTGAAAGGGTAGTAGATAAATTCAAAGTCGATACGGACAACGCTAATATAACCGACGCTTCAAACGCTATGAATACGCTGGGATCGGCCGGTATTTCCGACCCTTCCGATCTGCTTCCTTAGCGATCTAGCGGGCGGGTTAACCGGCCGGTCTTGTTGATGTCAACTAGTTTTATTGCAACGGGAAAAGCATTGGGCAATAATCATTGAGTTAAGCGCAAACAGCATTGGATAAAAACACGGGGGCGGGTTGTCCGCCCTCTTTTCTTATATATGCTTAAATGCAGTAAAGACGGCTCAATTGATGCCAATATTAAATAATTATACGTATACTGAAGTACGACGTGTCACCGGCTAACATTTTGTTGACTGATGTCGAATTTTCTCATATTATGAGATTAGTAAAACGCTCAGGGAAAACAAGTTTTAATCCTTTACCCATAAAGACAAGTAAATTATACGGAGGGAATTCATTAATGTATTGTTACAAATGCGGGTCGCCAGTAAACGACGGCGAATTGTTTTGCAGCGCCTGCGGAGCCAGGCAGGGAGAGCCTGCTCAGGGCGGACAGCCCGCTCAGCAGCCATTGCAGCCGCCGTACAGCCAGCAACCAGTTCAGCCTCCCTATGGGCAGCCGCTGCAGCCGGCGCAGCCGCCAAAAAAGAAGTCAAAGAAGTTTCTTTGGATAGGCATTGCCGCAGCGCTCGTACTAGCTATAGCCGCGGTGGTGGTATTTGTCGTATTGCCCGCGATGGGAGGAGGCGGGCCGCTCTCCGGCAATACTGTACAAACGAAATTCATAAACGATAACGTAAAGGTTTTTTCCGGAGCGTTTTCCGGCCTTGGAAGCGATACGTTTGAAAAGCTGCTTAAGGAGCCGTTCGATATAAGCGTCGACATTACGTCGGAAATAGGCGGCGAGACGTTTACGGCAACGGTGGAAGCGGCATATGACAAAAAGTCATTAGGATTCAGCGCGGAAAGCGGCGGAGTTGTTGCGGCAAGGCTGCTGCTGCTGGAAGATACGCTGTTCGCAGAATCAGGCGACAATGTTACGGGCCTCAAATTCGCGTCGGAAGCCGATCTTTCAAAAACCATGGCGCTCTCCGACAGGATCAAGGCATTGGCGGAAGGGCTGACCGGCAGCGCAGGGAAGACAAAGCTGGATTATAAAAAGCTGGCGGAGCTGTTCGTGAACAGCATAAGCGCGGATTGCTTTAAAAGCAGCGGCTCGGTTACCACTCTCACTCTTACGCCCGACGACATAACGGACACGCTCAAAACTTTTACCGATAAGCTCGGCAAGGATAAGAAGCTTAAAGAAGAGCTGGAAGACTTTTTAAAAGACGTTTCGGGTACGACCGTGGACATAGAGCAAGTGCTTAAAACCGCCGTGGATGCCATGGAAGCTACAAAAGACGCCGCTGATTTTGAGCTCGTATGGGAGCTTGCTTATGAGGGCGGCGTTCCCGTTTCGCTGGAACTTGAGGCGAATTCCAACGGGGAAAGTATTAACTTTAAGTTTGCTTACTCAAAGCGGGACGGCGGAAACGACATAACGTTCGCGTTGCATACGCCGGAAGAGAGCGCGGACGTTACGGGCAAGATAAGCTATAAGAAGACGAGCGGCGGCATAACATACAACGCCGGTATAACGGCCGCGGACGGCACGCTTAAGATTGACGGAAGCGAAAAATGGTCGGGCGGCAATGTTGAAGGCAAAATCAGCATTTCTGTTCCGAACAGCGGCGATTACAGCCTGACATATAAAGAGTCCATTAAATTCAGCATGGCAAACGTTGAAGACGACAACAGGTTCAGCATGGATACGTCAGGGGCGGATATTACTGACATCTCAAGCCTGCTTGACTACTTCATGGTGGCAGGTTCTTCGGGCCCGGCAAAGATTCCTGACCCGTTCGAAATCCCTTCTGTTTCCGAGGAGCCTGCCGTTTCAGAAGCGCCGTCAGCCTCAGATCAAATCGGGCTGATAGTACCTAACACGGACGGCGGGTATTATAAGGAGCTCGCCTCTGCGATAGAGAAGGAGCTTGCGTATTACGGCGGGGAATTGACCGTAGCCGCTACCGATTATGATGCCTCAACGGAAAAAACACAGGTTTCGCTTATGCTCGCGCAGGGCATGGACGGTATTATCATAGTACCTATGGCGGACAACGCTGGACTTGCGTCTATGCAAAGCGAGGCAAGCGCCGCGGGCGTGCCTTTCGTTGTGTTAAGCGACTTTTCCGACGGTAGCTACGACGCGGTAACGCGCAATTTTGAGACGGCTGCGGCAACGCTGGCAGGATATTGCAGCGGAAATATATATGCTATAAGCGCAATGCAGGAGGTGCAGTTTTCGGCGGTTTTGGAGGAAGGCTTTACGGCCGCTCTGGGCGCCGATGCCGCATTGCTGGGAATCGGTTACAGCCAATTCGACAGCGAAGAGGCAGTGAAGCTAACGGAGGCCGCGCTTGGCAATTATCCGGACTTAAGCACCGTAGTATGCTTCGACCCGTTCTGCTCGCAGGCAGTGCTTAACACGCTTAACGTCAACGGGTTTGCTGGTACGCTCATCTGCTTTGTCGAGGAAGACATTATGTACGAGATGACAGCCGCACCGCAGGGCAGCACATACGTAACGTATATGTATTTTTCCGTATCCGACGAGGCATATAACGCTGTAAGCAGGATATATGAAATAAAAGGCGGCGACACCGTCCCCCAGACGCGTTCTTTGGAACCGTATACGTATTAACATAAGATTTTACCGGGAAGCAGGTTTTCCTGCTTCTTTTTTTTGAGTAAGGTTTTTGTGTCAGCGGAGTGAGCAAGTGCGTACAGCGTTTCAATAAGGTATTTTAGGGTATTAACAATACATACCGAATAAGCATTAATGTTTATCGTTTGATTTTCCGGAATAAAAAGCATTTATGCACAATAATTGAAAAGCATTCGGCTTTTATGTATACTTGAAATATAAATGATTATGGAGGCGCCATATGGCAAAGAGAATAGGTATCCTGACGAGCGGCGGTGACTGCCCCGGGCTGAACGCGGCGATAAGGGGAGTTGCAAAAGCGTCGTACCAGTTGTTTAAAGACGCCGAGATTGTTGGAATAATGGGCGGCTACGGCGGGCTTATTAACGGGGAATACCGTGTGATGCACAGGGAAGAGTTCTCCGGGCTGCTTACGCTGGGCGGCACGATACTCGGCACGTCAAGGCAGAGCGTACATGGGCGCGAGAACACCGGCAGGTACCTTGACACGACTAAAGCGATGGTTAAAAACTACGAGAAGATGCAGCTTGACTGCCTTGTTACGATAGGCGGCAACGGCACGCATACGGCGGCCGGGCTGCTCGCCGGGCAGGGCCTCAATGTCATTGGGCTGCCCAAGACCATTGACAACGACATATGGGCGACGGAAGTGACGTTCGGGTACCAGAGCGCCATAGACATAGCTACCGACGTAATTGACCGCGTGCATACTACGGCGATATCCCACTCGCGGGTGATAATAGTAGAGCTGATGGGCAACACCGCGGGCTGGCTGACGTTAAGCGCGGGGCTTGCGGGCGGCGCGGACGTGATACTCATACCCGAGATACCGTACAACATAAATTCCGTCGCGGACGTGATAAACGACAGGTACGAGCGCGGCAAGCACTTCTCGATAATAGCGATAGCGGAAGGCGCAAGAAGCATAGACGACGCGCCCGACCAGAATCTTAAGGGCAAACACTACTCGGTGGGCTACAAGCTCGCGGACGAGCTTAATCAGGTGATAGACATAGAGACGCGAGTGGTCGTTCCGGGGCATTACCAGAGGGGAGGCCCGCCGTGCCCATATGACCGCGTGCTCGCGACGCAGATGGGCGTGCATGCCGCGAAGCTTATAAAGCAGAAGAATTTCGGCAGGACCGTCGCGGTGAACGACGGAAAAGTGACGTCCAACAAGATCGAGGACGTTGCGGGAAGAACTAAAACCATACCGCTTGATGCGGATCTTTTAAGCATTGGCCGCGACATAGGCATAAGCTACGGAGAATAGAATAACGCTGAAAGGCTGCCGCAAAAGGCGGCTTTTTCTTATATCAGTACAAATATCAGTATAAAAGGCGGCGGCGGTATGGTTTTGGGTCTGAGCCATATTACGTTTATAGTAAAAGATATTACACGCACAGCTATACTCCTAAAAAAAGTGTTTGACGCGAAGGAAATCTACTCAAGCGGGGATAAGACTTTCTCTTACTCCAAAGAAAAATACTTATCTATAAACGGCGTATGGCTTTGCATCATGGAGGGCGAGCCTTTACAGGAACGTACATATAATCATATAGCTTTTCAGATTGATGAACATGAAATAGATGAATATATAACAAAAATAAATGAAGCAGGAGCAATGATAATACCCGGCCGTACTCGTGTCGAGGGTGAAGGCAAATCCATATATTTTTATGATTATGATAACCACCTGTTTGAACTGCATACGGGCAGCCTTGCCGACAGACTTGCCTGTTATGGCGTCGTTAACAAGCAATGCTTTAAAGTACGGATGCGGAACGGACAGCGACACACGCTTGCTTTATGAAGGCTGCTTTTGTTTGCCGGTTTAAGTTGACACGGAAAATATAATAAACTAATATCTATATGGTAATTCATTAATTAGCATATACCGCTTCTTAAGGCTTAATATCCCGGGTGATGCTTTATCTTCCCATGTATTGCGGCCTTAAAGAATAAGGAGATAGTTCAATGGTTTCAAATTGTAACGCTATTATACTCGCTGCGGGCGAAGGCAAGCGCATGAAGTCAAAAACGCCCAAGGTGCTGCATTCGGCGGCGGGCAAGCCGCTTGCCGCATGGGCTGTGGACGCCGCGAGGGAAGCGACGGGGCAAAAGCCGGTCGTAGTTATTGGCAGCGGCGCGGAGCAGGTAAAAGAATACTTCGGCGACAGCGTAAGCTACGCAGTGCAGCCTGAGCAGCTCGGCACAGGCCACGCCGTCATGTGCGCAAAGGAATACCTAGAAGGCGACGGATACGCGCTTGTTGTGGCAGGCGATATGCCGCTGCTGCGCGCGGAAACGCTGCGTAAGATTATAGATACTGCGCAGTCGCAGGACCTTGGATTGTGCCTGCTATCGGCGGTAGTGGAGGACCCGACTGGTTACGGGCGCATAGTGCGCGGAGAAAACACGCTGCGCATAGTGGAGCATAAGGACGCTACCGAGGAAGAGCTTTGCATTAAGGAAGTCAACCCGTCCGTATACTGCTTTAAGATACCGTATCTTTTGGAAGCGCTCTCCGCTCTTAATAACGACAATTCGCAGAACGAATATTATATAACCGATTGCGTCAAATACATATCGGATAAAGGTTACGGCGCAAAGGCTATAATATGCGCGGACGCCGAAGAATGCATGGGCGTCAACGACAGAGTGCAGCTTGCAAAGGCTGCGGCGCTGCTCAGAAAGCGTATAAACGAGGCTTTGATGCTGGACGGCGTGGCTATTATTGACCCGGACAGCACGTATATAGAAGCGGGCGTTAAAATAGGGCAGGACGTTGTAATTTACCCGGGCGTCACGTTGGAAGGGAACACGGTGATAGCCGAGGACGCGGTGCTCTATCCCGGCAGCAGGATAAGCAACAGCTCCATAGGCAAGGGGACCAAGGTGCAAAATTCAGTGATACTCGACTCGAGCGTGGGCGAAAACAGCACCATAGGGCCGTACGCATACCTGCGGCCGGGCAGCGTGATAGGCAACGGGTGCCGCGTGGGCGACTTTGTGGAGGTAAAGAACTCTACGATAAAGGATGGAGCGAAGGTTTCGCACCTTACATATATAGGCGACGGAGAGATTGGCGAGAAGACCAACATAGGCTGCGGCGTGGTGTTCGTCAACTACGACGGGCAGAAAAAGTCGCGTACGACGGTTGGGAAGAACGCGTTCATAGGATGCAACGTGAACCTCATAGCGCCCGTGACGGTAGAGGACGGCGCGTACGTCGCGGCGGGTTCCACCGTAACAAAGGACGTGGAGAAAGACGCGCTGTGCATCGCAAGATCAAGGCAGACGGTCATTGAAGGCTGGGCAAAAAGGCGGAGAGGCGAGTGAGAAAAGCCGTATTCTTTGACCTCGACGGCACGCTGCTGCCTCTTAGAATGGACGAGTTCTTAAGGCTCTATTACGCCGCTATTAATAAGGCCGGTTTTTATGACCGCATATCCCGTGAAAACGGCGAGGGCATATTTATAAAGGCAGTATACGCGATGCTCGGCAACGACGGGAAAAAGACCAACGCCGAGGCTTTCTGGGAAGTGATTGAGAAGCTGTCGGGCAAGCCTTCAGATACTCTTATACCGCATATGAACGCTTTTTACAGCAACGAGTTTAAGCTTGTAAAGGACTGCACGCGCATAGAACAAAGGGCGGTGGAGGCGGTAAGGGAGCTGGGGCGCAAAGGCTACCGGCTCATACTTGCCACCAATCCGATGTTTCCGGCTATAGCGACGGACCAGAGGATTGATTGGGCGGGCCTTTGTCCCGGCGATTTTGAATACGTGTCGTATTACGGAAATTCGAGCTGGTGCAAGCCAAGCCTTGAATATTTTGAAGAGATACTCAAAAAAACGGCTCTTAAAGCGGAGGAATGCTATATAATAGGCAACGACATAAGAGAGGATATGTGCGCGGTCAAGCTGGGATTCAAGGGATTTTTAGTGCTTGACCACGTTATCGGAGATATAGAAAGGGCGCCTGAATGCGAGCGGGGAGACTATTCGGGTCTGCTGGATTTCGCAAGAAGTCTGCCGGACTTACGGCTGAATACTATATAATAGGCCTCGGCAATCCGGGGAGCAAGTATGAGCATACGCGGCACAACGCAGGGTTTGACGTAGTCAGCATACTCGCGCAGCGCCACGGCATACCCATGCGCATATTCAGGTATAAAGCGCGCCTTGGCACGGGCATTATAAAGTCAAAGCGCGTGACGCTTGCAATGCCGCAGACGTACATGAACTTATCGGGCGAGTGCGTAAAGGAGCTGGCGCAGGCGCTCGGTATACGCAAAGAGCAGCTTATTCTCGTTTATGACGATGTGGACTTAAAAGAGGGAATGGTAAGGATAAAAGCCAAAGGCAGCGCGGGCACGCACAACGGCATGAAAAACGTAATATACCATTTGCAGACGGAAGATTTCACGCGCGTAAGGGTGGGCGTGGGCAGGCCGGAGGGCGATATAGTAGACCACGTTCTGGGTGAATATACGGACAAACAGGCGGCGTACGATACGCTTACGCGCGCGGCCGACGCTATAGAGACGATATTGGAGGAGGGCGTTTACGAAGCGCAGAACCGCTTCAATTAACTACAAAGATGCGCATTACATCACATATAGCGAAGCTTGAGGCGTTCTCAAAGCTTAAAGAGCATATACGGGCAGGGAATGTTCCCTGCTCGATTTTTGGCGTTCCCGACAGTTTGAAGCCGCACATTGCGGCTGCCGTTTCGGAGGCTTTCGCGCGTCCTGTGCTGTTCGTTTGCGATTCGGATAACCGCGCCGCAGCTTTGGCGGAAGGCATGCAGCGCGCAGCCTTTATACCAAAGCGCGCGTTGCAGCTGCACTCGTCGGTCGCAAGAGGCCGCGAAACGATGTTCGCGCGCATAAACGCAATATCAAAGCTCGTTTCAAACGCCGCCAGCGTAGCGTTTTTAAGCGAGGAAGCGCTCTCGGCAAGGCTCGCGTCAAAGCAGGACTTTAAGGATGCTCATATTACGATAAAAAAAGACGGCACGTACGAGCCCGAGGAGCTTATGCATCGGCTCGTGCTGGCGGGATACGAGCGCGTAAGCGCCGTGGAGACTATGGGCCAGGCCGCGCGGCGCGGCGAGATACTCGACGTGTTTTCGCCAGGCGAAAAGTCGCCGCACAGGATAGACTTCTTCGACGACGTGGTGGAGAGCATAAGCGAATTTGACCCGGGCACGCAGCGGAGAAGTAAAAAGACTATAAACGAGATAACGCTTAAGCCCGCTTTAGAGCTTGTGATCGGCGAAGAAGCGGCGCGGCGCGGCGCGGAGTATTTTAAGACGGCCAAGACTCCGGGCCCGGGGCTGGCGCTTAAATTTCAGGATTATGCGGACAGCCTTTTAAAGCACAGGTTTTTCGAGGATATGGAGAACTACGCGTACGCGCTGTGCGACGCGGGGATTCTTGACTACCTGCCTTCGGCAATAGTGATATTCGACGACTATAAATATATAAAGACCGCGGGCAAGGACAGAGTGGAAGAGTTCGCCAAACGGCTTGAGCAGGTTAAGGCGACGCACGAGGGCGTGGATGACCAGAGCCGCCTGTACTTTTCCCCGGCGGAAGTTCTGCAGCGCGCGAAAACGCATTGCGTACTTGACCTATGCATGATAGACAGGTCGCCTGATATCGGCGCGAGTGAAGAGGTAAACTTCCACGCGAGGGCGGCGCTCGCCTATAACCGCAAGATAGACATGCTGGGAGAGGACGTAAAGGCGCGCATTAGAAACGGCTGGAGCGTGTATCTTGTATGCGGCGGCCTGCAGAAGGCCGAGAAGCTCTCGAGCGAGCTTTCGGATAAGGAAATAACGATACCGTGCATAAAGGACGGACGCAATCTCTCGCCCGGCGAAGCGGCGACTTACCCCGACAGCTTGAAGTCGGGCTTCGAATTGACGACGCGCAAGGAGTATTTCCTCGGCGAGTACGAGATATACGGGTTCGCGAGGAAGAAGGTGCGCCCGTCCGCCCGGAAGCAGCTCGACATATTCTCCGATTTGAAGACCGGCGATTTGATAGTACACGACATACACGGTAAGGGGCGGTTTCTCGGCCTGGTAACTCGCGAAGTTCAGGGCATAACGCGCGACTATATGGAGCTGGAATACCGCGGGGGAGACAAGCTTTTTATACCTACCGACCAGATAGACAGAGTACAGAAGTACATGGGAGGCGACAACGAGAGGCTCTCAAAGCTGGGCGGCCGCGAATGGAACGCGACGAAGGCGCGCGTAAAGAAGTCGGTAAAGGAGCTTGCGGAAGACCTTGTGTCGATATACAGCGAGCGCATGAGCAGGAAAGGCCACAGCTACAGCGAGGACACCATATGGCAGCGGCAGTTTGAGGACAACTTCCCGTTCGAGGAGACGGAGGGGCAGCTTAAGGCCATACAAGACGTAAAAAGGGACATGCGCAGCGATAAGGTGATGGACAGGTTATTGCTGGGCGACGTGGGCTACGGCAAGACGGAGGTCGCGATGCGCGCCTGCTTCAAAGCGGTGATGGAAGGCCGCCAGTGCGCTGTGCTAGTGCCTACTACGCTGCTCGCGCGGCAGCACTACCATACGTTCCTCGAACGGTTCACCGACTTTGCGGTGCAGATAGAGACGATATCGCGGTTCGTATCGCAGAGCGAGCAGGCAAGAATAATAGAAGGCCTTAAAAACGGTACGGTGGACATCGTTATAGGCACGCACAGGCTGCTGTCCAAAGACGTTGTGTTCAAAGACTTGGGGCTTTTGATAATAGACGAGGAGCAGCGCTTCGGCGTATCGCACAAGGAGCGTATAAAGGACATAAAGCGCACGGTGGACGTGCTTACGCTGTCGGCGACGCCGATACCGCGCACGCTGCAGATGTCGCTTACCGGCATACGCGACATGAGCATAATAGACACCCCGCCTGAAGAGCGAAAGCCGCCCGAGAGCTACGTTATGGAGTATTCGGGGCAGCTTGTGCGCGAAGCCGTTCTTAACGAGATGGAGCGCGGCGGGCAGGTGTACTTCGTGTGCAGGCAGATAGGGCTTATGGACAAGCTGGCCGGAGACTTAAAGCGGTTCGTGCCCGAAGCGAGGGTAGCGGCGGCGCACGGACAGATGGGCGAAACGGCTCTTGAAAACGTAATGGTGAGCTTTTTAGAAGGCGAGTACGACGTGCTGCTCTGCACGACTATAATAGAGTCGGGCATTGACATACCCAACGTCAATACGGTGATAGTATACGAGGCGGACAAGTTCGGCCTCGCGCAGCTTTACCAGCTCAAAGGAAGGGTAGGCCGTGCTACAAAAAGCTCGTTCGCGTACATGACATACATACCCGGCACGGAAATGACCATAGAGGCGGAGAAGCGCCTGCAAACGATAGCGGAATTCACGGAACTGGGCGCGGGCTTCAAGATAGCGATGAGGGATCTTGAAATAAGGGGCGCGGGCAACCTTTTGGGACCCGAGCAGTCGGGGCAGATGGCGGCGGTCGGTTACGATATGTACTGCCGGCTGATGCGCGAAGCGGTAGCCGAGCTAAAAGGCCAGAAGACGGAGAGCTATAATGAAGCGTCCGTCGAAATTAAGATAAACGCGTATGTGCCGCCGTCATATATAGGCGACGAGATACAGCGCATAGAGGTATACAAGAAAATAGCGGCGGTGGATGGCCTTGGCAGTGCGAAAGCCGTGCGGGAAGAGCTTAACGACAGATACGGTAAAGTCCCGAAAACGGTGGAGAACCTTATACTCATATCGCTGATAAAGAGCTTTGCTTCGAAGGCGGGCATATCGTCGGTGACGAGGAGCGGCAGGGCGTTTGTGCTCAAATATGGAGATGAAAGCCGCATAAGCGTCAAAAAGCTTATTAAGGTGCTGGAGCAATACAGCGGCATCGCGCAGCTACGGTCAGCGGCGCCGCCGTTTATACTGTATGATCCGCGCGAGCGCGCGTTGGATTCGCTGCTAAAGTTTTTGAAGGACATAAGGCGTTGCATAATTCATTAGCTTAAAGTATAATAAATGGCTGAATACGGTCCGCGCGGTAAGCGGACCCATGGAGGTAAACGCGTTAAATGAAAAAACTGAAGGTTATCGCACTGGCGCTCGCCTGTGCGCTCATTTTTTCGGGATGCTCTCTGATGACCGTCGACCCTAAAAAGGTTCAGGCACAGGTGGTAGCTACCGTCAACGGCACGCCGATAATAAGGCAGCAGGTTGAGAACGAAGCAATGTCTTCCGAGGAATACGCATACTACGCCTATTATTACGGTATGGACGAGGAAGAACTCAAATCCGGGGATATGAAGGAATGGTATGAGGAGCTTTTAAATAAAACGCTCGACACTATGGTGGAGAACGAGCTGCTGCTGCAAAAGGCGCCCGAGCTTGGCATATCGCTTACCGACGAGGAGAAGTCTGATAAACGCGCGCTGGCCGACCAGCAGTTGGGCGCACTAAAAGACCAGTTAAGAATACAGGTTGAGAGCGAATTGAACCCCGAACCTTCGCCTACTGACGAAGCAAGCGAGACTCCGTCACCAAGCCCGTCGCCTGAGGAATCGGCGGAGCCGACTCCCACGCCTTCGCCCGACCCTGCCGTTGAGGCCGAAGTCGAGAAAAAGTACCAGGAGGCGTTGGAAAAGTCGGGATATACGGCCGACACTTACTACGAATATCTCTGCAACCAGGCAATAGTCGAGAAGGTGAAGGAACACATAAAGAACGAGGCTTCAGTTTCGGACGAGGACGTTAAGAAGTGGTATGACGACACGCTGGCGGTGCAGCAGGAGGAAATGGAAGAAGACCCCACGGCTTTCTCCACGAAAATGAACAGCAACCTCATCTGCGCATACGTCCCTGAAGACACGATAGCGGTAAAGCAGGTGCTCGTAAAGTATAAGGATACCGACCTGCAGGAAGTTGCTCAGAAGCTGTATACGGACGGCAAGACCGAGGAAGCGATGGAACTGCTGGAAGGCGAGATTGCTTCGCTTATGCCTACCATGAATGAAATCCAGCAGAAGCTCAATTCCGGCGAGAGCATAGACGTGCTTATTGAAGAGTACAATGAAGACCCGGGCATGACGTCGGGAACGTCGGCTACGATAGGGTATCTCGTGGGCGCCAGCACAACGAGCTATGTTAAGGAGTTTACCGACGCGGCGCTGAAGCTGAAAAGCGTAGGCGAAGTATCGGCACCGTTTGCAACGTACTACGGCGTGCACGTGATGCAGGTGATAAAGGTATACAATAAAGGCGTTGTACCGTTTGACGATATAAAGGACCAGATAAAGACGGCGCTGCTGCCCTCCAAGCAGGACGAGAAGCTCGCGGAAACGACGAAGCAATGGCTCGGCGAGGCCAAGGTGACTTACGACCGCGGCAGGCTAACAAACGGATAACAGACAATATGAAAAGCAGCCGTACTTAAAAAGCGGCTGTTTTTGTATTTCTGTACTCGGGTAGATGCTATAATATGCAAAATTGCGCTGCGCAATTAATGCTTGAATCTGATATGTAAATGCTTTATAATGTACTTCCGTGGCACAAAAAAGACCGCGCTTAAAATCGCAGTGGAAAGCGAACGAAAAAACACCCTTAGTCCCTGCGGGACGCTTCCTCTTATAGGGAAGCTTTACAGGATGATAATATTTGGAGGAGTATCGAAGTGGTTATAACGGCCTCGACTCGAAATCGAGTGTACCCTGAAAGGTACCGTGGGTTCGAATCCCACCTCCTCCGCCACTGCAGTGAAGAACACTTATCTTCACTGCTTTTTTTATTTCTTAGTTAATCGGGCCAACGAAATTGTAGTAAATCTCTACATGCCGAGTTTGCCTGTTGTCACGCGATATTGGCTTGTGTACTACGATTTTATCAATAAGCTCGGTTATAGCTTCCCTGTCCAGCTTTTCGAGGTAAATATACCGTTTAAAGCCTTCTAATAGTATTTTTGTGTGTTCTTCTAAGTCCTGAGCTTCGTGGAATCGATTGTTCAGAATTAGCAACTCAGATTCTTTTGATTTGAGTTCTTCTTCATATCCAGCCATCATTCGCTTCATCATGTCATCGGATATCAAGCCGTTTAGTCTGTCATCAATTAGTTTTCTGCATGCACGTTCACAGTTCGTAATAT
>JAEZIZ010000051.1 GCA_023415915.1 Bacillota bacterium | reverse complement strand
CGCGCCGCACGGTATCTTCTATAGGCTCGCCTATCTCCGCAAACCCTGCTATAAGCGCGTAGTTTTTATAAGGCCGCCCCGAGTACTTGGTGAGCAGCAGCCTGTCCCCGTCAGTAACCGCGACGATGACCGCTGGCGCTATACTAGGGTACACCATATTGCCGCAGTTTTCGCAGCGCAGCATGCGCTCTTTGCCGTCCTTTGACATATCCGCGCCGCACCTGCCGCAGAAACGGTTGCTCTCGTACCAGCAATAAAGCTGGCAGGCCGTCGCGGCCGCGAAAGCAAGCGCCTTTGGCTTCCTGCTGCGGAAAACCGCAATATCGAGGTAGTCAAAACCTCCCCAGGGCTCTGCCGCGGGGGCGAGGAAGAACTTATCGCCGTCGACGGCAAAAAGGTAGGTATACGAAGAAATGGGCAGCGGTACTTCGCCTAGCCTCGGGAACGCGACGCCCTGCTCCGTCTCCTTTGCGAGAACGGCGTTGTCCTTTATAAACATTATGAAGCTGTCCGGGCCGGGCGCTTCATTGCGGTAGCAGTTGTCAAAAACATGCGGCTTAAATTCGTGTATCATATATCGCTGCCTTTCTGCGTGCTGATGGTGATTTATCCCCGGCAAATGAAGTGTACGGGGTATAGATAGAATACATCCGCGCGACGGTTTCTGTCCATAACGCGCCGATTCGGAAGTTGCCGGAAAAAGTATTGACGCGGCAAGGGAATACGCAATAATAGAGATGGAGCATATATACATTGATGGATATATTATGCACAGTAGGGCGTTATGCTTGAAAATGCAGTATGTACTGTGGAAATAGCAGTGCATATTCTCAATATACTATTGTACATTTCAATAACCATAGCAATCGTTACGCTCTACAGGTTTTTGAAGAGAAAATTCGCAAAGTAGTTAAATTCCTATTATATTATATACATCGCTTACGAAGTTCGGACGCTATAATTTTTAATGTCGAAAAGGGATGCGAATAGAGGCTGATGCGGTTTGCACTTTGCGGATCAATGCGGGTACGCGCGGTAATCCATCTGTGCCTGTATGCGCTCGCGCGCTTCTTTTCCCGCGATGCGCTCGCAGACATAGAGCCCCAAGTCTATTGCGGACGTGACGCCTCCGGCGGTTATTATGTCGCCGTCTTCCACGACGCGCTCAGCCAACACTACTTTCGCATACCCTTTTAATTGCTGCATATGATTAGGGTGTGAGCATAAGCGTTTTACTTGAGTTCTTCATCCTCGCGCTTCCATTTGCGGCTGTAGAGCTTGGCGCTCTGTTTTACCTTAGTTACGGGCTTGCGCGTCCACTCGCGGCGCAGCGTTTTATATAACTCGGTTTTCGATTTCGGCTTTTTCATATTGTCCTCCAGGAACATACTCAATTATAAGCAAACCGGCAGAATTATAGCAACATAAAGTTAATTGGTGGGGGTTAAATCTTTTTGATTTATAGAATTATATGGTATGATTGTATATATAAATTTGATGAGGAAGTAATATGGGCACGTCGATGGGAAACCTTCATATTTATAACGCAGATTCAGAAACAATAAAGTCGTTAATAAATGGCGATTATCCGGTAGCAAGGATATCAGATGAATGGACGAGCGTGCTTGATGTAGGGCTTGAAGCCGCGGATGCAGAGGCGAAAAAGCTTTCAAAGAGCTTAGATGCCACCGTATTTTCGTTTATGTACTTCGACGATGACCTGATATCGTTAAAGCTTTTTAGGGAAGGAAAAAAGATCGCGCATTACGAGATTTATTACGAGAGGAAGCCTTATATCAAAAACTGCGGAGAATTCCTTGCGGCGGCGCGGCTTGAAGCCTCTTTGGAAGGAAAGCTTAGGAAGATATTCAAATGCGAAGACCTCGGGCGAAAGGTAGAGATGCTTGAGGAGTTTTTCGGAGTAGCTTTTTATATAAATTCGGAATTCGTAAAGGAAGGCAGGGAGAAATACAGGCGCAAGAGGGGCGATACCCATTTTCTAAAATATGAAGAGGAACAGAAAAAAATATACAAGATAAAGAACAAAACAAAGGCGGTGCTTACCCAGGAGATAGATGCTATACTTTGGCCTTTTTTTAACGAAGAGGCAACAAACAGTAACTATTTTTTATTATCAAATACAGTTGAAGAATATACAAATGAGGGACGTTTGGCAGAACTTGTTGAAGATACTCTGCAACGCATACTTCAGAGAGTCAATTTATTATCCGACAATTTTGTAAAGCTTTATTACAACAGTGAAGAATTTTTAATAGTGCATAATTTGATAACGCATATGACTTGTATTCGTATTTCGAATGATGGTAAAGTTTTAGGCGAAGTAACGCTGTCTGAAAAAGTTTTTATTGCGACTGTTCTTGATAATGGAGATATATTATGCATAAGGGCAATGGAACCGATGCATCCGGATAAGGTTATGGGGGTAATCTGTTATGATAAAGACGGGGTTTTAAAGTGGAAAGTAGATACGGGTTTTTTATATCCATATATAATTCCAGTTCAACAGGGGACAAACATTTTTTTTGGGACACGTATGGGAAAAGATATGGTATCAGAACTTTATAAACTGAGTATGGATGGCAATGTGATTTTAAAAAAGGAATTAAGTAAGATTAGCATTGATAATAAAATGGCTACTTTGGGTGGATATATTTTTTGTAAAGCAAGCGAATTCAGCGAGGGTTCTTATCGTCGTACATATATGAAATTGGATGAATCATTCGAACTTATTGAAAGAATCGTTTTTCCTAAAGACATATCTATATACGGTGATGGTGTATTCGAAAATGAAACATTTAGAGTTTATTTTCATACGCTCAATAACTCAATTGCATCTATTGATTTAATAAATATGGAGTATATTACGAAAAAACTTGGATTTGAATTTTATCCGTACATAGCAGATGATGAAGGAAACCTTTATGGTTGCATGGGAGAATCAACATTGGGAATACTTGATAATGACCTTAATCTTATTTCCCGCCATCGTCTGAAAGGGTCGTTAGTTCGTATGTGTAAAACGGAGACGGGAATACATGCTATTACAAAAACAGTTGAGTACCCATATATTGTTCGCGTTTACAGGATAGACCCTGCTTAAGAGTCCAGCTTCATTTCAAAATACGGCTCGTCCACGAATCCTGTGTCCTCGAACTGCTTATAGCCTTTTTGTATAAACCCGCACTTGCTTATCATGTTTACCGACGCAGCGTTGTCGGGATGGGCAGAGGCGAACACCAGCCGCGCCTTTTTGTTGTCTCTGAGCCAGCGGATATAAGTCCTCAGCGCTTCCGTTCCGTAGCCTTTACCCCAAAACAGCTTGTTAAGATGGAGTATGGCTTCGACATGAAGCGGATACTGTTTATCGAACTGTCCTCCGCATATGCCCGCAAGCCTGCCCGAACTCTTTTCGACGACTGCAAATATGGTGTTGCCGTACAGCGCGTAGTATTCGCGATCTAACTCTATTATCTTTGTTATACGCTCTTTGCGGGTGGTTCCGCCGCAGTAGCGCAACGTCTCGGCGTCGCCCCACATATCGTAAAGCGCACTGAGATCTGTCTGTTCCATGAGCCGGAACAAAAGGCGCTCCGATTCAAATATAATGCTCATTCACGCTTCCTTAAGAAATGCCTTTATCCTTTCCGCCGCGATGCGTATGCGCTGCTCCGACTGCACTAAAGCCATGCGCACATAACCTTTGCCGCCCGCGCCGAACGCGCTTCCCGGCACGGCTATTACTCCGGTCTTGCGTCCGAGCAGCTTGCCGAAAGCAATGTCGTCGCTGCCGAAAGCTTCGGGTATCTTAGCCCAAACGAACATCGTGGCCTTGGGCGGCGTTATGTTCCATCCGGCGTCCGCAAAGCATTCTGTCAGCACGTCCCTGCGCCGCTCGTACTCTAAGGCCGTTTGCCTGATATCTGCGGGGCTCCCTGACAGAGCGCATATGCCCGCCTTTTGTATCGGCAGGAACACGCCGAAATCCGTGTTGGACTTGAAGCGCTTGAGCATGCCTATGTAATCGCTGTTGCCGAAGCAGAACCCAAGCCGAGCGCCCGCGAACCCGAACGTTTTGGAGAGCGAGTTGAACTCCGCGCCCACCTGCTTGGCGCCTTCATATGCGAGAAAGCTGCCGACTTTGAGCCCGTCGAACGCAAGCTCGCTGTAGGCGTTGTCGTGTATTATAAATATGTCGTTTTCCTGCGCGAACTCGATAAGATACTTGTAAAACGAATCGGGCGCGACGGCAGTCGTAGGGTTGTTGGGGTATGATACTATCATCAGCTTAGCTTTTCGCGCGACGCTTTCGGGTATTTCCGAAAGGTCGATTACAAAGCCGTTCTCGGGGCGCTGCTTCGCCCAATATACGTTGGATCGCGCCAGCACCGTGCCGGTATAAAACGCCGGGTAACACGGGTCGGGAAGTATTACGGTGTCTCCGGGGTCAACGAGCGGCAGGCAGCAGTGCGCAAGGCCTTCCTGAGAGCCTAATACCGCGCATACCTCCGTCTCGGGGTCTATATCTACGCCGTAACGCCTTTTGTACCATCGGGCGGCTGCCTGTTTCAATTCCGGCAAATCTTCCAGCGCGTAAATGTAATTTTCGTCCTTCAGAGCTTCCTCGGCTATCGCGTCTTTCACGTTTTTTGCGGGCGGTATGTTGGGCGTACCTACGCTTAAGTCTATAACGTCCACGCCTTGCTTCAGCAGCAAAGCTTTCTCCCTTGCGAGCTGCGTGAATATGCCGGACTCCAGCCGTTCCATGAGATCGGAAAACTTCATGCTTTTTTATGCTCCCATATACGTTTTGAACATTATAACACATATGCGAGGCCACAATATATAGCGGCTTGCGCAATAAATGGCTAACGTATACAATTAATTAATTGCCGCCTTGGGAGGATGTATGGTGTTTTTGGCAGCGTACGCGGCGGTGATGTCGGCCGCGGGGTTTTGCGTATGCGCATGCGACAAGCGCGCGGCTATAAAAGGCAAAACAAGGGTGAGCGAACGGGCTTTGCTGGCCATCGCCGCCTTGGGCGGCGCAGTCGGCGTATACGCTGCGATGCTTATGCTGCGGCACAAGACGAGGCGGTTAAAGTTCATGCTGATAATGCCGCTTTTAATATTGCTGCAGGCGGGAGCGGCGCGGTGGGCGCTCAAAGTCTTCTAAAGCAGGAAAAGCATTGCAGCCATCATTGTTGTTGACATTGCAAAGGCACTTAAATATAATATATGCGTCTGACTATGCGGATTTGCCCGCATCGCGGGCTAAACATACTTTAAGAGGTAACTTAAATGAAGATGACTTTTCAGCCTAAGAAGAGGCAACGCAAAGCGGAACACGGTTTCTTGAAAAGAATGAGCACGAGAAACGGCCGCAATGTCATAAAGCGCAGGCGCGCGAAAGGCAGGAAAAAGCTGACCGCTTAATTCCCTTCTGAACGATGTTTTTGCGGTATCGTCAGTTTGTGGTTGGATGGAAGGTATATTGAGGCGTGAATATTCGCTGAGGCGCAACAAAGAGTTCAGGTATGTATATAAAAGGGGACGGTCCGTTTCGGACAGCAACCTTACGCTTATATATGTGGTCACCAAAACGCCGCACCTTAAAGTAGGGTTTTCGGTGTCCAAGAAGTTGGGAAACAGTGTTGAGCGCAACAGGTTGAAACGCAGGATGAAAGAAGCTTTTTTTTCTATGCTGGACGCCGTATCGCAAAAGTGCCTGCTGGTGTTTGTGCCTAAAGAGGCGGCGCGGGAGGCGGAATACAAAGACCTGCTCGTTTCGATAGGCGCTCTTTTAAAAAAAGCGGGACTTATGGAGAAATAGCATGAAGCGCATACTCCTGGCAATAATATGGTTTTACAAGCGGGCTATATCTCCTTACCTGGGGAACGTATGCCGGTTCACTCCGACGTGTTCCGAATATGCCATAGAGGCTATCGGCAAATACGGCGCTTTAAAAGGTTCCGGCATGGCGGCATGGCGCATACTGCGCTGCAACCCGTTCTGTAAAGGCGGATACGATCCCGTTCCCTGAATCGGGGCCAAGCAATGCCTCAATAGACTCGGAGGATAACGAATTTGGATTTCTTAAGCAACAACTTTATATCCGATTTTTTTCTTTTAGTATTAAAAGGAGTATACAGCCTGGTTAACGACTATTCGGTAGCTATTATTGTAGTGACGATAGCGCTGCGGCTGCTGATGCTGCCGCTTGACTTAAGGCAAAAGAACAGCGCGCGTAAGATGGCTATGCTCCAGCCCCAGATTGACAGCTTAAAGAAACGTTACGCGAACAACCCGCAGCAATTGCAGAAAAAGCAGCAGGAGTTATTCAAGAAGGAAGGCGTAAAGCCGCTTGCCGGATGTCTGCCGATGCTAATTACGCTGCCCGTATTCTTCGCGTTCTTCGGAGCGATGCGCGTGCTCGCGGCGCAGCAGACAGTGTCGCTGATGCTCAACGCTCAGCACCTCGGGCAGACGGCTCTGCCGCAATGGCTCTGGGTAAACAACTTCTGGCAGGCCGACTCCGGGTTTTCGCCCATACTGCCCGCCGCTAAGGATTTTGTGGGATTTGTGCAGACCAACGCGACGTACATTACGCCGCAGGCTATGCATATGCTCGCTCAGAACGGGCTGTTGAATTTCGATTATGCAGGCGGAGTATTGAGTACTACTATGCCCGTGTATGACGCGCTTGCGGCTAAGATATTATCCGCAAACGGACTTACGGGGTTCAACAACGGGTGGTTCATACTTCCGATACTGGCGGGCGTTACGCTGTTTTTCCAGCAAAAGCTGACTATGGCTCAGACGCCGCAGGCCGCGGGGCAGGGCAAGTTTATGCTGTGGTTCTTCCCAATATTCTCCGTGTACATCTGCGCGACGTCCAACGCGGCGTTCGCCGTATACTGGGTATTTGCAAACATCTATGCCCTGGGGCAGGTGCTTGTTCTGAATTATATCTATAAAAAACGTGATCAAAAGGCGAAAGGCATTATCGAGGAGGCACCCTGATGGATGTTATTGAAAGCAAGGGAAAGACGGTTGACGAAGCCGTTTTCAGCGGTCTACTAAAGATGGACCTGTCTATAGACGAAGTGGACATAGAGATACTCGACGAAGGCGGCGGGCTGTTTAAGAGCGCGAAAGTAAGGATGACGAACAAAAAGGACTCCGAGCTGCCCGGCAAAATCGAGATGGCCGGCGAGAAACTGGAGACTCCGCCCGCAAAGCGCGAAACGCCGCGCTACGAAGCACCGAGGCGCGAAGCGCGCCGCGACGACAAAAAGGGCCGCGCTCCGCAAAGGCGCAGGGAATACGACCAAATGTATGAGCGTAAGGCCGAAGAAGCTGAGCCCGTTACGCCAAAGGAGCCCCAGAACGACGCCGAGAAGTTTTTATACGGCCTTTTTGAGCGCATGGGCATCAACGTGACGTTAAAGTCCGAGAAGCTGCAGGACGACATACTCCGTATAGATATGTCGGGCAGGGCGATGGGCATGCTTATAGGCCGCCGCGGAGAGACGCTAGACGCTTTGCAGTACCTGACGAGCCTTGTATCAAACAACGGCAAGGAAGAGTACTTAAAGGTGATGCTCGATACCGAAAACTACCGTAAAAAGCGCGAAGAGGCATTAAAACGGCTGGCGTTAAGGCTGGCGGACAAGGTTGTTAAATCGGGCAAGAAGGTAGTGCTCGAGCCGATGAACCCGTACGAGCGGCGCATACTGCATGCTACGCTGCAGGATCATCCGGGCATAACGACGTACAGCGAGGGCGAAGACCCTTTCAGGAGCGTAGTCGTGGCATTAAAGGACGAAACAAAATCCGAATAAGAATAGGAAAAGCAAAAGCGCATCGCATGGTGCGCTTTTTTTATACGGGGTCCCCATAAAGCAAAGGCTTGATGGGGTGCAGATAACTGATTCCCCCAGATTCTTCGTTGCGCTCTGAAAGTCAAAAGTAACCAATACCGTAAAACAGGCTTTTATAGACAAAATCTAATGTGTCATTCTGAGGACCGAAGGGACGAAGAATCTTAACCCCGCACGGTTGGCGGAATCTTAATATGCCGCAAGGCTTTTAGGTGCAGTAATCGAAGCAATAACAAAACAGGCCGTGCGGTTACAGCCTGTCGTTTGAGTCATATCAGCTTAAAGCTGGTCCATATACTCCTTGAACTGGGAAAAAGCAATGCCCGGCTCTTCCAGCGAAAGATCCCAGCGCTTTACCCACTCGAGAGAGTAAAAGCCGTCGTAGCCCGAGGATTCGAGCGTCTTTACCGCCGCCGCAACGGGTACGTTGCCTTCGCCCAGCATCTTGTAGCGCACGTTTTTACCTTCCATTACCGAGTCTTTTATATGCACGTGCTTTATATACTGCCCTATGTTATTCAGCGTATAAGCCGGGCTTTCGCCGAAGAAGCGGTAGGGGTGGTGTATATCCCACAGCACGCCCACGCTGCCCTGGCCGATTTCCTTGATAAGCGCCGCCAAGACCCGCGTCTTTGCGAAAAAGCCGTTTGTCTCAACAAGCGGCATTACGCCTTTGGTTTTTGCGTAATCGGCGATATCGGCAAGGTTGGGTATAATCACCTTCATGCTTACGCCGCCGTCGGGTGCGGGCGCCGCGTCGCCCAGCAGCCTAAGATACGGCGCTCCTATCGCGCTCGCGGTATCGATGTACGCTTTTGCGGCCTCGAGAACGTTCTCGTCGTTTAAGTTACACGAAGACGTAAGGCACGGGATAGCAAGCCCCAGCGATTTAAGCCGCCGCTTTGTAGATTCAATTTTAGCGGGCGAAAGCTCGTCTATCGCCGGAACGAACAGCTCGCTCAATATTCCCCGTATCTCTATTCCGTCAAACCCCAAGTCGGAAGCAAAGGTGATTATTTCGGTGAACGACCATTCAGGACATCCCAGTGTAGAAAAGCATACTTTCATATGGACCCTCCTATATAGACCTCTATAGCGCTTGTCTGTTTACCCGTTCATTACGCTCTTGAACTCGTCAAGCGTCTTTTTAAACTCGCTCATGCAGCTCTTTACCGGCGCGCCGTCCGAAAAGTCGACGCCCGCTTTTTTTAACAGCTCCAGCGGGTAGTCGCTGCCCCCGCTCTTTAAGAATTCTTTGTACGCCTCCAATTGTCCTTGTTTTTTGTCGTAAATATTTGAGGCTATCATTACGGCGGCGGAAAAACCCGTAGCGTATTTGTATACGTAGAAGGCGTTGTAAAAGTGCGGAATCCTCGCCCACTCTATCGCTATGTTCTCATCCGTATCTATTTCGGGGCCGTAATAAAGGCGGTTTAAATCGGCATACGCGTTTGAGAGGCTTTCGCGCGTAAGCGGCTCGCCCGACTCGCACATCGCGTGCGTTATCTTCTCGAACTCCGCGAACATCGTCTGGCGCAGCACTGTCGTGCGGAACTGGTCGAGATAGTGATTTAGCACGTATTTTTTAAGCTCGCCGTCCGAATGGTCAAGCAGGTACTTAGTAAGCAGCACTTCGTTGACGGTGGAGGCGACCTCCGCGACGAATATCGTGTAGCCCGCGAGCGGATACGGCTGGTTCTGCTCGGAATACCACGTATGCATGGCGTGGCCTAATTCGTGCGCTATCGTGTATACGCTGTCAAGGTCGCTGCGGTGGTTAAGCAGCACGTACGGGTGTACGCCGTAAGCGCCCCAGGAATACGCGCCGCTCGTCTTGCCCTCGTTTTCAATTACGTCAATCCAGCGCTCGTTAAGCGCCCTGTCGAGCAGTCCCGCGTACTCTTCGCCCAAAGGGGCGAGCGCCTGTTTGGTCATTTGCATTGCTTTTTCGTAGCTGTATTTTTCATCGGTCTTTCCCGTGAGAGGTACGTATATGTCATACATCGCTATGTCGTCAATGCCCAGCAGTTTTTTGCGCGTCTCTATGTAGTCGTACATTACATAAAGGTTATCGTGCACGCTGCTAATAAGCCCGTCGTAAAGCGGCTCGGGCACGTTGTCGGCAAACAGCGCCTTATTAAGCGCGCTGGTATATTTTCTCGCCTTCGAGTAGAATACGTCCTTTTTAACGCTTGTGGAATATGACGCCGCTATCGTGTTGAGGCTGCCTTTGTACGCTCCGTAGTACGTTTCGTAAGCGCTGCGCCGCACGTTCCTGTCCCTGTGCTGCATCAGCTCTATGTATTTGCCGTGTGTCAACTGCACGCTTCCTTCCGGGGTATCGACCGTGCCGAACTTTAGGTCCGCGTTGTTGAGCATAGTGAATATATCCCTGGCGCCCGATGAGAAGTCGGAACTGAGCGACAGCAGCAGCTCTTCGCTTTCCGACAGCACGTGGCTTTTCTGGCGTATAGTGTCCCTTATTATGAACGCGTAAGGCGCGAGTGCCTTTTCCTCGTCAATGAAGCCCAATAGCTTTTTTTCGTCCTTGGCAAGCAGCGCCGGCGCCACGAAAGACGTCTCGCCCGAAAGAGCTACGAGAAGGCTCATTGCCCTGTCCGTCATCGCCTGGTACTTTGAGTCTGCGTTGTCCTGGTCGCGGCTCATCTTGGCGTAGACATACAGCCGCTCTCCCAGCATCCCCGCTTCGTCTATTTTTGAGAGCGCTGAAGCGAGGCCCTGCGCCGTATCCGCGAAACCTTTCTTCAAGCCCTTGATATCAGGCAGCATGTTTTTCAGTTTAGTAAAGTCGCGCTCCCAATCCTCGTCCGAGGCGTAAAGCGCGCTTAAGTCCCATTTGTATTTTTCGTCTATTTCGCCGCGTTTCATATATCCTCCAATAGTGTGCATGCTTTATATAATTATGCCCCAAATACGCGTCTTAAAGACTCGCTAGTATCTGATATCTTTGCCGGACAGCAGCATTTTTAGCGACGCGTTTTTGTCCATGAGCCGCGAATGTATGCGTTCGCCGTAGCGTGCAAATATTTTATCGAATTCTAAGTTTGTAACGATAAGCGTATGAAGCCCGCTACGTTCGTTTATCAGGTCAAAGAGGTACTCTTTCGTTACGTTGCGCGTCATGGGCTCGGTGCCAAGATCGTCTATAACGAGCAGCGGCACTTCGAATATCGGGGAGATGTCTACGTCTTCGCCCAGCCTGTGCTGGTAAAATATAGAGAACAGCCGGTATGCCGTATAAAAAGCAGCCGTATACCCGCGCTCCATTACGCGGCGCATTACGCACTTTGAAAGATACGTCTTGCCAAGCCCCGTGCCGCCCGATATTAGGAATATGGGAGGGGAAGAAGGCAATTCGTTTGCGTACGACTCGGCAATCTTTTTATACTGCGCCATATAATCGCGCTGCGTCCTGCCGTTGTTTATGGGTGTATCGTCAAACACATTCAAATCGAACTTCTCGAAGCTTACGCCTGCGTCGTTAAGCCGCGCCTCAGAAAGCTTGTCTTCCAGCACTTTTTTCTTGAAGCATTCGCAGCGCCCGCCGTCTTCAAGGAACCCGGTGTCGCGGCAGCGCCCGCAGGAATATATCGGGTCGAGATAGTGTATGTCGTACCCCGCGCCTGCGAGCAGCTTTTGCTCCGTTTCCTTTAATTCTTTTATCAGAACTTCATAATGTGTATTGTCGCCGAAAGCGTTCAGTATGCGCTGCCGCTGAGCCTCCCGAAGTTTACGGCGCGTCTCTGCAAACCCGGGTACATTCGCCAGCACTTCCTTGAGTCGCCAGCTCTCTTCCATGCTGTTTTTTTCGCGGATGCGCTCGAACTCCGCAATCACCTGTGATATGCCCAAAGTTTTAAGCTCCTTCGTCCGCGAACGGGTCTATTGCAAGGTGATCATAATTTCCGATAGGCCGCTCAAAGCTTTCCCTTTCGGCGGCGTGGCTTACGCTGTACTTTTTGGTCTCGCGCTGGGCGTCTTTTACCGTGTGAACGCCGGCGTTATGCCAGTTGGTAAGTATCGTGTTAAGATACCTGTAAGGATTATCAACAAGCATGCTAATTTCGGCGGCTATAAGTATTGCGTCGTGGCTTATTCCCCACTCGTTTGTCCATTTTAAGTACGCCCGGCGGTGTGCGTCCGTTATGCCACGCGTTATGCCCGCCTCTTTGAACACCGCCTCAATGCGATCGTCGAGAGCCCGCTGCTCCGCAATATAGCTGTCGGCTTCCTCCGGGGAGGTAATGCGGTTGTTGTACCAGTCGGTAAGTACGGCGTCTAAGTAAGGCAGCGGCTTTCTGCCTCGCGTGCTCAAAAACTTCGCCGCCTTGGTAAGCATGTCCGTGTTATAGCCGTATACGTTGGTCCACTTATAATACAGGCTCTCGTATTCGAGAGGCGGCTTTAAGCTAAGCTCGCCCAAAATGCGCATAAGCTCCTGTATGTTTTTCAGCGACCGTTCGGCGTGCGCTTTGCTCTCGGATATCTTTCTCGACGTCGTGCTGCCCTGTGCATGTAGCCGCTCGAGTATGCGATCCAGGTATTTAAAGCTGGGCTCGCGTGCGGCCGTGGTGTGAGAGCAAGCCGTAAGTATTGCTTCCAACGTAAAGCTCCATTCGCCCGTCCACTTTGCAAACAGCTCTTCCTCGTCCTTTGTGGGCTCTCTGCCCGATATGCCGAGCTGCTTTAATACGCGCACTATGCCCGAAGAAGCCGTCTTGAAAGCCGCTATCTTCTCGCTCGCTTTTTCTACCGTATCTATGCGCTCTTCCTCCGCCCAGGACTTTGCCACCTTATCCATGTACGCTATCGATACGCGCTTTCCCTTGAGCAGCACGCAGTACTGCGCGAGCATAAGCACGACTTTTTTGGGCAGCCGGAACGTGTCGGTATAGTCGTATATCTTTAAATATTCATGGGGCGAGAGCTGGCGTGAGCCGAATATCGTCTGAAGCTGCTGGTTGAACTCACGCTCGGTATAAAGGTCGTCCTCAGGGCTGTAAAAATCGCCGAGCTCCAAGCCTATGCGGTTGTTGGTGTTTACTATGCGCGCAAGGCCTTTGTCCTGCCAGTATTCAAATACGTCCATTACTTCGCGCTGGTCGAGGCCGAGCCGCGCGCAAAGCATGTCAAAATCGCAGACCTCGCTGCAGCAGGAGTACATCAGCGTATAAAGATATGATTCCGTGTATCGTGCGGGAGCATTAAGACAGCATTCAATGAACCTGTTGGGAACGGCAGTACTCTTTGAATTGTTCTTTAGCTGAAGCTGCATACATTACTCCTTTTAGCAGATACCAAATAAACCCTGATTGCTTAGAGAGCGTAAATGTATAATATCACAACTCGAGCATCTTTGGCATATTATATATGATTTTTTATTAAAAAAACAGTTGAATGCCAATAAGCTTATGCAACATCAGTTTCCAATAATTAAGGTTGCTCTAAATAGCATAACCTGTTATACTCTGTAACAGAAAATGTGGAGGTCAGCGCTTTTTTGCGCGTTTTATAATGAGAGAAAAACTTGTTATACGGGGCGGGAAACCGCTTACGGGCAGCGTTAGCGTCAGCGGCGCTAAAAATGCTGCCGTCGCAATATTGCCCGCCGCGCTGCTTTGCGAAGGCGTGTGCGAAATAGACAACCTGCCAAACATCGCCGACGTTCATCTGCTGAACGACGTGCTTTGCAGCATGGGCGCAAAGACGGTATTCTTAAACAAGTCGGTAACTATAGATTCCAGCGGCGTAAAGGATTACATGATACATAACGAAGCGGTAAAACAGATGCGCGCTTCTTATTATTTTCTGGGAACTCTGCTCGGGCGTTTCGGCAAGGCGGAGGTCTCGCTGCCCGGAGGGTGCGCCATTGGTCTTCGTCCGATAGACCAGCACGTAAAGGGCATGCAGGCTATGGGCGCCACAGTCAGGACGGAGTACGGCATGCTGAAAGCCGAAGCGCCGAACGGCCTTGTAGGCAACGACATATACCTCGATATCGTTTCGGTGGGCGCGACTATTAATATAATGCTCGCGGCGGTAAAAGCAAAGGGTAAGACTACTATAGTTAACGCCGCTAAAGAGCCGCACGTAGTGGACGTCGCGAACTTTTTAAACTGCATGGGAGCAAAGGTTAAAGGAGCGGGTACGGATATAATACGCATAACTGGCGTTGAAAAGCTGCACGGCTGCAGCTATTCTATAATACCCGACCAGATAGAGACGGGCACGCTTATGATAGCCGCCGCGGCTACCGGAGGCGACGTTACGATAAGTGGAGCGATACCCACCCACGTAGAGGCGCTTTCCGCAAAGCTCATGGAGATGGGCGTTAAGGTGGAAGAGGGCGACGATTCGATACGCGTGACAAGCAAGGGAAGATTAAAGCACGTCAACATAAAGACGCTGCCGTACCCCGGCTTTCCCACCGACCTGCAGCAGCCGGCGACGGTGCTGCTGAGCACTGCGGAAGGTGCGAGCATAATAGTTGAAAACATATTCGAGTCGCGTTTTAAGCACATAAACGAGATAAGGCGCATGGGCGCCAACGTTTCGATAGACGGGCGGGTCTGCGTGGTGGAAGGCGTGGAAAGGCTCACCGGCGCGCCGGTGAGGGCTACCGACCTGCGCGCGGGCGCGGCGCTGGTAATAGCGGGGCTGATGGCTGACGGAGTGACGGAGATAACGGGAGTCAAATACATAGACCGCGGATACGACCATATCGAAGATAAGCTTAAGCAATTAGGCGCCGATATACACAGGGAAGAGTATGTGGAAGACGACGACGATTATTAGACGTCGATATATAAAAAGACAATCAGACAAAGCGGATAAGCCGTAAATTCGTCTATCTGCACAATAAATATATATCATTTCGAATATGCACAGAACCATGGATGCCGGTTATATCATTTTTCATTCTTTAGGTAAGTTGTACATTATACTGTGCTCTGTTAATTCTGAAACTGCGGCAATCCTGTCATTAACCATATCCCTGAAGCAGTATGGGAGATGTTCCCTGTGAGCTCGATGGATAGCGACGCATTCTATACACTTTCCGTGATATTTGCACTTTGCTGTGCAAGAACAATGGTCTTGCGTCTTTAACGATTCGCGCACTTCAGCAACGAATTCATCCTGTAGCATATGCCCTTCAACCGTGTTACCAAGCCTAAAAGCCTTCATTGCGTTCTTTTCTTTTCGATTACCATCAATTTTCATAACTCAACCTCAATACAAATTAGGTGAGTATATATTACCATGGTGAGCTATACATGTATATATATTTTCATATTTTTACTATATTATTAAGTCACAAAGGTACAGGATAAAACCATTTATCAAAATAAACTTATTTCCGTCTAAACGGTCACCTATGACATAAACGGTCATATGAAAAAATAATCGAACAAGGCGTATAAGCCTTAAATTGGCTAATCCGTCCAACACTAAGTTTTATGCCAATTTTGAATTTGCACAGAATCCGGGATATACCCTGTTTCAATAAAAACGTAAATTTCTAATTATACGTGCAGACGCTTTTTAAGCTCCTGCTTGACGCGCTTATTGTGGTCTAACAGCAGCAGCAGCGCCGCGACGGATAGGCAAGGCGCGATTATGAACCATGACCACGTAAGAGTTACCGCCGACGACGAGGCGAGGTCGAGCAGTACTTCCAAAAGTATAACCATTACGCCGATTGCGAGCGCGTAAGAGCTGCCAATAGCGAGCCGGCGCAGCAGCTTTTTCTTTGTCAGCCACAATATGAGCAGCCAGGCAAGATAGCAGTAAACTACAAGCGGCAGCGCTATCTCCAACAGCCACCCCTTGGCGGGCGAGAGCAATTCGAGAAAGAACAGCCCAATAAGCACTCCCGCCATGTCGGCGGTGACCATTTTTATGTAGCTGAACTTTTTAAAAAGGAACGGGGATATCGAAAACGCCCAAAGTATCTCAACGCCCGCGACGACGTAGAGCGACCACGTAAGGCTTTCGTTGTAAAGCATGTCGCATATGAGGCACGTCGCTATAGGCACTACGACGAGCAAAGAGATGAAATTAATCCAGAACACCCTGTCAACCTTCCTGTATTCGTCGCGTATCTCGGGGAGGCTGCGCTTCTCTGAGGGCGCTTCCTCTTTTTTTGGGTTTATTACCTCCGTGCCGCAGAGCGGGCAGCTTTTGAGCGCCGCTTCGAGCTCCACGCCGCAGTTAACGCAATACGACATTATATCCTCCTGTTGCTTTCTATCTTTACATGCAAGCCGGATTTAACAAGAAACGTAAAAAACGCCCTCTCGACTTCCGTTTCTTTTATTATGCTCGAAAAGCAGACGCTGAGCGCGTCTTTGTATGTGCAGGCGGTGCAGTTTATCTTGTTGAGCCGGGGTGGTCCCAGCATTACGTCGAAGCTGTCTATATGCGCCGCCATCTCGTCCGGCACATCGAGTACGCCCACGTTGGAGAGCGTGCTCGTAATCCTGCTCTCGCCGGCAATGCGGTATATCAGGTGTATCAGCGGATTCTTCAAAACAAGCGGCGTTACACGCACGAATATGTTCTTTTCGGGCTTGACGTTCTTGGACATCTTTGAAAGCAGCGTCTTCTTCGTAAACTCTGACCTGAGGCAATGGTGCACGGTATGCAGCACTTCCTCAAACGTGTAGTCTCCCCAGTTGGCGTTTATCTCGGGGTTCACATAGGACGAAAAGTTGCGCAGCGTATTAGTCGGGAAAAACGCGCGCAGGTTGACCGGAACGGATACCTTTATGGGAAGTATCTTTTTTGGCCGCTCCTCTTTCTGTACGTTATAAAGCGCGTACATGTACGCCGCCACCAGAAATTCGGTGACGGATACGCCCAGCGATTTAGCTTTGGCCTTTACCTGCGACGCGGACAGTATGCCGTTTATCACGTTGAGCGTGTGACCGCTCTCCTCCGTGCCTCTTATTCTGTAAGCCCTTGTCTCCCTCCACGGCCTGACCGCGTTCTTGTTGTAGTAGCGTAAAAAAGCGTCCTCCGTCTCTTCGGGGGAAGGGGCGGCGAAGCAGTCAAGAATTCCGTGAGTATACGGTATGTCATAGCCCAGAAGCCGCAGGTATTGCGCGATAAGCGTTTTTATGAACGTTATGCCGCCGAAGCCGTCGGATACTGAATGAAACACCTCGAGCGATACGCGCCGCTCAAAAGTGCGCACGCGGAAAAGATAGCCGTTGTTATCTTTGGTATACAGACGTATGCATGGATTTACCGCATCTTCGGAAAGCAAAGCGCGCTTGTGGTTTTTTTCGAAATAGTACCAAAAAAGGCCCGCTCGCAGCCTGCACCCGAACACCTCCATGCGGCCTACTGTTAAGTCGAGCGCCTGCTGAAGCAGCTCACAGTCAACGGGTTCTTTTAAGTTTATCGACACGCGGTATATAGCCGTCCACCGGCGGCTTTTAATGGCGGGATACAGCTTTGCGGCGTTATCAAGCCGGAACCATTTCTTCTGTTCAGTCTCCATTCGTTAATAATACTACCGTTTGAATAATACCACAATATTTTACTTTCACATTCAATATTATTCGCGTTCTGCCGCCAATAAACGCCTGTCAAACGAGTTTTTAAGCCCACGGAGCGGTATCAAAAAAAAGGGCGGAACATCCTTGGGGTTTGTGCCCGCGGGTGCCGCCAATAGTAGGGGTATTGGGGACTAAGTATAAACCGGCTTACTTCGCCAGTTCGATGCTTATGGAAACCTTATCTTTGCTTTCGCTCGCCTGGTAGCTTACCTTTACGCCGGACTTCTTAATACGCGAAAGCGCTTTTTTTATCGTATTGATATAAATACGGTAATCGCGCATTATGCAGACAACGTTTTGCCTGCTTAAATCGGGCGGCTCCTCGCCGTATATCCGCGCGAGCATCTTTTCGACGAGGTCTTCCGTGAGCTTTACCGAAAGGTTTTTCTGCTTTATATCGCGCAGCACTTTCAATTGAGCTTCCTCGTTGTGCAGCCGCAGCAGCGCCCGCGCGTGCCGTTCGGAAAGCCTGTATGCGGTTACGAGTTCTTTGACGGAGGCGGGAAGCTTGAGTATCCTCATCTTGTTGGCGACGGTGCTTTGGTTCATGCCGAGCCGCCGGGCAAGCTCTTCCTGCGTAAGCCCGTGCTCCTTCATAAGGCTCTGGTATCCTTCGGCCTCTTCAAAGAAATGCAGGTCTTCGCGCTGCAGATTTTCTATCAGCGCTATCAAGGCGCTGTCCTCGTCCACCGCGGGTTGTACGACGGCTTTAATATGCGTGAAGCCCGCCTTGCAGACCGCGCGCCATCTGCGCTCTCCCGCTATGATCTCGTAATAGTTATGGCTGAGCTTTCTTACAGTTATAGGCTGAAGAAGGCCGTATTGCTTTATTGAGTGTGCAAGCTCATTAAGGCTTTCCTCGGAAAACACCCTTCTGGGCTGGTATGGGTTTGGCCGGATATAATCCACAGGTATTATCTCAAGCGTGTTCGCCTGACTTTTATCCATACTGAATTTACGCACGGTGTCTGCGTCTGTCTTCTGGAACTTCAACAATATTAAAACACTCCTTTACAAAAGCGCTTTGGGCGCTAAACAAACCTTATGGAGATTATCTTTCAAGTCGCAATTTTTCTATATCTAAATGCACAGATTCGGCATAAACAAGCAATTACCTTCCCGGCTGGCAATACTTCTTAATATACGACATAAATAGTGGACGGCACGCGAAAAATGTCATGACATATGAGAGAAAACAGGGTAAAGGCGAAATTATTATGCGGCGTTCATTTTTTTTGCTGAACGCTGTTAATAAGGTATGTTTTGTCTGTTATCGGCGTACTGCCTGGACGCCACGCCGGGCATAGAGGCTTATTTATGGTATGTGCGTCCGGAAGATATCATAAGCGCGCGGTATATCTGCTCGAGCAGCACTATGCGGAATAACTGATGGGGCATCGTCATTGCCGAGAATGATATTACGCGGTCAGCTTTTTTCTTAAACTCAGCGCTCAGGCCATACGAGCCGCCCACGGCAAACGTTATGTCGCCCGTATCAAGACGGCTTTTAACCAGCGAAGCGAACTCTTCGGAGCTCATGCTTTCACCGTCGGGGGAAAGCGCAATCAGCGCACCTGAAGCGGATTCGTAAAGCGCCTCGCTCTCGAGCGCTGCGGCTTTTTCTATAAGCGGCGGCGACGCGTCTTTGGGCAGCGGGCTTTCTTTCTTTTCTATTACGGCTGTGCGGCAGAACGCGGATATGCGCTTTAAATATTCCGCTTCGGCTTCCTTGAAATATTTCTCCTTCAGCTTCCCTATACATACGATGTTTAT
>JAEZIZ010000028.1 GCA_023415915.1 Bacillota bacterium | reverse complement strand
GATTTGCGAGACCTGATCTCCGCCTTTATCCATACTATCAGAGGTATTACCACCTCAAAAGGCAGGCCGTAATACGTGTAGATTTTAAAGAACTCGAACATCTCCATTACGTCTCTATAGACTATGGCCGAGATCGCCAGAGAAAACAGTGCTACCGGCATTACAAGCTTTTTGTAGTCTTTGACGCCGAACAGAGACGAAGCCCCCTTTGCGGCGACGAGCAGGCAAAGCGCGGCCTTCGTGAACGCCGTCAGTATGAAGTTGGTGGATATCAGGCCCTCCACGCGCGTAAATACTTCGCCTATGCTTATTATCCTTATCGCGCTGTATGACGGAAAATAACTCGCCTTCGACATAGGAACGCCGAGCAGCGAAATGTTGCGTACTATGACGGTTAGCAGCAACAGCGCGCCAAATACTGTGCCAAGTATATACATGCCGCGCATGCCGTCGGCCTTTTTTACTGCGCTGGCGACGCCAAGAAAAAGCACCGTTTCAGCGAACGGGAACATTAACTGGTCAAACGCCGTCGAAGCAATAATTCCGGCGTCATGCGACAGAACGGGCTGTATATTGCTTAAGTCCATCTTGTTGATCGACAAAAGCACTGTAGCCAAAACGAACAGCGCAAGTAAGAAGAGCGTGGCGACGCTCCATTTGCCGAGACACTCCACGCCGCATTTGGCCATATATGCTATAACCAGCAGTGCGATTATCATTATTGGCAGATACGGCGTTTCCAGAAGCGAAACTATCTTTACGAACTCCGACAGGTTGCGCATAACGAGCGCGAGCAGGTGTGCGCAGTACCAGAACAGCAGCGCTATAAGCGCTTTGGCGGTGACCTTGCCGAAAAGCATGCCGATTATCTGGAATATATCCTTTTCCGGATAAAGCCGGACGATACGCGAGTATATGAGAATCAAAGGGATAAAGCCCACCGCGGCCAGCAGCAGCGACGCCCAGGTGTCCTGCTCCGCATCGGGGGTTACGTTCATCACTACGAACACCCCTGATATGAACATTGTCAATATACAGACGCCCTGCGCCTTTGTTATCGTTTCGTTTGTCACCTTTTTACCGCCTTTGGCTATTTTACGCCGAACAGCGCGCCTACAATATTCTTTATGGGTACGGCCGGGCTGGGAACCTCTACGCCAAAGCTGTAAAGCAGCAGTACCGCAAAGCTCACAATAAGGAACACAATATACACGGCGCTGGTTTTTTTGGATCCTCCCGCCTGTTTTATCTGCGGAACGAAGTCGAACGCAACAACGCCCGCGAATAGCAGCAATACGATAAAGGTCAGCATATGATAGCCGCTATTCCTTTATCAACGCGGTATTTACTATGTTTATTTTGCATTCTATGTTTACCTCCACTGAAGAAAAAGTCTCGTTCCAATTATCTTTAAGCGTTGCCCACAGCCCGGGGTCCTGCTTGGATATCATGCTGCCGAAGCCGAATATGTCCCCTCCGAATTCGTTCTGCACGCGCGCTATCACGTCTCCTATGCGGCGTGCCAGCGTCTGCTGCGCATGCGATATAAGATGGCCTGTTACCTCCCGGTTTAATTCGCCCGTCAGCCGTTTGTACTCGCCCAAAAAAGCTTCGGTATCCGTCTTGACGGTTATTACGGGCATACCGTCTTTTACCGTGAACGAACGGCTTGTGCGGTTCTCGGAGATTTCTAACGCGGAGTCGTCTTCGCCGTTGTCGGTTGAGGGAAACGTAAGCAGGCCGCCTTCCACTTTGCCTAAAACAAAAAGCAAATATTTCGATTCTTCGGGCGAGAGCGTGCCTATCATGTGCTCGTTGTTGAAAACCGCAGTGCCGTTAACCTCGATATCCCCAATGTCTTCGCTGTGTACGATGCGCAAAAGGGGCATTGCAAGCGTCTTGCCGCCCAACTCGGTTACGTTGTACATATTGTACAATTCATAGAACAGCGTCGACGACACCGAGGCATTGTCCGATTGGATTATCTTTTGCAGCTCCAAAGTGATAAGGGGATTCCCTTCGCCCGTTACGGTAAGCAGCTCCTTTGCCGTCGCCTCCTGCGATACGGCGAAAAGCAGCGTTTCCCTTAATTCCGCGTCCCTCAGGTACCAGTCCATTATGTCGTCGATATCCACGTTTTCCGCGACGTCCCGGCTCAGTATAACGAGCTGCATATGCCCGAAATAAAGCCTGTTGTCGTTGCGCTTTTTCGCGTTCCGCGCCGCGTCGAACAGCGTCTTCCCGCGGGATTCTATAAGCATGTGCTTTACGCCCGATTGCTTTATAGGCTCGCTTATGTCTATTGCTTCATACGTAACGTCGTACCCAACTTCACACCGGTCTATCGACATGCCTATTACTATGGTCAAATCGCTTAAGCTGCGGTAGTCCCAGCAGCCGCCTGTGAACATAAGCGCTAATATGAGCAGCAGCGCTCCGGCCTTTTTAATCATTTTTGGCACCCTGGCTGTTCGTATTGTTTTTAAGCCGCGTCTTGTTCCACGAAGGCATGCGCGATCTTATCCGCATTTGCCACCAGGGAGCTCTGAAAAAAGTGTCCTTTACCTCCTGATACTGAAGATTGCCGGTAAGCGATATCTGAGGCACGCCGAACGAGCGCAGGCTTATGATATGCACGGCGATTAACGACAGGCCTGCCACAAGCCCGTAAAAGCCGAACATCGCAGCAATAAACAGCAGCCCCAGCCTAAGATAGATAATCGGCGCGTTGAGCTTGGGTACTAACAGCGCGGTGATGCCCGTGAAAGCCACGACGATTATCATGGGAGCGGCTACAAGCCTAGCTTCTACGGCGGACTGGCCTATTACCAGAGCGCCCACTATGCTGAGCGCCTGGCCAATGTTGGACGGCATCCTTACGCCCGTTTCCCGCAGTATGTCGAATATGATTATCATAACAAACGCCTCGCCCACCGCGGGCAGCGGCGTGTTCTGGCGCTCTGCCGCGATGTTGATGAGCAGCTGCGTGGGCATCATCTCGCGATGGAACGCGACTATCGCGATATAAAACGCGGGCACGGTTATGGTAAACAGCAGCCCGATCATGCGCAGCAGCCTCGAGAACGACGTATAGAAGAAGCTTAAGTAGTAATCCTCGCTGCTCTGAAAGTTTTCGATAAACAGGTAGGGAAGAGTGAGCGCTGCGGGCGAGCCGTCCACCAGTATCGCGATGCGCCCCTCGAGCAGCTTGCCTATTACTACGTCGGGCCGCTCAGTATATCCTATCGTCCTGAACAGAGAGAACCTTGAATCGCGTATGAACTCCGTAAGGTAGTTGGTATCGAGCACCGCGTCGATGTCCACTTTATCAAGCCGCCTGTAAAGCTCGGCAAGCACCTTTTTGTTGACTATGCCGTCAAAATAGCAGACGCATACGCTCGTGCGCGTGCGCCTGCCCATCGTTTTGAGCTTCATCTTCAGTTCGTGCGTTTTAACCTTGCGGCGCAGCAGCGAAAGGTTCGTTTCAAGCGTTTCGGTAAAGCCTTCGCGCGGCCCGGTAAGCGTTTTCTCGCTGTCGGGCTCGGCAACGTTGCGCTGCTTGAATTTCTTGGTATTGAGCATCAGCGCCTGACCGGCGCCTTCCGCCAGCAGCGCGGTGTCGCCGTAGCATATGCCTTCCACTATATCCACAAGGCTGCCGGTAGGTTTTGCGTCGTTTACCTGCAGCACGCCGCTCGCAAGCGTGTCTATGAGCCGCCTGCCCGGCTCCGCCGCGTCGGAAAGCATAAGTGGCTTTATTATATTGTCGTTGATCACGGTTATATCGACGACGCCCTCGCTGTAGACGATGCAGTATTTAAGCGACGCGTTACGGTTGCACGCAAAACGGCGGGTACGCAGCGTGTCTACGTCTGTAAACAGCCCTTCAAGCAGCGCTACGTTGTCGTCGAGCGAGCGCGACAGCTTAAGGCCCGCAAGCTGCTCGTTTATGTCGCTGATCCTGGTATCCACGATTTCCTGCTTTTTCTTCGCGGAATTGCGAAACATATGCTCTCCTTTATCGTTGACTTTGGGCATAACAGCCCCGCTTTACTATTATCTGAGACATTATTGAAGAATATACGAAAAGTTAGCCGCGCCGACGGGCTTTGCGTGGAATATGCGGCTGTTTTGCGGGGCAGGCGGGAAGGAAGAGGCATTGGCGCGAGGAACTGCCTGCGGCCGCCTTAAAAAAGAACAAAGATGCGGTAAAGTATGCCCTATATGTTTGCTTAACATGTTTGTGCAGGGCTTCGTATATGGTATAATTGCATTTGACCGATACTTGTTGGGGGCCGGACAGTTGGACATAGAGATAAAAGGATGCACTACGGGAGATTTAAAGGAGCTGCGCGTATTCGCGAGCAAGGCGTTTATCGATTCTTTCGCGGCTTTGAACACGCCGGAGAACATAAAAAAGTATGTAAATACCGCGTTTAGCATGGCGCGCATGAGACAGGAGCTCGCGGATAAAGATACGTCGTTTTACCTGCTGCTTGCGGACGGCGAACTGGCGGGTTATTTAAAGCTCAACGAGAGCGGCGCGCAGACGGACATACGTGACCCTCAATCGCTCGAGGTGGAGAGGATATACGTATCAAAGCGGCATATAGGCAAAGGCCTCGGTAAAGCGCTGATGGACAGGGCGCTGGGGGAGGCGCGGCTGCGCGGTAAAGCGTACCTCTGGCTAGGCGTGTGGGAAAAGAACGAGCGCGCGATACGGTTTTACATGAAGCACGGGTTTTACGCAGTGGGCACGCATGAGTTCCTGCTGGGCGACGACCCCCAGACGGACATAATACTGCGCAAGGACGTACCGCGCAAAGGTTGATTTTCCGCTTTTATACATGCGCCGTTTGGGGTATAATCGTGGCATTACGTGTTTGAAGGAGATTAACATGGTAACTATAGAGATGGAAAACGGCAGCAAAATAGAGATTGAGCTGTCGGACGCGGCGCCCAATACTGCGGCGAACTTTAAAAGCCTCGTATCGAAGGGCTATTACGACGGACTTACATTTCACAGGGTGATAAGCGGGTTTATGATACAGGGCGGGTGCCCCCGCGGCACGGGCGCGGGAGGCCCGGGGTATTCCATTAAGGGCGAGTTTAAGGGAAATGGCTTTGACAACCCGATAAGCCACGAGCGGGGCGTTATTTCTATGGCGCGCGCGCAGGACCCCGATTCCGCCGGTTCGCAGTTCTTTATTGTGCACGAAGACGCGAAGTTCTTGGACGGGCAGTACGCAGCGTTCGGGCGGGTAGTATCGGGCATGGAGACGGTGGACGAGATAGCCGCCGTGAGCACGGACTCTTCCGACCGTCCCGTAACGCCGCAGGTGATGAAAAAGGTGACGCTTTCAGACGACGAAGAGGTGACGGAGCCGGAGAAGGTAAAGTAAGAAGGCAAAGGAGACATTATAAGCAAACAAAGACGGACGCAAAGGCGTCCGTTTTTAATAATAGGTATTAATTGCAGGCAGGCGCATCGTAGGGGCGCACATTGTGCGCCAGCGTTTATCTTTTTGCCTTGTTTTCGAGGTGTTTTATGGATATGCCGGAACGAAAACCGAACAGGTTAAAGGAGTATGATTACAGCCAGGCCGGAGCGTATTTTATTACCGTTTGTGTGAAAGACAAGAGAAAGATGTTTTGGAGTAACGCAGCTTTAAATAATATTCTCCCGGGAGAGGAAATTCATCTTTCAAATACAGGCTTGGTTGTAGAAACTGCAATTAATAACATATCGGTTGTTTACCCTAATGTAAGAGTTGATAAATACGTGGTAATGCCCGATCACATTCATATGATATTGCAGATAACAGCAGATAATATAAGCGGGCGCACAGTGTGCGCCCCTACGATCTCAAGAATAATTAAGCAAATGAAAGAATACGTTACAAAACAAACGGGGGAATGTATATGGCAAAAGTCGTTTTACGACCACATTATTAGAAACGACCATGATTACCGGGAGATATGGGAATACATAGACACGAACCCGTTGAAACGGAAAGATGACGATAAACAGATGAAATAATATTATAGGAATGTCATAATGAATACGCGATACTACCCGACCGTATCAATACAATACTAACAAACATAGAGACAGATGCGACGGCGTCCGTTTTTTGTTATAACAGGTATTAATTGCAGGAAGATGCATCGCAGGGGCGCACATTGTGCGCCAGCGTTTTCCTTTTACGCTTATGTTTTTATCCGTTGTAATAAAGGTTCTTCGTTCTGTTAAGCATTACGAGGAACACTATGCCCACTATGAAGCCCGCTATGAGGCATACAAGGCTGAGTACGGGCAAAAGCGAGAGCATATACACCGCAAGAGAGAGCACCGCGAGCACCGTCCACGCGGTGTACAGGCTGCGGGCGTTAAGGTCCTGCTCCAGCGCCGCCTCGAGGTCGTTTATGCCCATAACGACGCTGTATGAGACGTAAAGCGAAAGTATGGTGGAGGCAAGGCCGAGAAGGAACATTAAAAGCGGCTCGGTAGTCAGCAGCATGCCGAACAGGTCGAGGGCGTACAGCAAGGCGGTGTATACTGCCATGCCTATGGCGACAGGGCGCACGCGCGAGAACCTGTCATTCCCGGCGGTAAGTTCAGCAAGGCCCTGTGCGATTAGTATATATCCTATAAAATCGGGTATCAGCCCAACCCGTGTCGTACCGAAATCGATATTGAAGTCCAAAAATACAAACAGCATGCCTATAAAAATGTTGTTCATACAAGCTCCCAAAAGTTGATTTAAACAGTATACCACACCCTGCGGCGCAGCGGATAGCTTTTTTTAGCATTTACTCTCATTTTTTGCGCGCTTTTAGCATTCACTTACCGGCAGCGGTATGGTAACATATAGTAGATGTGACTTTATGCGGATACCCTATCCATACCCTTCAGTCGGAGCGGCGACAGCTCCCCTTATAGGGGAGCCTTTGTGGCAGACGTACTGGCGGCACAGAATCGCTGATATAAGGAGCATATATGAAGTACATGATACGCAAGCCGGAATATATTAACGACGCGGGATGTTCGCACATTTTTCCGAACACGGCGGCTGCACTGCTCATTACGCTCGCGGTGTTCGCGTCGTACTTTATCGTTTCGCTGATAGCGGGCTTAATATACGCCGCCGCTGCGGGAGGCAGCCCGTTAAAAGCCGCAGGGCTGCTGACGTCGCAGGAAGTAATAGTGTTTTCGCTGTACTTTGAAGCGCTGCTCATAGCGTTTACGCTTATATACGTGCGTTTCATAGAGAAACGGCCGCTGCGCTCAATAGGGCTAGCAAGGGAGCGCTTTGCCGCGCGCTACGCCGCGGGCTTTTGCACAGGCTTTGTGCTGCTCGCGCTGTACGTCGCGCCTGTGCTGCTTACAACGCCGGTAAGGTATGAGGGGGTAACATGGCTCGCCGCGCTGTACCTCGGCGCGTTCGCCGTACAGTCGGCGGCGGAAGAGGTAGTGTTCAGGGGGTACGTGATGTCGGCGCTTTTGCGCAGGGGCGGCGCCGCTTGGGCAGTGCTGATAAGCACGCTTGCGTTTACGCTGATACACATACCCGGCAGCAGCCTGGGCGCTGCCGAACTGCTGCTTATATTCCTGATGGGCGCGATGTTTGCGCTTTATACGCTGCGTACCGGCAGCCTTTGGGGCGCTTTTGGATTTCACGCCGCGTGGAACTTCTTTACGGGCTGCGTTTCGCCAGTGCTGCTGGGAGCGTATAACATAGGCTACTCCGTGCTGTCGGGCGATTTCAGTGCGGAGCAGGGCGCGGCAAGCTATATCATAGCGACAGCGCTGTTTCTCTCCGTTATTGCGCTGCTGCTGTTCGCGGGCCGCAACCGGCTTGTAGTGGCGCGCACCGAAAAGCAGAAAGAGCTGGACGGCGCAATGAAGATATTGAAGGGCGCTGCCAAGGGGTACAGAGAGTTCAGGCAATACGCGCTGCGCGTAGCGGAGACGGCAAAGGGCGACGCTAAACAGGCGGTGCTGCTGCATTACGCGGTAAGGTGCGGCTATCCGCCCGATATGGTGAGGTATAACGCGAGTCCGGACGTCGCGGCGGCTGTGGACGCGCTAATGCCAAGAGCCTCGGAAGGGCCGAATGATTACTACGAGCGCGTATCGGAAAACCCCATAGCCTCCGCCGTAAAAGAGGCCGAGCAAAGGCTGGCGGATATGATGGCCGCTCAATACGCGCGGCGCTGAGGGGCTAGGCGAATATTAAGATTTATAAGAGGTGTGTATGAACGAAACGTTTTTTGTGTCGCTCGATATCAACGGGGCGGCAAACGCGATATACGAGGCGGTAACAGCCGGCAGCATGACAGGCGAGATGATAGACTCGTATCAGATACAGGCGCAGTGCGGGGCGTGCATAGTGCAGGTGTTTGAAAAGCATTACATGCGCGCGGGCAACAGGCTTACATTAACGGCGGTTTTGGACAGCTTTACCGGCGCGACGCGCGTGCACTGCGTGAGCGGAGGCGGAGGCGAAGGCCTGTTTGGTTTCGATTGGGGCGCGGCTGACAGCTTTACGGGCTCGGTAATTAGCGCGCTCGAGCCTTATATGATAAGTAAGTAAATTCACAGGCGGTTGAAAAAATATGGGAACTATTGTATAATGCTGCTATATAACGGATATTATAATGTGGTGATTATTCTATATTAAAGGAGTAAATTTATGAAAAGTATCGCAGCTGTATTGATAGCCCTGATACTGGCGTTGTCGCTTGCGGCATGCTCGGGGGGGACGGTGCAGCCCGGCGGCAGCGCACCGGCGCAGCAGGCACAGCAAGGGCAGCAAGAGCAGCAGGGCGCAGAGGAACAGAAAAGCGATGCTCCGGTCAAGGCTCCGGACGAAGGCCAGGCGGCCGTTATCGAGCCGGAGCAGCTCATATCGAAGGAAGAGGCCGCGGGTATCGCAGGCGATGTGAAGGACGGCAAGAAAACCGAGCAGAAGGCTGTGGGCCAGAAGATATGCTTTTATGAAACGGCAAACGCGAGCGACTTTCTACAGATATCGCTGACGCAAACGGCGTTTATGGACAATGACTTCAATACGCCGGAGAGCATCTATATGACGACGAAGGACGCCGTGGCCGACGAGGAGCAGGATACGGCGGACGGCATAGGCGACGAATATTTCTTCGGCACGCCGGGGCTGCACATACTTTACAAAGACTATTACATATGCATAGCGGTGGGCAGCTCCGATTCGGCAAAAGTGCGGGATATGCTGAAGCAGGCGGGCGCTCTCGCTGTCAGCAACCTGGACGCTATACTGGCAAAGTAAAAGTAAACGCATAATGAACATAACCTGCGCGGAACCGCTCTGTGCAGGTTTTTTTATACGGGATCCCCGGCAAGACGCCAGGCTTGCTGGGGTGAAAATAACGGGGTCCATAAAAGCCTCGCTGCATTTTTTGGAATATAGATATAAAACACTACACGTCAGCTGTTGCGTATGCTATAATCTGCACATGCAATTATATTTTTGCATTTTGTGAGATTATTTTGGAGGTGAATATTTTGGCGAAATCCATAGAGGTCCACGGGCTTGTGAAAAAGTACGGCGACGTGCTGGCTGTGGACGGGATATCGTTCGACGTTGACGAAGGCACGCTGTTTGCGTTTCTGGGGCCTAACGGCGCGGGCAAATCCAGCACTATCAATTCCATTTGCTCCACGACGGAGATAACGGCGGGCAGCGTCATGGTTTCAGGGTACGACGCGGTAAAGGACAGCGCCCATGTGCGCTCGTGCATAGGCGTGGTGTTTCAGGAGTCGGTGCTGGACGACCTTCTTACTGTGAGGGAAAACCTCGAAACTAGAGCGGGGCTTTATAACCTTCCTGCCAGCGTGATAAAGCAGCGCGTCGGGGAAGTGGCGGAGGCGGTGTCCATTACGGACATACTCGGGCGCAGGTACGGCAAGCTCTCGGGTGGGCAGAGGCGGCGCGTAGACATGGCGCGCGGGCTGATGCACAGGCCGAAAATACTCTTTCTCGACGAGCCGACCACCGGGCTCGACCCGCAGACGAGGCTCAAGGTATGGGAAACGGTGGAAAATCTGCAGAAAAGCACGGGCATGACGGTTTTCATGACGACGCATTATATGGAGGAGGCCGCCAGCGCCCACAAAGTCGCAATAATAGATAAGGGCAGGATAGCGGCGCAGGGTACTCCCGAAGAGCTGCGCCTTAAATACAGCAGCGATTATCTGAAAATACAGCCCAAAAACATTGGCGGGCTTAAAGAACAGCTCGACGCCATGGGCGTAAAATACGAGGAAGACCGCGGGCTTATAACAGTCAAATGCGGCTCGAGCATGGAAGCGCTCGAACTGCTCAAAAAGATAGAAAGCCACGTGTTCCAGTTCGAGGTGGTGCGGGGCAGCATGGACGATGTGTTCATGGCGCTTACGGGACACGCCATACGCGAAGGGGGTGTCAGCTGATGAGCGCGGCAGGAATGATTGTATCACGCAATATAAAGTTGTTTTTCAGGGACAAAGCTTCGGTGTTCTTCTCCATGATGGCCATAATAATAATCATCATGCTATACGCGCTGTTTCTCGGCAACATACAGGTGCAGGAGATAACTAGGGCAACAGGCATGGACGCTGACACCGCGGGGTGGCTTGTCAACTCTTGGATACTCGCGGGCACGCTCTCGGTGAGCACGATTACAGTCAGCCTAGGCGCGTACGGCACCATGGTGGAGGACGTTTCGCGTGGGCGCGTAAAAGACTTCTTTGTGGCGCCTTTAAAGCGCGGCCAGCTCGTGGCGGGCTATATGGTGGCTTCCGCATTAATATCCGCTATAATGAACGTTATTGCGTTCGCTATATCCGAAGCGTATATCGTTGCGTCGGGCGGAGAGCTGCTCTCTCCCATTGAGATGCTCGAAGTACTCGGCATATTGCTTCTCAGCATATTCGCGTTTTCATCGTTCGTGTGTTTCATAACAAGCTTTATCAAGTCGGTTAACGCTTTTGCGGCGCTGAGCACTATAGTCGGCACGCTTATAGGGTTCTTAACGGGCATATACGTGCCGGTGGGCGTACTGCCCGAAGCTATCGTCACGTTCATGAAATTTCTGCCGTTTACGTACACCGCCCTCTGGCTGCGCGAGATATTCACAGCGGCGCCGATGGCGCAGGTGTTCACCGGCCCGGCTGCACCGGCAGGCGAGCAATACGCCGTCAGTCAGGGCATATATATGTATTTCGGCGATTCGCGCGTAGAGCCGTGGATGATGGCGATAATAATAGCCGCGTCGGGCGTGCTGTTCTTCCTGCTGTCTTTATGGCGGCTCTCGAAACGTTCGTGGATAGCCAAATAGCATGCTTTTGCATATTAATAATATCGTTTATCATTGGAGGCTCTAATGCCTCCCTTTATTATCATAAAAAAACCACACGCTAAGCGTGTGGAGGAACAGATAGCTTTAGCGTTTGAAAAGAAGAACCTCCAAAAGTAGAATAGAAAAGGTTTCGCCGACCGTTTCTAAAACTACAAAGGAG
>JAEZIZ010000118.1 GCA_023415915.1 Bacillota bacterium | reverse complement strand
TCTAAATCGACCACTCGCGAAGGCTGACATCTAACCCGACCACTCACCGAGCACTGACATCTAACCCGACCACTTAACTATCAAATAAGGTCATTATGGACTTATTCCCGCGAAGCGAAAAAATCTCGTTTACAATTATTGGGTTTCGTACCCATATGTGCGAAAAGCATTGATATATAAGGGTTTTCAGCCCAATCAATTTTTTGTGCGTGACATCAATACAACCGTCTCAACGTGTGATACTTAGGCTATTTGGGGAACAAATCCAAAATCCGTGAAAACGCTTAATTTTACAAGCTTTTTCTTCAGTTAATACTCTTGACAACATCTAATCCGTCACTTCATATAAGTAGGCTATTTCATTTTATAAAGCAACAAATGATTTATTTTTCTCGGTTCATTGGACGTTTCAAGAGTTCTTCCCACTCATTGACAATATGGCGATCACCAAAGTAATTGATGTGCATAGCCTTTTGTACACGAGCTAAAGTGGCGTCTGTAGTTTCTCTTGCCTTGGCAGTACCTGCGAGAAGAATATCATAAACAACATCAATTTTTGCTTCCCATTTTGCACGTTCAGCGCGGATGGGATTAAGAGTCTCCTCCAACACATTAATCAAAAACTTTTTGCATGTACCATCTCCCAAGCCGCCACGGCGATAGTGAACCTTCATTTCCTCCAGATTTTTATAATCCGGTAAATATTCTCTAAAATGATCATCAGTACAGAATGCATCCAGATAGGTGAAAACTACATTTCCTTCCGTATGTCCAGGGTCTTCAATTCTCAGGTGAGTTGGATCGGTAAACATCTTCCCGTTGATCTGCTTTTTGACAGTTTTGGTATCATCGGAAAGGTAGATGCAGTTATTGAGAGATTTGCTCATTTTCGCTTTGCCATCAACACCTGGCAGACGACGTTGTGTCTCGCTTTCCGGTATCATTGCTTTGGGAAGAGCCAACGTTTCTCCGTAAGTTTTATTGAATTTCTCTACGATTTCTCGTGTCTGTTCGATCATAGGCAACTGATCTTCTCCCACGGGAACCACGGTGGCATCAAAGGCAGTAATATCTGCCGCTTGAGATATTGGATAAGCAAAAAAGCCCACAGGTAATCCTTCATCCACAAAGCCGCGCATTTGGATCTCCGACTTTACCGTAGGATTGCGAGAAACTCGTGCAGTCGTCACCAGATTCATATAATAAAAGGTAAGGGAGTGCAGGGCCGGAAGAGCCGACTGGACACAAATTGTGGCCTTGTCAGGATTAATACCTACCGATAGATAATCCAGTACAACGTTTATAATGTTGTCTCGTATCTTTCCAGGGTTATCGGCATTATCCGTCAAAGCCTGATCATCAGCAATTAGGATATAGATTTCATCAAATAAGCCAGAGTTCTGTAATTCTACTCGTCGTTTTAGTGAGCCAACATAATGACCAAGGTGTAATCGACCTGTAGGGCGATCACCAGTCAGGATAATTTGATTTTTCTTTATGTTCATAATATATCTACCTCGCAAACTTCATTTCGTCATTTCCTCTTTGAACTATATTTCTTACTACTTCGCCGCGTTCCATCATCGTCCGTAACGATATTGCTTCGCTTTTTCTTTTCTTCCTGAACAGCCCTGAACTCGTTTTCCGTTATAATCGGCGAATGACATTCTTTCATCTGAAACTCGTATTCATGTGTTGCAGAATCCAAAAGTGTAACCGTACCTGTGTACTTCTCATTTTCAAGTATCTTCTCTATAGAGCGTTTGCTCCACGTTTCTTTACCGGTAGGGGAAGGAATACCTGCGTATGATAGTTCATTAATGATACCAAGCACACTGGCACCATCCAGATACCATCTGAAAATGTCCCGCACAACCTTAGCCTGTTCATTGTCAATTACAAGATCCCCATCCTTATTCTTAGAGTAGCCGTACAGCTTTCGTTTGTAGAGTCCAGATGTTCCATTTGCGGCTTTCATGGCAAGTCCCATGCGGATATTTTCGCTTCGGCTCTCATTTTCAGCTTGAGCAAAAGATTCCATCACCGAAATCATAAGATTGCTGTCAACCTCATCGGTATCCAGATTCTCCTGTTCAAATATTACTCTGACTCCTGCTGCCTTCAATCTGTTAAGTGCAGAAAGTGTCTCAACGGTATCCCTGCCAAACCTGCTAATGCTTTTTGTCAGAACGACAGAGATGTTGTGAGCTTCACATTCTTTAATCAATCGTTCGAATTCACGGCGAGAAACATCTCCCTTTGCTGATGCAATATCGATAAAAACATCTGCCAGCCGCCATTGGATGACATTCGAAACCGCTCTAGTCAGAGCAGAAATCTGTGCTGCGAGACTATAAAGCTGTTCTTTTTCGTTCGTACTAACCCTGCAATAGATTCCGACTTTCTTTTCCAAGCGGTCATTCTTTGCCGGGATATACCAGATTTTTGAATCCACAAGCTCACCTCCGGCTTTATTATAGCCTAATTATATCACGTTTAATTGCCAATGATAAGTAGGCAATTTCTAGCCCCTAAATGTGTAAAATAACAGTATATTGTGTCCAAGCGATTAGTTTTCGCTACATATTGCGCGTTATCAATACAACCGTCTCAACGTGGCCGTTCCCTATAGGGGACATGATGGGCTGCAGTATGTTTGATCATTGGAAAAAGAGAGAGGCGTTCCCCTCTCTTACTGCCTTATTACCGTTATAAGGTAATCTTTGCTGTTACCCGCCTGCGCCGCGACGGTTACGCGCACCACGGCGCTCTGTCCGTTCGCCAGCACTATCTTTTTAGACGACTTTTTCGCCCCGTCTATGTACACGGCCGCCTTATACCCCGCGGCCTTTGCGGATATCGACGCCGAGCTTTTATTAGCGGGCAGCACCACGGTATATTGCGTAACACCTGGGCTGAATCCCGGGCTGAGTCCGCTTGCCTTAAGCGACTTAAGATTGGCGTTAGTGGACGGCGCGCGCACTACGGTTACCGTATATGTACGCCTCGCGCCCGACTGCGCCCTTACGGTTATCTTCAGCGTCTTCGACTGCCCGTTGTTAAGCGATATCTTCTTTGACGCCGGCGATACTCTCGCCGCTTTACCCGCCGCCGCGGCCGCTCTAATCGCCACGCTCTTAGTGTTTTCATCGAGCGTAAGAGTATAATTCAATACATTGGGGTCAAAGCCCTGGCTCCATGCACCAGCGGTGGACGTAAGCGAGCTTAAATAGTTGTTGGACGACTTAGGCCTCGTTACGGTGAATGTGTATGTCTTCGACTTTTTGCCAAGAGTTACCTTTACGCTTATCTTCGCGCTCTTGCCGCTCGCGAGATTGACGGTATAGCTCGACTGAGCGCGTTTGTTAATAGTCATCGAAGCGCCGTCGAACTGTTTTATCGGCGTCAGCGTGAAGCTCCCCTCGTGCTCGCCCATTGTTATCTTGTAGCTCGCTACCGCTGGAGAGAAAGCGCGGTTTAAGTATCCGGATGAGAGGCTGACGCCCGCGAGCAGGTTCGTCTGCGGCTGCTGCTCCCACTTGGCGTAGAGCGTAACGTCGGCAGTCACAGTATCAGACGCGAAATTCCACTTGCTGACGCAGTACGGCTCCCTATACCAGCCGGCAAAATTGCAGCCTGCAAGTGCAGGCGCTGCGGGCTCGACGACCGCGGAACCGTAATCGGCCCCCGCCGAGGCTACCGCGCTGCCGCCCCGGCTGTCGAAGGAAACAGTGTAACGGCATAGTGTCCAGCCGGCGTATAGTGTGATGTTGTTGGCCGGCATAGTGTCTAAATTAAAATTCCAGGGGGTGGCACAGTAAGGTTCCTTATACCATCCGAGGAAGCGGTGTCCTTCCCTTGCGGGCTCACCCGGCGCCTTTACATAAGCGCCGTAGCTGACCGCGGCGGGCGATAATGCGCTGCCGCCCCGGCTGTCGAAAGAGACATTATACTGGCATGGCGTCCAGCCGGCGTATAATGTGACGTTGCCGGACGGCATCGTGTCTGAACTAAAATTCCAGGGGTTAATACAGGACGGCTCCTTATACCATCCGAGGAAGCGGTGTCCCTCTCTTACGGGCTCGCCCGGCGCATTTACCAAAGCGCCGTAGTTGACCACGGCAGGCGATAATGCGCTGCCGCCACGGCTATCGAATGAGACGGTATATTGGCATGGCGTCCAGCCGGCGTACAGCGTCAGGTCAGCATTCGGTATCCTGTCATTGGCACTTATCCGTGCAAGCCGCGTCCCTATACCAGCCGCTAAGCATGAAGCCCGTTTTCCTGGGGACGGGGGGCTCAGGAAGCAATGCGCCGATGCTTACGGATATGGGCTCGACCGCGCTGCCGCCCTGTGTTAAGAACGTTACCGTTCGCTCGGGCACGCTGTCCGGTAAGGTAAACGCGAATATACAGGTATCACACGGGCCGAGGGGAAAATACCCGTATAAGTCGGTCCAAGTTGTACCATCTGTGGAGAAAAACGACTGCCCCGTTGCGTAAACGCTCGACGGTGTAAACTCGACCGGCAGATACGTGCCGGTACCGGGGGTTACGTAGCTGACGATTACCTCATATTTCTGCCCTGCGGACAGGGGCACAAAGCTCTCAAGATCAATGCGCGCGTACCCCGCCTTGGCTAACATTCCGGCCTGAGGCGTGCCCCAGGCATCCGTAAACTCGCCTGACAGATTAGCTGTACGTATCTGTATTGTATAACCGGTGTTGTCGTACTTGGTGTACATGCCGATAGATTTAAGCTTTTCATAGCCGGTCGCAGTAAACACGCTTTTGGTATAGACTGTCTCGTCGGCGTTGAAGACAAGCGACATCTGCATACCGAGCTCATCATGCGTATACATTTTTTCGCCGTTTATATTCGGCATAAGTTCGAAGGCGCTGGCGTCCGTGCTCAAAGTCTTATCGTAGTAAGATATATAGAAATATCCATTGTCGCCCCAGGTATCGCCCCAGCTGTTCTTGATGATCCACGCGCCATTGCCGGCGGGGGTGTACCTGAAGTTGTTGTAAGAGTAGTTATCGTCCCACCCGACCAATGTGACGGCATGGTTGGTGTAATTCAACTGTTCCGGATTATAGTAACTGGTTTCATTGAAATTGCAATAGGCGGGATTGTGAAAATAACTGACAGACAGCGCGCCTTTTTCCATCAGCATCGTTTTCCACTCGGTGTTATCCTGCGTGTCGTATACCTTGTGGCCGACCGACCAGCTTTTCAGCGTGTATTCAGGGGAGTATACCTCAGATGGCGTGCCGCTGTTATAAGGCACCTGTGATTCCCAGACAGGGCTCACTCCGCGCGTAAACATCGCCGCAGCGATAATATCATTACCGCCGACATTATACGGGGTCTCGCCGGCCGAAAGATGAAAGGCTGGCTGCCCATCCACGCTTGTGTATGCGTTATAGGCCAATTGCCATTCCGAAAAATCCGGATCGCTTACCAAAGCCTCAGATTCCAGTATGCTTTCGGCGGAGCCGATGGCAGAGAACGCCCAGCAGGTACCGTATGGATCCTGGTTTTTCACCGGCGTCAGCCGTGAGTCATCGAGCCTATATGAGGCGGGAATGAGAGCCGTTTTTTCTACAGAAATGATCGACTCGTCATGGACCGAAGTTACCGGCATAGACACAATACCGCCGCTGCGGTATTGTTCCGGCGGCTCTTCCATGTAACACTCCGGAGCGTCGTCCGCCAGCGCAAGCGAAGGCATAATAACAAAAGCCAGAGCAAGCGCGAAAAGCAACGCAGCCGTTTTACGATAGGTTCTTTTCATATGCACACTCCTGAGCCGGAGAAAACTCCGGCATGCTGTTTTCTGGGTTGTATTACAATATTAATTTAGGTAATATATACCACCATATTAATACTTCTAATCAGGATAATTAAGTAACATTGGAGGCCTTTTCCGAAGCGTTAAACGAACGAAGCGAGACCGGAAGACAGATGGACATATTTGAAAAATGCGAAATTATAGTGTAATATACAGGTATACGGTCAGGTGGTGAAGGAGGAAACAATGAAAAAAATTATCGCGCTGCTTTTGACAGCCGCGGCTGCGGCATGCCTTGCCGCATGCTCGATATTCCCCATCGACACCGACCCTTACGGCACGGAAGAGCCGCCCTCGCCCAGCGCTGCGGTAACGCCTGCTGCAGCGGCTTCCGTTTCGCCCAGCCCTTCGCCTTCGCTTTCCCCTACGCCCTCGCCCAGCCCTACGCTTTCGCCTTCGCTCACAGTGCCGCCCGGGCAGGCAGCGGCGCAAAAGGAATACGATAAGCTTATCGGGTACTGCAGGGATTATCTTGACATGTCAGCGGCGGCCGCGATAAAGGGCATGTTCGATGAAGGCAGAATAACAAGCGCGCAATTTGAAGCGCTCCGGGAAGTGTGGCCCGGCATTAAGGATTACGGCGCGGACGAATGGGCGGAGCTTAAAGACGAGACAGACATGATGGCCGGCATAATAAACGGACGGATGAGCAACCTTGGCGAGGACGACGGAGAATACTTCTGCGGCATGATGTGCACGCTGCCGCAGCAGGGAGCGGCGTATATAAACCTTTTCGACTCGCAGCAAAAACAGGACAGGATAAAAGCCGCGATAGACCTCGTAGGCAAATGGTGTTCCAACCCTACCGACGATAACTTAAGAAGCGTCGAGGAGGCGTATTACTCGGAAGGCCTGACGCCGGGAGAGATAATGATGCTGGGCTATTACATATATTACAGCAAAGACTTGCCCGCGCGTATAGAGGTGGACGGAGCATTTACCGAGTCTCTCGATTATTTATCGCGGCAGGGATATCTTGATTACGCCGACAGCGCTTATTACGAGCTTATCGATATAAACAACGGAAGGTAAACGCTGCATATTCTCTTTCTTGCGGGTTAGAATAGGTATCGACTTTAAAATAAATGTCCCTTAATCGTAAGCTATAAGGGGCTGAAAGGGTGGGTTATGAAAGCAGAGATAGATAGAGACGGATGTATAGCGTGCGAGCAGTGCGTGGCGACGTGTCCGGAGGTGTTCAGGATGGCGGAAGACGGGCTTGCGGAAGTGTACGTCGACGAAGTGCCCGAGGAGTTTGAGGAAGCGGCTCAGGAAGCTGCGGATAACTGCCCCACCAGCGTAATAATGGTGGAATAGCAGGCTGCGGTATGCTTTTTTAATAAGCCGCAAAAAACTTTAGAGCGCCTTTATACGGCGTTCTTAAGAGTGTCGATAAGCTCCCTTTTGTCATTCCGAGCTTGCGAGGAATCCCATGGGAGATGCTTAAAAAAAAGAGATTCTTCAGTAGTTACACTCCTTATGAATGACAGCAAGTGACTTTTCCGACGGTCTCAGAGCGCCTTTTACCGGCGTTCTTTTTTATGCGCCGCAGGACATGAAGTATAACCGATGTATCCATATGCGGTATTGACAAAGACGTCCGGCGGGGAATATAGTAGTTTGAATTAAAGCTTTTTTTGACTGGAGAGAAGGTTTGCCAATTGGACGACAGAAGACTCAAACTCATGGGCAACGCGCCTGTAAAAAGCGCAATAGTGCGGCTCGCGCTGCCTACCATGCTCGCTGCAATAGTACAGATACTGTATAACCTTACGGACACGCTCTATATAGGCATGCTGGGAGACAAAGAGCTCGTCGCGGCAATATCGCTCGCGATACCGCTGGTATTCGTTTTAAACGCGTACGGAAACATATTCGGCATAGGCGCGGCAAGCTACATATCGCGGCAGCTCGGAGCGGGCAACTTTGAGGAGGCGTGGCACGCAAACACGGTGGCTGTATACACCGCCGCGGGAGGCGGCGCGGTGCTCTCCGCGTTAATGTTCATATTCCGCGGCCCGCTGCTCAGCATAATAGGCACCAGCCCGGAAACGTTTGCCCCCACCGCAGCTTATTTCGGCATACTCGTTGGCTGCGGGCCGCTGCTGATACTTCAAGTGGCGCTCGCGGGGCTTGTAAGAAGCGAGGGCGCTACGGCCAAAGCGATGTGGGGCATGATAATAGGCGTGGGAAGCAACATCATACTCGACCCCATTTTCATATTCACGCTTGGCTTGGGCATAGAGGGCGCGGCGTGGGCGACCGTGATAGGCAACGCTCTCGGCACCGCGTATTATCTGCTGCATTTTATAAAGGGAAAAACGGTGCTATCGATACAGCCGAAGCACTTCCGTCCCTCAAGGCGTATATACGGTCAGACTTTCGAGATAGGGCTGCCCGCTGCGCTTTCGAATCTTATAATGAGCTTGTCGTTTATACTGGGAAACGTATTTGCCGCAGGTTACGGCGACGACGTGGTGGCGGGGTTCGGCATAAACCAGAGGATAAACAGTACGTGCGTCATGCTTATAATAGGGCTGGTGCAGGGGTTTCAGCCGTTCGCGGGATACAACTTCGGCGCGAAGCATTACCGCCGCCTCTCGCAGGGCATAAAGGTAACGGCGCTTTACAGTACGGCGCTCGCCGTGATATTCATGATAGTATTCCAGCTTTGCCCCAAAGAGATAGTGAGTCTTTTTATAGCGGGCGAGCCGGAGACTGTGGAAGCGGGCGTAAAGTTCCTAAAAGCGTTTTCGCTGGGTCTGCCCTTCATAGGCTTGCAGATGACTTTTATGAGCACGTTCCAGGCGGCAGGCCTAGCGCTTCGTGCGTTTCTGCTTTCGCTGGGGCGGCAGCTGCTGATATACGTGCCGCTGCTGCTGCTTCTTAACAGCCTCATGCAGCTGGAGGGCATGATATACGCTCAACCCGCCGCCGACTTCATAAGCACGATAGCGGCGGTGCTTATGAGCATATCGTTCCTCAAAAAGCTGAAGAAATTGGATAAGGAAGCAAGCTTGCCGCAGCAGCGTTAGCTCGTCAAGAGCGCGCCTCTGCGGAACATGACGTTGTGAAGCGGCTAAAGCCCCCTTTTGTCATTCCGAGCGTTAAGCGAGGAATCTTTTAAAAGACTGTGGCTTTAATATTCTCGCCCGCTACGCAGCCGGCAGTCTCGCTTCCTCTTAACGTCATTCTACATTATTAGTCAACACACTGAAAGTACGCCTTTTGGCGTTCTCAGACTGTCAAAAAAGCCAGCGTAGAGCTGGTTTTTTTGGTACAATGAAATAGGGTGATTGAGGTTGCTTAACAAGAATGAAGAGAACAGAAAAACACTTGAGATCGTGAATCTGGATGATTTA
>JAEZIZ010000093.1 GCA_023415915.1 Bacillota bacterium | reverse complement strand
TTGATTGTATTCAGCTGCCCCATCTGTTATAATTATCTAACGGATAAGAAGAGGTGGTATATTTGAGCACAAACGATATGAATACGCGAGAGGAACAGAACGGCAGCATATCCTTCGCCAACGACGTTGTAGCTACGATTGCCGGGCTTGCAACGGTGGAGATCGAAGGCGTTGCCGGCATGAGCGGCGGGTTCTCGGGAGGGCTTGCCGAACTGCTCGGCAGAAAAAATCTGACAAAGGGCGTTAAGGTCGAGGTTGGCAAGGAAGAATGTGCCGTCGATCTTTTTGTCATTGTGGAGTACGGCTGCGATATACCTGCGATGTGCAAGAACATACAGGCTAACGTCGCCAAGGCGGTCGAAACGATGACGGGCCTAAGAGTCGTCGAAACAAATATACATATCCAGGGAGTGCGCATAAGCAAAGCCCCGGCGGAGGACACAAAGCGCGTCCACTGAGCCGGACCTATAAACGCCCAAAAGCCTTGCTTTGGGGCGCGAAGATATACGGGGGAAAAACGTAATGCGGATTTTCATGCGGTTCTTACTGACCATATACATTCTCCTTGTGCTGTTTGTCTCAGTAATAACGCTGGGCATGGCATGGGGGCTTATCAATATCGAATGGCCCAAGTTCTGGGTCGCGCAGCTTTACGGCGATAACATTGTTCGACTCGCCGTATCGATTATCGTCGTGACTGTCGTGCTTTTGAGCCTTCTTCTTATGTTTTACGGCATACGCAAGCGCAAGCCGAAATCCGCGCTTATTAAAACGACCGGGCTCGGCGCAGTATTCATTTCGATAAGCGCTATTGAAGAGATGGCGATGCGCCATATATCGTCTCACGAAGCGGTAAGAAACGTAAAGGCGTCTATCAGAATGAAGGACGCAAAAGCAAACATAGTTGCGAGGATCGCAATAGCTGAAGGCGCCAACATCCCTGAAATTTTACTCTCATTGCAGACAAGCCTTAAGGAGCATATAGAGGTGCTCTCAGGTATAGAAGTAAATAAAATAACCCTGCTTGTCGAGAAGACGTCGCAGGTCGTAAAGGCGCGTGTAGAATAGTGTCCGAGCAGAATAACAGCGGGTTCGCTAAGTTTTTCAAAGCTCATAGAGGCGTAATAACCGGAGGCTGCATCGGTTTTTTCGTAGGAGCGCTCATACTCTGGGCAGGTTTTTTTGCTACGCTGTTTTTGGCAATCTGCGTAGGTATAGGCGTCTTTTTTGGTTCTAATAATAAATACAAGAAAAAGCTTTTTGAAATATTGGACAGAATATTGCCCGACGTTTTCAAATGATATGCGGAGGTAGTTTTGAGCAGACGGTCGGCAAGGGATACGGCGTTCAGGCTGTTTTATGAGTATTCAATAAACGGAGAATTCAATCCCGCTACGATGGACGTTATGCGGGATTGTTTTGATAAGGGAATGAACGAAAACGCCTGGGATTACGTTTCGGGCGTTATTGAGAAATTTAAAGCGAACAAGGAAGCGATAGACTCTCTTATACAGAAGAACTCAAAAGGCTGGAACATAGGGCATATGTCCAAGGTGGACCTGTCGATACTGCGGCTCGGAGTATGCGAAATTGAATATATTGAGGACATACATCCGAGTATTACCATTAACGAATGCGTTGAGCTGGCTAAAAAATATTCGACCGACAAGTCGTCCAAATTTGTAAACGGCGTGCTGGCCGGCGTACTGGTCTCAAAAGAAGGTCAGTCCGATGAAGGATGAGTGCTTCCTTGCTTTTGACACGAGCTGCTACACAACTTCAATAGCCGTTGTTTCCGGCGGCAGGGTACTATACGATAAACGAATAATGCTGAGCGTCGAAAAGGGCGCGCGGGGCCTTAGACAATCCGAGGCGGTTTTTCAGCATGTGAAGAACTTAAAGTCCATACTTTCACAATACCCGATGCTAAAATATAACATAAAGGGCGTCGCGTGCAGCGAAAAGCCGCGCCCCAGGGACGATTCGTATATGCCCGTTTTTTGCGTCGGCGAATCGGCGGCTATGCTTTGCGCGTCGGCTCTAGGCGCAAATTATTACGCGCTTACGCACCAGCACGGGCACATATATTCCGCTTTTTTGGGCGGAGCTGCGTTTGAAGGAGACTGCTGCGCAGTTCACGCGTCGGGCGGTACTCTCGACATGCTGCGTGTCAGCGTAAGCGGCAGCGTCATTACCGGGATAACCGAGATAGGGGGCACTTTAGACATAACGTGCGGACAGCTTATAGACAGGACAGGCGTAGCGGCGGGGCTTAAGTTTCCCGCAGGCGCCGATATGGAAAAGCTATATTCACCAGGCGGCGCAAAGCTTTCCGTAAATGTGAATGGGCTCTTTGCCAACCTTTCGGGCGCGGAGGCTCAGGCGAAGCGGCTCCTAGAAGAGGGTGCGGAGCGCTCGTTTGTTTTCAGCGGCGTTATAGACTGCGCGGGAGAGACGCTGGCGCGGCTGGTAATTAACGCAGCCCAGTATACGAATATCAAAAAGTTTGTTTTTACAGGCGGCGTGATTTGTAATAGAATAATAAGGGAAAAATTGCTGGACGTTTGCGGTAAAAACGGATTTGAGTGCATTATCGCTGATAAAGAATACAGTGCAGACAACGCCTGCGGCCTTGCGCTTGCGGCGGAGATTTTATACAAAGGGGTCCCCTTTTTGGGGTAGAAAAGGAGCACAAAATTGAACATAATTGACGGAAAGGCTCTATCACTGAGCATACGCGAGGAACTGAAAAAGAAAGCAGATGGGCTTAAGCAAAAAGGGGTAACGCCCGGGCTTGCAGTAATACTCGTAGGCGACGATCCGGCGTCGGCAGTATATGTGCGCAACAAGGAAAAAGCGTGCGAGGAAGTAGGCATATACTCTTTGGTACACCGGCTCAGCGCGGATACGAGCGAGCAGCAGGTGATATCCATCGTTAAAGAGCTTAACAGCAACCCAAGTATTCACGGCATACTCGTGCAGCTTCCTTTGCCAAAGCATATAGACGAGCGCAACGTATTGCGCGCCGTAGACCCGGATAAAGACGTTGACGGGCTTCACGTGGTAACGGCGGGAAGGCTTTTTGTAGGCGAAAAGGGGTTCCTTCCTTGCACTCCCAAAGGCGTGATAAAAATGATAAAAAGTACCGGCACCGAAATAAGCGGCAAGCAGGCAGTAGTCGTAGGCAGGAGCGCCATGGTGGGCAAGCCCGCCGCGATGCTGCTGCTAAATGAAAACGCAACGGTCACAATGTGCCATTCGCGCACAAAGGATCTTGCAGCCGTATGCGCCCGTGCGGATATACTCGTTGCCGCCATAGGCAAGCCGGGGCTTATAACGGGAGAATTTATAAAGCCGGGCGCGGTGGTTATAGACGTGGGCACAACCAAGGTCGACGGCAAGCTGAAAGGGGACGTGTTGTTTGAGGAAGCGGCAAAAAAAGCTTCGTTCATCACTCCTGTTCCCGGCGGCGTAGGGCCAATGACTATAACGATGCTTCTTGAGAACACGATAGAGGCAGCGCTTTCACATGTCTGAGCCGGTTTTCAGCGTTTCGCAGATAAGCGAATATATAAACCGCAAGCTTTGGAAGGACCCGTTTTTAAGCAGCGTGTCCGTAGTGGGAGAAGTAACGAATTTTAGCATGTCTTCTGTCGGGCATGCTTTCTTTTCCCTGAAAGACGAAGACAGCATGATAAACTGCGTAATGCACGATTTTCTTGACAACGAAGACAGCGGGGTCATCTCTGACGGAGCGCTCGTACAAATAACAGGCAGAATAGTTTTTTACAGGAAAACGGGCGCGGTGCAGTTTATCGCTACGGCTGCGAGCCTGCAGGGCGTAGGAGACCTTTTTGCGCGCTTTGAGCACACAAAGAAAAAGCTTTGTAACGAAGGGCTGTTCGACGTTTCTCATAAAAAGCCGCTGCCGAAATTTCCTCTGCGGCTCGGCGTAGTCACGTCGTCGTCGGGCGCGGTGATGCACGATATAATAGTCGTTGCCACGCGCAGGTTCGAGGGAATAAACATAAAAGTGTACCCGGTGCAGGTGCAGGGCCAGGACGCCGCCCGGCAGATATGCGAGGGCATACGGCATTTCAACCAATCGCGCGACGTAGACGTGATAATCGTAGGCAGGGGAGGCGGCTCGTTTGAAGACCTTTTCGCTTTCAACGAAGAGATCGTGGCAAGAGCAGTCTATGAATCGGAAATACCCGTTGTTTCGGCGGTAGGACACGAGACCGATTATACGCTGTGCGATATGGCTGCGGACCTTCGCGCTCCCACGCCGTCGGCTGCGGCGGAGCTGGTAGTAAAGGACAAGCAGGCTCTCGTAGAATACCTCGTAAGCTATAAGGCGCAGCTTCATAAAAACTTATCGGCGCTGCTTGACGATTACGAAGGGAAAACCGCGCTGCTTAAGAGCATTATAGCGTCGTACCCTTTTAGCCTTAAGCTGCAAAATGCAAAGGAAAACATAACGTCCTGCCGCGTTCTTATGAAACAAACGCTGCTGTCGTCGCTTGAAAGGCATGAGCTTTCACTTAAAAGATTCATAGACAACCTTGAAAGCCTTAATCCGCGCAACGTGTTAAAGCGCGGCTACGCTATAGTTTTCAATGAAAGCAATAACGTCGTTACCTCAAGCAAAAACGCATCCGCCGATATGGAGATCGAGTTCTCGGACGGAAGAGTCGCGGTAAGAAGAAAGGATTGACGATATGGGGGAATTTGAAAAGGACATGCAGAAATTAGAGGATATATCCTCAAGGCTGCAGTCGGGCGAAGAGGGAATAGATAAGAGCATGGAATTGTACGCGGACGGCATAAAGCTTGCGAATTCGCTTATGAGCAGGCTTGACAAGCTGCGTTCAAAAATAGAGATACTTGAGACCGAGGCAAAAGACGGTGAATGAATTACTGAAGCGCGTCGAGCGCCTTAGAACATCGGTAAACCTGCGGCTTGTAGAGCTTATGGAAGCGTCGTGCGAAAACGGCATATTAAAGGACGCCATGATGTACAGCCTTATGGCAGGAGGAAAGCGCCTGCGCCCGGTAATGTGCCTGCTTACGGCCGGCATGTTCGGTGACGAGGCGGCTGCGCTCGATATAGCCTGCGCGATAGAGATGATACACACATACTCGCTCATACACGACGACCTGCCCGCGATGGACAACGACGAACTGCGCCGCGGCAAGCCTACAAACCACGTAGTTTTCGGCGAGGCTTACGCGATACTCGCGGGAGACGGACTTTTAAACTGCGCGTTTGAGGTTATGCTGAAGCGCGCGCTTAATAACAAAGACGCCGGGCTTGACTACGTCGCCGCAATGGAGACGATAGCGGCAGCGGCGGGCGTAAAGGGCATGATAGCCGGCCAGGCTGCGGATATAGCGTTTGAGGGAACGCAGCAGGGCGCGGACGTTTTGGAGTACATACACGAGCGCAAAACCGCGGCGCTGATAAAAGCTTCCGTAACATCGGGCGCCGCGCTGTACAGGGCAACGCGCGAAGATCTAAGCGCGCTTGCGACGTACGGCGGATGCATAGGGCTCGTGTTTCAGCTTGTAGACGATATACTCGACATGACCGGCACCGCAGACAGCCTCGGTAAAACGCCGGGCAAGGATACTCACACCGACAAACAAACGTTTGTGCGGCTTTACGGCATAGACAGATCGATGGAGATAGCACGGCAAAAGACCGGCGAAGCCATAAAGGCTCTTGATTGTTTCGGAGAAAAGGCGCAGGACTTAAAGTCGCTCGCCGAATACATGCTCAACCGGAAAAATTAGTCCGGCGCTGCGCCGGGCTTTGAATAAACGCAGCATATTCGTTTCCCTTTTCCTTTTCTAAAAAAAACTGCATAAGTAATATGTTTAAAGCGAGGCCTTGATTAATCATTTACTCAAGGCTT
>JAEZIZ010000122.1 GCA_023415915.1 Bacillota bacterium | reverse complement strand
TGCTGAACGCCAGCGTGCCGCCCAGCACGGATTCATCCTGACCCGTTATAAACCCGTCGTAAGTTGCCGTAAACATCGGGGACAAGCCGCCGTATATTATCGTCTTGTTGTCCGCGGTTACCTTAAGCGAAGCCTTCGTTATCTTCACAAATGCCGAACCTATGAAAGGCTGAGCGTTTGTTCTTGCGACTTTAACGAATACTTCCTCACCGCCTACAGAAGTCACATCTTTATATTCAGGGATGTCACTACCGTAGGTCAGACCGCCGTCGGTACTGTATGTAACTGTAGCGCCCGTTAGATCGCCTTTAACCTCGACACTGTGATAGTTTCCGTCGTATACTCCGTCATATCCCACAACGCTTACACCGGTTACGCTCCATTTTGCATACAGTGTGACCTTACCTCCATCTACTGTAGAAAGGTTTTTAACCGACTCTTCATCGTCATATACCACTGGACCGTCCGGACTAGTCGCCCATCCGTCAAACTTACACCCTGCCAAGGTATACGTGTTCTTGGACAGCTTTTTATCAATGCCGTACAGATGCGAGCTGTCAGCCATCGGAGCACCGTCTCCGCCGTTTGCATCATATGACACGGTATATGAAATGCTCTCATAGTATGCTGTAAGCACCTTATGCCCATCCATTGGTATCCATATCGGACTCCATGTTTTATCAACACTATCTATGTTATATTTTACAAACTTGTAACCATCCTTCGGCGATTGTGTTATCTTCGTCGTCTGAGGATACGGTATTGATAATCCCAGGCTAGACGTCACCACGCCTCCGTCGTTTGACGGAACTCCGTTTGTAACGACGTTGATCGTTAGGATCATGTTTCCTTTATATTCGAACTGCGCAACATATGTGGTATCGCCCTTGATTGCGGTTGATTCCACCTGCGCTTTTGTAAGTATTGTGCTTCCTCCATCGCTGCTCCATCCGAGGAATTTATATCCGAGCGGTACTTTTATGCCCGGTACAAGAGTCGAATCATAATATGTCGCTTCTGGCACTGCCTTCGGGCAATCTTCAAATAGTACCTTTTCCGTCGTGCTCGTTCCTGGGTTCAGCATCCCGACTGTTCCGGGGTTGTATGTTACTGTGTATTCTTCCTTTTGCCATTGTGCAACAACTTCAGTAACCGCTTTAATGTTTGTATACGCCAGATTCCAGTTTGGTACTGCAAATTTATACCCCATAGGCGCGACTACCGTCGGAGGCGTTGCATCTTCACCCCAATGAACCCACTGCTCCACATCTCCACTCGTAGCCGTTCCGCCATTCGGGTTGAACGTTACTTTGTAGTCGAGCGCTACGGTAATTTTCCTGTCTCCAGTTACGTTAAGCAACTGGGTTTCCCAGGCAGTGTCACTTGCATCATATCGTGTGCCATCAGGAAGCGCAGGTTTGACCGCGTTTTGCCCGTGTGCTACATTTTGAGGTGTACCAAAATTATTACCGTTCTGATCTATAAACGAAACTGTATATATATTGTCTTCATACTGTGCCTTCACTGTTTTCGCAGCTGTAACGTTAGTAAACAAACCGTCCCATTTCGGAGAAGAAAAATGCTTCCCTGTAGGTGGTTGTACAGCCGGCTCCAATGCATCTTGCCCGTACGCTACCCATTGTTCGGAGTTACCGCTTGTAATCGTGCCGCCGTTCGGATCAAATATTATCCTATATTCCGTGTTCACTTTGATCGTCGTATCGCCAGTGATTGTCTGCCCTACCCAAGGCTGGCTACTCGCGGGACGCTCGCCCAAGTCATAAGTGAAACTATTGGCCGTCTTTGTAATCTTGCTGCCATGCTGCACCGTTTCCGTGCCGAGAGTATCACCCTGACTGTCTTTATACGTTACTGTATAATTTTTAAGTGTAAACACCGCACAGAATTTATTCACTTCTCCTGAAGTCACAATTGGGCCGCATTCCTTCCACTTTCCGTCTACTATCTCTTCCCAGTGGTCAAATCTATACCCGTTCGCCGAATCCGGCGTCGGATCGGCTGCCCTCAAATCAACCTCGCTGCCGAATTCATAATATCCGTCAATGTTTTTGCCGAGATTTCCACCGAGGTTGTCTTTCACAATAACCGTCAGTTTCCAATTCTTAAGGCCTTTGAATATCGCAGTATAAGATTTATTAGCGTTCATAGTAATTTCGGCCCATCTGTCCAGCAACGGAGCTGATGGATTGTTGTTATCCCGCCATCCTGCAAATTCATAGTGATACCAATTAGTGCTAGTTGGATTCGCCCATCCGATAGACGCTTTCTGATTAGGTTTGTAATACCTATCTACCAGTCCGGGAGAAACGAGCGTACCATTGTCACCCGCAGAAAGAGACAGCGTGTAGTATTTTCTAAACACCGCTGTTACGGTTTTATTCCCGTCTTGCTTCAGGTTCCGTGACGGATCAGATCCCGATAAGTCGCCTTCCCAATGGTCAAAAAAGTAGCCACTGCTGGCATTTGCGGATATACTCCAATATGAGCCGAATGCCCAAAATTCATAATAACTGACACTGCCGCCCGTCTCACTGCTAGAATTCCCGTTTTCATCAAGTGTCTTTACGTTTGTTGTTAGAGAAGACCCCGCCAACGCTGTTACCGGGAAAAGCGTCACTATCATTGCCACTACCAGCAGAATCGATAAAATCCTCTTTGTTCTCATACATTTCCTCCTTTTCACACTGAAAAGTTGCTGTCCCCTTTAACACCATGCCTTATCCGAGAAAAATAAAAGGCTGCCTCAATGGAAAGAGGCAGCCGAACGGTCATAGTTATAAAACTTTAGACTTCGTGCTTTGCGTCCCCACCTTTCGGTGAGTTTGCCGTTTACTCTTAATGGTACTGTGAATGGTGTTATGAATGTTGCTGTAACCAGTGTATTCAGTTTGTGCAATTATAACATTCTCCCCCTCATTCTGTCAATATATTAGCTTCATTTTTCTTGTAATTTCCTTTATAGCGCTGCAGCGGCGCATTTTGTATCATAAATATAAAGCCGTTTATACGTACTTTTATATTATACGAATTTTATAGCGGGAAGACTTTTTTCCAAAAAACCGTTTATTTTTACAAGAATCATGCCTTGTTTGGTTATACTATTATATCTACACCCCAAAAAGCCTCACGACTTTTTGGGGACCCCGTATTTACACCCTAAAAAGCCTCACGGCTTTTTTGGGAACCCGCATTAACAATAAAGTAAGGACAGGTAGCTTGATTATGGACATGAAAAAATGGATTGAAGAACTTCTTGAGGCAAAAGCAAAAAAGCCGCTGCCTATACTGTCATATCCTGCGGTGCAGCTTTTGAACATAGGGGTAGACAAGCTTATTGCAAGCAGCGACACTATTTCGGAAGGCATGAGGCTTGTAGCGCAGTGCACTGACGCGGCGGCGGCGGTCAGCATGATGGACCTCTCCGTAGAGGCCGAAGCGTTCGGCTCCAACGTACGCTTTTCACCCGACGAGGTACCCTCGGTACTCGGGAGCATCGTCACAAGCAAAGAAAGCGCGGAAGCGCTCGCCGTGCCGGGCACGGACAAGGGCAGGATAGCGTTATATATCGAGTCGATAGCGAAAGCAAAGCGCAAGATAACCGACCGGCCGGTGCTGTCGGGCATAATAGGTTCGCTCTCTCTCGCCGGCAGGCTTATCGGCGTATCGGAGGCGATGATAGCGTTTTATGAAGAGCCGGAAATGGTGCATATCACTCTCGAGAAGACCACGCAATTCCTTATCAAATACGCTTCGGCATATAAAGAGGCGGGCGCGGACGGAGTAGTAATTGCGGAGCCGCTTGCCGGACTGCTCTCCCCCGAACTTTGCGAAGAGTTCTCAACGCCGTATATCCGCCGCATAGCCGACGCCGTAAAGAGCGACAGCTTCGCGGTCGTATACCACAACTGCGGCAACTCAACCATAAGGCTCATAGATTCGATACTGAAAACAGGAGCTGACATGTATCATTTCGGTAACGCCGTGTCCATGCTGGAAGTGCTAAGAATATTCCCGCAGGATAAAATCGCGATGGGCAACATAGACCCCGCAGGCCAGTTCAAGAACGGCACTCCCGAGTCGATAAGCCGCGAAACGACACAGCTGCTGGAAAAATGCGGCGGCTATAAAAACTTCGTTATATCGTCGGGCTGTGATATACCTCCCACCTCAAGCTGGGAGAATATCGACGCGTTCTTCGGTGCGGTTAAGAAATACTATTCGTCCCGCGCTTAACGGCTTCACCCCACCAAGCCTTACGACTTGTCGGGGACCCCGATTTTTACCCCGCCAAGACTCACGGCTTGCCAGAAGCCACGTATAAAAACCGGGCGCACCGCTGTTCCCGGTTTTAATTTACGCTATATCGCGCCGAATCGCTCAGTGAAATGGCGAGCACTACTTCTTCCTGCCGAGCTTTTCTATCTCCTCTTCCACTTCCCGCACACCGTCCTCGTACAATTATTCTTCGTCGGGTTAAATCCTTGATAGTTTAGTGCCGGCCTAGTATCCTAAGTCTTTCGAGAAATGCTGATAATCCTTGTCGCCTCTCCAGTCTCCGCCCCATTCCCAGCCGTACTTTTTAAACAGCTTATACGCGAGGTCACTATGGTCTATCTTGCCGGGGAAGTCCTTCGCACGGTCGGCGTACGGCGCGCCGGTTAAAGGCGCTATCCTGCCGTCGTCGAGGTAAGGGTTATACAGCGGATTTATATCTATTGCCGCGCCGTAGCTGTGGCGCGAGAGATGTCCCCCGCCGAACACCGTGCGGTAGCAGAACGCGGACGTGTTGTTCGCTTCCATCGAAAGCGTGTCGTCGCCCGGCTGCCCGAAATCGTCAACCAGCTTGACCGAGGTCAAGGGGTATTTCCCCTTATACAGCTCGTAGAATATATTCGTCACCTCGTCGGCCAGCGCCTTGTTTACTATCAGCTCGCCGCCGTGTACGCGGCCTTCAAAGTCGTAGTGCTTCAGCTTAATGTAATTTAGGTCGTCATAACTTATCTTGCAATCGGTACCGTCCGCCGGATAGCTCAGTCCCGTTATCCTTTCCTTTATCTCGTCGCTGAGTTCAATGTAATAAAAACCGTCCGCTATCACCACCTTGCCCTTTTCTTCGGGCGTAGGCTCAGGCTCGGGCTGCGTCGTCTTTACGGGCGTAGGAGAGGGCGGCAAAGTAGCCTTCAAAGAAGGCGCCGGCGTTTCCGCCTGCGTCGGCGCGGAGCTTGCAATAACCGACTGCTGCGAGCAACCCGCTAGCAGCAATGCAAGCAGGGCCGCCGCTGTTATCAAACACGCTTTCAAGCACTACCCTCCAAAATGAATATTAAGCCTTTGCAAAATCCACAAGCGCCTTGAGCAGCTTTGCTATAGCCCTCTTTGTACGCTCGTCCTTAAGGTTGCCGTTATCGTCGAACTTTAGGTGCGCGCCGCTAATAAACACCTCGGGCTTATTCAGCACTTTAACGTCCAGCGCCACGCACATCTGCCTTAACTGGTACTGCGCCCTCGAGCCGCCCAATAGCCCCGGCGAAGCGCTCATTATCGCACCAGGCTTGCCATGCACGGGCGCGTCGTCGCCGCGCGAAGCCCAGTCGAGCGCGTTTTTCAGCGCGGGCGGTATCGAATAATTGTATTCCGGCGTGCTTATCAGCAGCGCGTCGGCTTCTTTGACGCAGCGCCTGAATTCTTCCGCCGCGACGGGAATGCCCTTTGCCTCTTCGTCCTCGTTAAGCAGCGGTATCGCCGACAGGTCCGCTATCTCCATACTGGCTCCTTCGGGCAGCAGCTCATTAGCAGCCTTAAGTGCCGCCATATTGTATGAACCGCGCCTTAAGCTCCCCGTTATTCCCAGTATCTTTACCATCTCTGCCATATTCACGCCCCCTTTTGGATATTATATACGATTTCGAGTTTTTACAGAAACATTTTTGCCGAGCCGGTTTTTAGGTGAAAAATATTAAAACATTACTTGACATAAGCAATACCAAGTGATACATTGTGCATATACGGTATACACAGTTTTGGAGGTTAATCTGTTAAATGGAGATATTATCGGTTGAAAACTTATGTAAAAAGTATGAGAAGTTCGCCTTAAAGGACGTTTCCTTTTCGCTGGAGAGCGGGTATATAATGGGCTTTATAGGCAGCAACGGCGCGGGCAAGACTACGACGCTGAAGTCTATGCTCAACCTCGTGCAGAAAGACGGCGGCACAGTTAAAATGTTCGGAAAGGATTTTACTCATAACGAGCTGGAATTAAAGCAGCAGATAGGATTTATTTTCGGCGGCGTCGACTATTACATCAAGAGCAGGATATGGAAAATCACTGATGTTGCAAGCCGTTTCTACACGCACTGGGACAACGATACCTATAAGTCGTATATACAGCGCTTCGGAATAGACGAAAGCAAAAAGGTGGAAGAGCTCTCAAACGGCATGCGCGTAAAATATTCGCTTGCGCTCGCGCTTTCGCACAACGCAAAACTCTTACTGCTCGACGAGCCTACGAGCGGCTTAGACCCTGTCGCGCGCGACGATTTGCTCGGGTTGTTCCAGGAGCTCATAGAAGTAGGCGAGCGCAGCATACTTTTCTCTACGCATATCACCAGCGACCTTGAAAAATGCGCCGACTATATAACGTACATTAAAAACGGCCTCATAATAGAAAGCTGTGCTAAAGACGACCTCATTGCCAAGTATCGCATGGTGCAGGGCAAGCGGGAGCAGCTTAAAGATTTATTGCCTTTATTTATCTCATATAAGGAGCATGCGTTTGGCATTGCCGGGCTTATACGAACCGCCGACCTTAATAGCGGCGAAGGGCTCGCTGTCGAGCCGCCGAGCATAGAAGAGATAATGATATATCACGAAAAGAAAGGGGCGGAAATATGAAAAACCTGCTGTATAAAGAGTTTCATCTGGTTGTACATCCTTTGTTCTATCTCGTGCTGCTTTTCGGCGCGCTGCTGCTCATACCCGAATGGGTGTTCTTTTTAGTACCGATGTACTTTATATTTACAACGCTGCCCAACCTGTTCTCTATGGCCAAGGCGCAGAACGACATAGGCTTTTCGGCAATGCTGCCGATAAAAAGGAGCGATATAGTAAAAGCTCGTATGATATCCATCGTAATACTCGAGGTAATGCAGATAATTGTAACCGCGGTGTTTTCAGTGATAAACCTTGTGCTTTATCCCAAGGGCAACTTTCTGCTTGACCCTAACGTGACGTATATCGGCTGTGTGTTCGTAATGTTTGCAATATTCAACGCCGTATATTTCCCTCTTTTTTATAGCACCGCATACAAGATAGGCCTGCCTATGATAGCGGCGATGATCGCCTCAGTGCTGTTTGCCGCGGGTGTTGAAATGGTGATGCTGTTCGTTCCGGCTTTAAAGCTCCTCGACGGCGTAGGGAATATACCTGCGCAGCTTCCCGTGCTGATAGCCGGCATTGTAATATTCGCGCTGCTGAATGTGTTTGCATATAAAAAATCCGTTAAGAACTTTGAGAAAATAGATCTGTAGGCTGTATGAACATTGTAATTAACAATACGTCCAACAAACCAATATATCAGCAGATATTCGAGCAGATAAGCTCCCAGATTATAAAAGGGGAGCTTGGGCGCGATTACTGCCTGCCGCCCATAAGGACGGTAGCCAAAGAGCTGCGCATCAGCGTAATAACAATAAAAAAAGCGTGGGAGGAGCTCGAGCGCAGAGGCTTCATATACACGATGGCAGGCAAGGGGTGCTTCGTCGCCCCTTTGCAGCCGCACGACCTTGATTCAAAGCGCAGCAGCATGGCGGAAGAAAAGATAAAGAAGGATATTGAGTATTACAAATCGCTGGGCCTTACGCTGGAGGAAATCATAGACATGATAAAGCGGCATTACGGCGATAATTAGAACATGCTTATCTGCTCGGGCGCGCGCTTGTCCTCAAACGCCCGCAGATACTCGAATATAGCTTTGCTGTCGCATACAATACCGTGCTCATTACACCTTTCTTTAAATATGCGCATCAGCCGTTCGTTGTCGCCGCTTAAGCATTCGTAAGCGTCGCCGTACATAATTTCATAGCGCCGCCTAAGGCCGGGAAAATGCTCGTCCAGCTTTTTGTAGAAATACTCCCGGTTGCCCTCGCGCAGCGTCAGCCCCATGCCGAAGCAAAGTATGCCGTATACTCCCGCTTCAACGCAGTAATCTATGAGGCCGTTTAAGTTTTCTTCGGTGTCGTTTATAAACGGCAGTATAGGCGATAGCCATACTACGGTGGGTATGCCGTTGTCCCGCATGACTTTAAGCACATTTACTCGAGCTTTAGTCGTACATACGTTGGGTTCGAGTATGCTGCACAATTCCTCGTCCAGCGTAGTCAGCGTTACTTGTACTACGCACTTCGTCTTTGCGTTTATGGATTTGAGTAAGTTAAGGTCGCGCAGTATTCTGTCCGACTTCGTTATCACCGTCGCCCCGAATCCGTACCTGTCGATAAGCTCAAGGCAACTGCGCGTTATCCTCTGCTCCTCTTCAATATGCATGTACGGGTCGCACATCGATCCCGTTCCTATCATGCACTTTTTCCGCTTTGACTTCAGCGCCCGCTCCACAAGCAGAGGCGCGTTAGATTTAACTTCCGCGTCCTCAAAGTCGTGATCCATACGGTAGCAGGCGCTCCGCGAGTCGCAATATATACAGCCGTGCGTGCACCCGCGGTATACGTTCATACCGTTTGAAGAGGATAATATACCTTTGGCTTCTTTAAAGTGCATATACCGTCACTTTCATTTATTTATAGGCGGCGCAGCACCTTAAGCGTTCATAATTTGCGCAAGCTTTGTTATGTTCTCCGGCATCGGCATCGCGCCTTCCTTGCCTTCCTTTTCATTCGCCTTTTTCATCATGTTCGTTATCGTTCTGTGTATGAACTTCATCTTCTCGGTGCGCAGCTCTCCGCCGAAGCATTCAACAGCGGCGGCTTTTTCACGAAGCGCTTCGGGGAATATGTTCTTAGCGTTCTGCTCAAAGTTTTCAGGGAGCCCGCAGCACAGGAACAGCCCCAGCTTCTTGCCCGACAGTTCCTCCGCGTTATCCTCCAAGAACTTCTTTACGCCCTTCTGCACCTGCCCCATATAGACTGACCCGCCGGCGATAACGGCGTCAAAGCCCGATACACCGGGTATGCTCTCCTTCTCCGCGTTGACCAAGGTCACTTCGCCGTTCAGCGCCTTTGCGAGTCTTTGCACGCACTCCTCCGCGTACCCGTATGTGCTTCCGTAAACTATCAGTGTTTTCATGTTTTTCTACTCCTTATATAAACATAATAATTATATAAACCAGCCTTTGGAGGCTGCTGCAAAAGCTCTGCAAGCTCTCTGCCCAAAAGCGTGTCCGGCTTGTCCGCGGCAACAAACAGTTTACCGAAAATAACGCACTATCCAAATTCATTCAGTTATTTGTTTATAGTATACTTTTTAATAACGTATCCCGCAAATGGTAATGTACCATTTTTATGTTGTCATCATATTTTGTTATTCCGAAAATATGGTGACATATAGTGTGTGTTATGGTATATTTTCTTTATCATTACTATCAAGGAGGCTGTATGAAAGCGCTTATTATCTCCGACACGGAATTTGACGGCGATACATATAAACGCCTGCGCCGGATAGTGGACGAAAACCTTGAAGGCAGGGGGTTCGACGTTGAAGACATACCTATTAGCCGCGGTTCTCTCGCGTACTGTATGGGCTGTTTCGGGTGCTGGGTAAAAAGCCCCGGCGAGTGTGTAATCGGTGACGATATATCGCATATCAACAGAGCGGTAATGGGCAGCGATGCGGCAGTATACCTTTGCCCTATTGTATTTGGCCAGTACAGCGCTAATATAAAGAACGCCATAGACAGGTGGCTGCCCAACGTACTGCCGTTTTTTATAAAGCGCAAGGACGGCTCTACAACGCACCCTCCCCGCTACGAAAGCTATCCTAAGGTTATAATGATAGGTTACGGCGCTTCTTCGGATGACGACGCGCAGCTGTTTGTTGATATAATCAAAAAGCACAGGTCAAACGTCGAAGCGTTTGTTTACACGGGAGACGACGAAGAGCTTATTTCTCTGCTCGATGCAACAGAGCTTAAAAGGACAGGTGACTTGTTATGAATGATGCGGCTAAAAAAGTAGTACTGATAAACGGCAGCCCGAAGACCTCGGAGGTTTCGGTGTCGGAAACGCTAGCCGGCATTTTGGAACAGCAATTAAATTCAGCGGGCATATGCGTCACAAACATAAGCATACGCAAAAGCATCTCCAAGGGTAGCGACAAGGATTTTCTCAGCATGATGGAAGCCGACGCGCTCGTATTCCTGTTCCCGCTGTATTTCTTCTGCCTGCCCAGCTTACTCATACGTTATCTGCAGGACTACCAAGAATTTCTCAGGCGGCAAGATAAAAATAAAGAAGGGCAAAAAATATACGCCGTAGTAAACTGCGGCTTCCCCGAATCTAATATCAATTCGGAAGCGCTGCGCGTAATAAAAAGCTTCAGTGCCCATATAAACACTTCTTACCGGTTCGGAATATCTCTTGGCGGCGGCGGTATGTTCATAGGCGCGGCGAAAGCTCCGTTTATGAAAAAGACAATTGAATCTTTAAACGCCGCATTTGCAGATATCGCGGGCGATATCGCGGAAACGGGGCCGCCTAAAGACGACGTGTATATAGAGCCCAAAATTCCCAGAGCGCTATATTTTTGGGGCGGCAATATGGGATGGAAGCAGGCATCCCGTAATAACGGCCTGAAAAACAAAGACCTTTACAGACAGCCGTATAAAACCTGAAGTAATATACCGATGTATACAAAAAGACCGCTTTATCAGCGGTCTTGATTATTATTCCGGACGGTAAAGTTATTTTAAATCGAGGAACGTAAGGCTCATCCCGGGTAAAACGGCAACACTAAAATATACCGGCCGCCTTTCACCGCCGTATGCACGGTTTGTCTTTTTTGAGCGTGTTACAGTTCCAGCGTGAGGTCAATTATAACACCGGCCTCTTCCGCGGCGCGTATGACTTCTTCGGTCACTACCGTGCCCTTCTTGACTACTACCCTGCCGTTTGCGGATATATCGTTCTTAACGGTACGGCCGAGCATATAATCCCTCTGTTCCTTCTGCAGCGAATTGGTCGCGCTCTCGAAGCCCTGCTTTACAAACGATCCGCCTTCGCTGTTATCGACGAACATAAGGTTATTGGACAGAGAAAGCACGTTCTTCCCCGGTATTTCCACCCCGGTGTCTATCTGTACCGACTGTATTTCCCCTGTTTTCTCGTCGAACGAAAAATCTTTTATGCTGCCAAGCACGTCGCCCGACGCAGATATGCACTTCGTGTTGATAAGCGATATGCCCGAGTCCGATCTGTCGATGCCCGTTGCGTTGTCAATGCTCTGCGTGATGACATAATCCTTGCCTATGCCCATGATGTTTGAAAGCTTGAGCTCGCGGAAATCGTACTCGCTATTTGAGCCGCGCAGTATCACTGATTTTATCTTTTTCGTCTGCGGGTCCACGACGATATTCTGTATTGTGCCGCATTCCTTGCCTTCCTTTACCCCCATCAGAGGCAGACCTATCACCTGCGATGAACTCTTCATTTGCTATTCCTCCTTATTTATCTGGTGTATTTTGATTTCCTACCAAAATGATCTTATTAAGCGGCGGATAAACGTCTGTGGAAACAAGCTGCCTGTCTATCTCCACCCCGCCTTTATAGTATATACGATAAACGTTGACCTTGTAACCTTTTTTTGCTCTCCGCACCGTCTGTACGGCTCCGTCGGGAAGCCCGCGCGTATAGCGCACCTCGGTTTTTCCGGGGAGAAGCTCCTGCACTATTTCGTTTTGTACTTTTATGGTTACGCCGTCTTCAGGCGGCTGCCCGTACAGCTTTACCTTAACTCTTAAGTCTTCAAACACCGCGCTGATATATATGCTGTATTCGGACGTGTTCTTGATCTTTAGGTCTTTGTTTTTCCAATTAAGCGTTGAATCCTGCCCTATCGGAAGATAGTCGGACGGCCATGTGTGCCTTACTCTTTCCACTATCTCCATATCGGCAAGAAGCGCCGCGTTATACAGCGTACCCGCCAGCTGGCAGATACCGCCTCCGACCTCCTCCACGAGTATGCCGTCGGAAATAGCGGGCGCGTCCCTGTAGCCCTTTTCCACCGTACGCTCTCCGACGAGCTCGTTAACCGAGAATATTTCTCCCGGCTTTATCTCCGTACCGTTCACCGTTTCGCTTATCAGCTTTATATTTACGTTTCTGGCCTCGTTATCGTCGGCCTTTGTTTCAAACTCGCTAATTAGCGCCGTATTACCTTCAAGCTCACTCTGCGTTACTGAAGGGTACACCGTTTCAGCAACCACGTCTATAGAGCCTGATTTGCGCCCCTTTATCACATTCTCGACATTTTTCGCGAGTGCATCGGCATTTATCTTAACGCCTTCTTTTTCTTCCGTATATGTAAAGCTGCCTGTCTCCTTGTCGAAAACCGCCGTGGCGTCGACCGCTTCCTTGTCGTACTTTGCGGCGTATTGATCTATCGCTCCTTTAAGCCTCACTTGGTCAATGATTATATCGGTATGTAAATCCAATCCTTTAGAGATTTCTAACGTTTTGTCGAACCGCCGCTCGGCTGAATCTTCTTTATCCTTATTGATATAGTACGCCTTATCGAGCACTTCTTTCTGATTCAGCGTAACGCCCAGATCTTCCGCGCCCAGCACCGTCGTTTCGCCCGAGTAGTTAAGGTTTATTTTAAGGCCGTTCAAAAGCGCTTGGGCGTCGGCATCGACCGCCGCCTCGGCTTCGTCGTATGTCATGCCCGACAAATCCCTGCCGTCTATTCTCACGCCGTGAGCCAGCGTTTGTTCCTGCACGATACCGTCGACTCCCGCATAACCGCAGAAACAAAGCAAACACAGCACCGTTGCCGCCACAAGCACCGTGCTGCGCGTAAACTCGTTGTCTATATACTTTCTGCGCCTTCTTCTACGAGTAGTCATAAGTCATATCGGCAGTCCCTTTCCCCAACAACCCTTATGAGCCGCTTTTAAAGACTGCTCATCACTCTTTTCAGATTAGCCTTATCGTCTTCACTCAGCGTATACCGCTTATTAATAAACTCGACCCATTTATTCCTGGCTTCGTCGCCCTTACCGGACAAGGCCATGCACTCTATAATCAATATATCGGCCTGCTTGCGCTGCTGCTCGTCTTCGGACCTGTCGGAACATATCTGAAGCAGCTCGGCCGCATATACATATTTTCCTTCGCTGATAAGCTCGCGGGCTTTAATTATGATCGCCGCGTATCTGTCGGGTGCAGCCGCGCTTTGCTGCTCGGCAGCAACAGCCTGCTCTTCCGCTTTAGCTTCGACAGCGGTTTCTTCCTTAGACTCTGCCTGCTCAGCTACCACGGCCTGCTCTTCTGCCTTGGTTTCGACAGCGGTTTCTTCCTTCGCTTCTATCTGCTCGGCAGCAACGGTCTGCTC
>JAEZIZ010000022.1 GCA_023415915.1 Bacillota bacterium | reverse complement strand
TGCGCGTACTTCTCGGTTTCGGCTATCCTAAATTGCTTCTTGCCGTTTTTTGAGAGGTATTCGCCGAGAGTGTTTTTAAGTGAATCAGGCTTATAGGCCACATGCACTCCCTTAAACGTCTTGTCGTACTGCGTCATGCACACGTAATACAGCGGGAAAAGCTCTCTTGGAAACGCGCTGAAATCCTCCTGCGTGAGCGTCCTTGTTATCTCGCGCGCCCTGTCGGGACGGAAATTGTAGAACACTACGGAGTCACCCGGCTCTATCTTTGCAACGGGCTTGCCGTTTTTGACTACCACCGTAGGCACGACGAACTCGTCCATCTCGCCTTTGTCGTAGCTTTGCTGCATCGCTTCTGTAGCCGATGAAGCCGTCAGCCCTTCGCCTCTTACCATCGCGGCGTAAGCCTTCTCTACGCGCTCAAAGCGGTTGTCGCGGTCCATAGCGTAATAGCGGCCCATTACCGTCGCTATCTCGCCTATGCCTATCTCTTTTATCTTTGCCTCGAGCTGCTCTATATACCCCTTGCCGCTGTCGGGAGGAACGTCCCTGCCGTCCATAAAGCAGTGTATATAAACATTATCAAGCCCCTGCGATTTGGCGAGCTTTAAAAGGGCGTAAAGGTGGTCTAAGTGGCTGTGCACTCCTCCGTCCGACGTGAGGCCGTACGCGTGCAGCTTTGTGCCGTTTTTCTTTGCGTTTTCTATCGCGCCGAGAATCTCCGGATTCTTAAAGAATCCTCCGTCCGTAATGTCCTTCGTTATGCGCGTTAATTCCTGATAGACTATCCTGCCTGCGCCTATGTTAAGATGCCCCACTTCCGAGTTGCCCATCTGTCCTTCCGGCAGGCCGACCGCCATGCCTGAAGCGCCTATTACGGTATGCGGGTACGAGGCTTTCAGCGAGGAAATATTAGGCACGCCCGACAGCATTATAGCGTTGCCCGGATACGCCTCCCCCTCGCCAAAGCCGTCAAGTATGATTAGTCCTGTAAGTTTCTTTGGCATGATTACCTCTTGTAATTTACTATCTGCGAGAAATCTTCAGCTTTGAGCGCCGCTCCGCCTATAAGGCCGCCGTCTATCTCGGGCTTAGCCATAAGCTCCGCGGCGTTGGAAGGCTTCATGCTGCCGCCGTACTGTATGCGTATCTTATCGGCGACGTCTTTGTTAAACGCTTCTTTGACGGCATTCCTTATAGCGCCTATCGTGGCGTTCGCATCGTCCGCAGTCGCGGTCTTGCCCGTGCCTATTGCCCATATCGGTTCGTATGCTATAACAACGCCCGCCGCTTCGTCCGCACTTAAGCCCAGCAGCGCAAGCTTCGTCTGCTTGCATACTACTTCATTGGTAACGCCCGATTCGCGCTCCTCAAGCTTTTCACCGACGCATATTATAGGAGTAAGTCCGTGCTTTATCGCGGCTTTGGCTTTTTTATTTACAATTTCGTCCGTTTCGCCGAAGTACTGCCTTCTCTCGGAGTGGCCGAGGATTACGTACTTCACTACGAACTCCTTAAGCATGCCCGGAGCTATCTCGCCGGTGTACGCTCCGCTTTCCTCATAGTGCATGTTCTGCACGCCTAAGGCTATATTAGTACCTTTTAGCGCGGCGGCAGCCGACTCGATGTTCACAAACGGAGGGCATACAACGACTTCAACGTCTTTTGTGTCCTTAACGAGCGGGATGAGCTCAGCTATAAGCTTCTTTGTTTCGCCCGCGGTTTTGTTCATCTTCCAGTTTCCAGCAATTATAGGTTTTCTCATAATGCACATCTCCATATATTAAATTTAATATCAGACACTTTAATCAATAACCAGTTAGCGGCGTTCTCAACCATAAAAGCTTTTTGAATTATAGAAACCAATACACATCCCAAAAAGCCTCACGTCTTTTTGGGGGACCTCGTTATAAAAAAGGGGCGCCCGAAACAGGGCAGCCCCGCGTTTAACTGGTTTTGCCCTTAATTATTCTGCAGCACCGCGATGCCCGGAAGTTCCTTGCCTTCGAGGAACTCAAGGCTCGCTCCGCCTCCCGTAGAAATGTGGTCAATATTCTGTGCATATCCGAATATCTTCACGGCGGCGGCGCTGTCCCCTCCGCCTATAATCGTCATAGCTTCCGTTTCGGCCATAGCTTTTGCTATGGATTTTGTGCCCTCCGAGAACGGCTCCATCTCGAACACGCCCATAGGCCCGTTCCATATTACTGTCTTAGCTTTTCTAACCTTGTCGGCGAACAGCATTCTCGAAGAAGGCCCGATATCAAGCCCCATCCATCCGGGCGTTATTTCGTCGGACGGAACGACCTGCGTCTTGGCCTTTGCGTCAAACTTTTCGGCAATCACCGAGTCTACCGGCAGGAATATCTCTACGCCCTTTGCTTCCGCTCTCTTCAAAAGCCCGGCGGCCAGCTCTACGCGCGCTTCGTCCACCAGCGACGTTCCCACTTCCATGCCTTTTGCCTTTAAGAACGTATACGCCATTCCGCCGCCAAGTATTATCCAGTCAACCTTTGTTATAAGGTTTTCTATGACTCCTATTTTGTCAGAGACCTTTGCCCCGCCAAGTATAGCGAGGAACGGACGCGTAGGATTGTCAAGAGCGCCGCCAAGGGCTTTGAGTTCTTTCTCTATAAGGAAGCCGGCGACAGCCGGTATGTAGTCCGCAACGCCCGCCGTGGATGCGTGAGCGCGGTGCGCCGCGCCGAACGCGTCGTTTACATACACGTCCGCAAACGATGCAAGCTTTTTCGCAAATCCGGGGTCGTTGGCGGTCTCTTCTTTGTGGAAACGCAGGTTCTCAAGCAGTACTACTTCGCCTTCCCTTACATTCTGAACGGCTGCCTGAGCGCTCTCGCCTATTACGTCTTTTGCAAATATTACTTTGCAGTCCATAAGCCGCTCGAGCTTTGCCGCTACGGGCGCGAGCGAATACTTCGGGTTGAATACCCCGTCCGGCCTGCCAAGGTGCGAGCAAAGTATTATCTTCGCGTTCTGCTCCCTTAAATATTGTATGGTGGGCATGGCCGCAACGATCCTGGTATCGTCAGTGATTTCCTTCTTATCGTTAAGCGGAACATTGAAATCAACCCTTACAAGTACTTTTTTACCTGCCAAATCGATGTCTCTGACTGTCTTTTTGTTCATAACTGCTCCTTAATTTATCGTTTAATTCCTTTAATAAATATCATCAAAATCGTATAAAAATATGATTATCCCGAATAATTCTATTCGAAATAATGCGAAAAAGCAAGATAAAAATAGCTCCGTTTATTGCTTTAGTACCGCCCGCGCTTAATTTACTCATAACGCTATTATTTTTATTTCAGATCGGCAAAATTATTCTGCCTCAGCGCCTCGTAAAGCACTATAGCGACGGAATTTGAAAGGTTAAGCGAGCGAAGCCCTTCCTTCATAGGTATCTTTATCGCGTTATCCGGATTGGAAAATATCAGCTCTTCCGGAAGGCCTTTTGTTTCCTTGCCGAACAGCAGAAAACAGCCGTCCTCAAACTTCGCCTCGTGGTAATACTTTTTCGCTTTCGTCGAACAGTAGTAATATACGCCTTTGGTATTTTTAAAAAATGCTTCAAGGCTATCGTGAACCATAACGTTCAAATACGGCCAGTAATCGAGCCCCGCGTGCTTTAGGTGCTTATCGGATATAGAAAACCCAAGCGGCTTTACAAGATGGAGCTGAGCGCCCGTCACCGAACATGTGCGGGCTATATTGCCGGTGTTTGCGGGTATCTCCGGCTCCACTAAAACGATGTTGATATGCATATTACCATCCCCCGCTTGATTATAATAAAATAACCGGCGCGGCACAATATCTTAACTCCGCCAGACCTTACGGCTTATTGTGGTACCGATATTAACTGTCCGCCGTATAAAACAAACAATCGTTGGCAAACGGCAGTAAATGCAATATAATTATATAAATCTGGCAATCGCATTACATCTTCGGGGTATTTTCAGTAAACAATCAAATGTTCAGGGGCCGGCGGCTGAACAAATCTATATAAGCATGGAGCCTTTTTATGAGCGGAGAACAGAAAAGTTTTGTTAAAGGTGCGGCAATCCTCGGGTTGTTCGGGCTTATCGTAAAGGTAATAGGCGCGGTGTTCCGCATACCGCTCACTAACGTAATAGGCTCCGAAGGCATAGCAAACTACAACGTTGCATACCCTCTATACGCGCTGCTTGTGGTGATATCTACAGCCGGGCTGCCCGCCGCCATTTCAAGGATGGTCGCAGAGCGCGTTTCGTTAGGCGATTACCGCGGAGCACACAACGTATTTAAAACGGCGTTTAAAGTACTGCTTATCATCGGCATAGCCTCGGCGGCTATACTGCTGCTCGTTTCTAAGGCCGTCGCCGCTTCCGTTAAGATACCGTCCGCCGAACTCTCGCTTATGATGATAGCGCCTGCGCTGTTTTTTGTCGCAATACTTTCCGCTTACAGAGGCTACTTTCAAGGTCTGCAGATAATGCTGCCCACGGCGCTCACGCAGGTTGTTGAGCAGGTCGTAAAGCTGGTCGCCGGGCTTTACTTCGCGTTTCTCTGGGTGGACAGGGGCGTTGAATGGGGCGCGGCGGGAGCGCTGCTCGGCGTTTCGATATCCGAAGTGTTTGCGCTTGGGATAATAATGATAATGTACCGGCGCAAAAAGCGGGAGATTGTATACAACATGGCGCGTACCGCCCCGGCGATAAAACATCGGAGCCGGTCGATACTCTCGGAATTGTTCGTTATCGCCGTGCCGGTTACAATAGGCTCCTGCATTATGCCTATAGTAGGCTTTTTGGACACGGCTATAATTACGAACGTGATGTCCTCTGTCGATTACTCAGCCTTTAGTTCATTAAGCCCGACGGAGAGCTTCGGGGTGCTTACCGGCACGGTCAACCCGCTTATTAACATGCCCGCAGTGTTATCGCTCGCGCTTTGCATGAGCCTCGTTCCCGCGATATCCGAAGCGCGCTCTCAAAACAATTCTTTGGAATTAAGCTCGCGCTCACGTATGGGCTTTAAGCTCGCGGTGCTAATAGGCCTCCCCTGCGCCGCAGGCATGTTCATACTTGCAAAACCCATTATAATGCTGCTGTTTTCAAGCGGCCGGCTTACACCCGAAGAGTTGGGCGTGGGCGCGGATATGCTAAAAACCCTCTCGGTAGGCGTGCTGTTTTTAACGCTTCTGCAGACGATGACGGGCATACTCCAAGGCGCAGGGCATCAGTTCATTCCCGTTATAAATCTATTGATAGGCGCTGTAGTCAAAGTGTTTTTAAGCGTTGTGCTGATGCGCGTGCCCTCGCTCAACATAAACGGCGCGGCGATAGGCACGGCGGCGTGTTACGGCATAGCGGCGCTGCTTAATGTAGTTGCCGTAATACGGTATACAAAGCCCGGTATAAAGCCCGTTTCAGGCGTACTTATGCCTGTTGTCTCGTCAGCCGTAATGGGCATATTGGTTTATCTGCTGCATGGCCCGCTTGCTTCGTCGTTAGGAAACACGCTCGCCACGCTATTTTGTATTGCAGCGGCGGTGCTTGTTTATGTTATAATGCTGCTCGTAACGGGAGCTCTTGACAAGGAAGACATGAAATATATTCCCGGAGGGAAAATAACAACAAGTTTGATGAACCGTATAGGGTTTTGGGAGAAATAGCGATGCATATTACCATAGCGAGCATGGGCGCAAACGGAGAAATAACTAAAAGCGTACTCGAAGAAGCAAAGCGCGCACCCTTCATTGTACTGCAAACGGAGATCTCTGATTATATTAAAAATTGCGGCGTGGAGTATGAAACTCTCGATAGCATATATGAAAGCGCTTCGGATTTCGACGACCTGGTTGATAAATCCGTTAACATGCTAAAGCGGGACAAGCTTTTGTTCATTGCGCTTGGCGATCTGCCGTCCAACAAGATAGCAGTCAGCCTTGCGAAAAGCGTAACTGCCGCGGGAGGCAGCGTATGCGTGATACCCGGCGGGGATAAGGCGCTTTGCATGGCGCTTGAAGAGGGTTTCGCCGACGCACTGGGCGGCGTTTCCATATTTACCGCCGCTTCGTTTACAAGGGTTACCGATACCGACTTAGCGCTTGTAATAAACGAGATAGATACCCGGCTTTTGGCTTCCGAACTTAAAATCAAACTGTTAAAATATTACGATAACATGCATAAAATCCTCTTTTCTGATATTCGCGGCAATTTAAAGAAAAAAATTCCTATCTCAATGCTTGACTGCGAGCAATCATACGGTTATTATACTAGCATAGTGATTGCTCCCTGCGAGCTGGAAAACAAGCTTCGCTACACGTTTTCCGACCTTGTGAGCATAATGGACAGGCTCCGTTCCAAAGACGGCTGCCCCTGGGACAGGGAGCAGACTCACGAGAGTTTGAAGAGGTATCTTGTCGAAGAATGCTACGAAGTCATTGAAGCGATAGACGACGGCGATACGGAAGCGCTTTATGACGAGCTTGGAGACGTGCTGCTGCAGGTGGTGTTCCACTCAAAGATAGCCGATCAGTGCGGAGAATTCGATGTATCCGACGTTACGACGGCTATATGCAGCAAGATGATATCGAGGCACACGCACATATTCGGCAGCGCGGTTGCCAAAACTGCCAAAGATGTGCTTAAAAACTGGGAACAGATAAAGAAAGACGAAAAAGGGCAGCGCAGCCAGACCGATGTGCTGCTGAGCGTTCCTAAGAGCATGCCCGCTCTTTTAAGGAGCGAGAAAGTGCAGTATAAGGCCGCGCGAAGCGGTATGGACTTCCCCGGCGTAGCCGAGGCGATAGACAAGCTTAAAGAAGAGATATCCGAGGTCGAGCAATGCCCGGCGGAAGATATAACAGAGGAATGCGGGGATATGCTGTTCGCGGCGGTCAATGTATCAAGGCTTATGGGCGTTGAGCCGGAGACGGCGCTTCAAAAGGCAACGGATAAGTTTATTTCAAGGTTTCGCGCCGCGGAAAGTTACGCGTTAAAACGCGGTATCGACATGAAAAACTGCAGCCTAAGTGAGCTTAACGATATATGGGATTATGCAAAGGGCGTAAAATAAATTTTTACTTTGGTGTATATTTCCGTTAATGCGGAAAGAGTTGGTATAAACACTAGTATATACACACATCAATTCATTACAGGAGGTTATTGTTAATGAACAAAACAGAACTAATTGAAGCAGTTGCTGCAAAGGCAAATCTCAAAAAGAAAGAAACTGAGAGCTGCCTGTCTGCATTTGTAGACGTAGTCAGCGGAGCTCTTGCAAAAGGCGAGAGAGTACAATGGACTGGTTTTGGTACGTTTGAGCTTAAGAAAAGGGCCGCCAGGAAGGGCGTGAATCCGGCCACTGGCCAGCAGATAGATATACCCGCTTCAAGTTCGCCGTCATTCAAGCCGGGCAAATCATTCAAAGATAGTTTTAAATAATTGGTTTTCAAGTATTTAATCAGAGCGCTTTATTAAAGCGCTCTGATTAATATTGCGTTGATTTATTATGTTTTGCTGCTGAATGCAGCTTTTTTGTTTCGCTTAAAGCTTGAGATGATGGCAGAACATGATGTACCTTTCCTCGTCAAGCTGGCGCATTAAAAACTCGAGCTCGTCGTCTCCAAATGACGTCGTCCTTCCCTCTTCAAATTCTTTGTCCACTTCCTTCTTTATGCGCGCAACGAGCTCGTCTTTTTTATCTATCGCAAGCTCGCCTTTAAGCTTGAAATGAGAGTTTATCCAGTGCGCTATGCCCGCAAGCCCCGAATGCTCGTTTATGGCTACGGAAACAGGCCGCTTCAGTATCTTTTCCGTATTGAATATGTTGTATATCTCTTCGTCTTTCAGCAACCCGTCGGCGTGGATCCCAGCGCGCGTCGAGTTGAAATTCCTGCCTACAAACGGCGTTCTCGGGTCTATTTCGGTGTTGAGCTCATTTACAAAATAATCGGCTATATCCGTTATCACCGACAGGTCCATACCGTCCGTAGTGCCCTTTAGGCCGCAGTATTCCATTACCATCGCTTCGAGCGGGCAGTTGCCCGTCCTCTCCCCTATGCCGAGTATCGAGCAGTTTACCGAGGAAGCGCCGTACAGCCACGCGGTCGCGGCGTTAGTGACCACCTTGTGGAAGTCGTTATGCCCGTGCCATTCGAGCAGTTCGGACGGAAAGCCGGAGTAAAAGCGCAAGCCGTATACTATCCCCTGCACGCTCCTTGGCAGCGACGCGCCCGGATACGTAACGCCGTAGCCAAGCGTGTCGCACATCCTTATCTTTATAGGCACACCCGTTTCCTGCATTATTTTCATAAGCTCGTCGGCAAACGGTATTACAAAGCCGTAGAAGTCGGCCCTCGTTATATCCTCGAAGTGGCAGCGCGGGCGTATGCCGTGGTCTATCGCCTTTCTGACTATGTTAAGATACATGTCCATAGCCTGTTTTCTCGTCTTGTTCATCTTTTTGAATATGTGATAATCCGAGCAGCTTACGAGTATGCCCGTCTCCTTTATGCCGAACTGCTTGGCAAGTTCAAAATCCTGTTCGCTTGCCCTTATCCATGCAGTCACTTCGGGATAATCGTAGCCCAGGTCAAGACACGCCTGAATCGCTTCCTTATCCTTTGCGGTATATACAAAGAACTCGCTCTGGCGTATTATGCCTTTAGGGCCGCCCAGCTTGTGCAGCATCTTATAAAGGTCTATAACCTGCTTGACGGTAAAAGGCGTTCTTGACTGCTGTCCGTCGCGAAAAGTAGTATCCGTGATCCATATTTCTTCAGGCATATGCATCGGCACTACCCTGTGGTTGAATGTTATCTTCGGCACGGTATCGTATTCAAACATATCGCGGAACAGCTGCGGCTTTTCCACGTCCTGAAACGAATAACGGTAGTCGTTCTCCTCGAGCAGGTTCCATCTGGCGTCTATATTTCTCATATCATTTACCTCTTTCTTATTTGAGAGACTTCACAAATTCACTTATGCGCGCCATACCATTGATTATGCTTTCTTCGCTCGTCGCGTAGCTCAGCCTTACATAGTCGTCGGCGCCGAATGAAAGCCCGGGAACCACCGCCGTCTTCGCTTCTTTCAGCGCGGCTTCTGTGAAATCCATCGAGCCCGTTATTTCAATGCCGCCCGCCGACTTTTTGCCCTTCAGCCCCGTTATATCCATCATAACGTAGAAAGCTCCCGCGGGCATCCTGCAGCACAAACCTTCGATATCGTTTATCAGCTTGCATAGCAAACGCCTTCTCTTATCAAAAGCCTGCTTCATGGCCGCGACATCGTCCTGCGGGCCGTTTAAAGCCTCTACGCCGGCGTATTGCGCTATCGAGTTGGGATTGGACGTCGCGTGCGACTGGTAAGCCCCCATTACATCGGCGAGCGCCTTTGTGCTGGCCGTGTACCCTATCCTCCAGCCTGTCATAGCATACGTCTTGGAAAGCCCGTTTACGATTATGGTTAATTCCTTTATCTCTTTGCCAAGCGTCGCAATGCTCGTGTGGGTTCCCTCGTAAGTGAGCTCGTCGTATATCTCGTCGGAAACGACGAATATATCCGCTTCCACGGCTACCCGCGCTATCTTTTCGAGTTCGCTGCGCGTATAAACCGCTCCGCTAGGATTTGAGGGCGAGTTGAGTATCAAGGCCTTTGTTTTTGGATTAATAGCCTCTTTTATCTGACTTGCAGTTACCTTAAAGCCCGAATCCGATTCAATAAAAACGGGAATTCCGTCCGACATGCGCACGAACTCGGGGTAAGACACCCAATACGGCATAGGTATTAAAACCTCGTCGCCCGGGTTCAGTATAGAGGCAAAAATATTGAACAGGGAATGTTTCGCCCCGTTTGAGACGACTATATCCGACGGGGAGTATTCAAGGCCGTACATCCTCTTTAATCTGTTCGCGACAGCGGCTTTAAGCTCAGGCATGCCGGCCGCAGCGGTATAATGCGTAAACCCCTTGTCAAGCGCTTTTTTCGCCGCTTCTATTATGAACGCCGGCGTTGCAAAATCCGGTTCGCCCGCCCCGAAATCTATTATATCTATCCCTTCGTCCCGCATTTTCTTTGCCATAGCGGATATCTTAAGCGTAATCGAGGGCGTTATACCTAAAGCCTTGTCGGACAGATTCTTCATTGAATACCTCCATCAGTCGCAAATATGCATTATAAATTATTCAAAACTTCATTTATACTTGATACTACCATAGGTTTTATGCTATTTCAATATATATTTTATGCAATTATGAAGTTTTGGCTATATAATATTTCATTTTTACTATCGGTTCGATTTATAGAAACATTAAGCACAGAGCTTTGGGCGGGCGTAATATTATTGTTAAATTCGCAACATTTAAATAGCTTGATTATTGTATGAAATAGTATTAAAATTACCAAAAAAAAGAGAGGACAAGAGCTATGATAAATTATTGCATATCAACAAGCTCAACATCGGATCTGCCACCGGAATACATAAAAAAACACGAAATTCCCATAATGAAATATACTTATATGATCGGGCAAAAGGAGTATAAGGACGGCGACATGAGCCCTAAGGAGTTCTTTGATTTGGAGCGCGACGGAATGCTGCCCACGACGTCGCAGCTTACCCCCGACGAGATAACGCAGTTCTTTGATTCCATACTTTCGAGCGGCTCCGATCTTTTGCATATAGAGTTTTCTTCCGGGCTTTCGGGAAGCTACAACAATGTAAGGCTCGTTGCGGAAGAGATGCGCGCAAAATACCCCGATCGTAAATTATATGTTGTCGACTCTCTGTGCGCTTCGCTCGGCTTGGGGCTTTTGGTGGACTACGCGGTAAGTATGCGCGACTCGGGCAAATCCATAGACGAAACGGCCAAATGGGTGGAGGCGAACAAGCTTGGCCTCAACCACTGGTTTACTGTGGACAGCTTAAGCCATCTGCGCAGAGGCGGTAGAGTGACCGGCGCTACCGCTTTTGTGGGCAATCTGCTGCATATAAAGCCGGTGCTCAACGTCAACTTCGAAGGCCATCTTATTCCTATGGAAAAGGAACAGGGAAGAAAGCGGGCTTTGAAGTGTCTACTCGAAAAAATGCAGGAATACATATATAAGCCGGACGGCCAGCGCATATTTATTAGCCACGGCGACGACATTGAAGCCGCAGAGCGCCTTGCGTCGATGATAAGGGAGAATTTTACCGGTATAAAAGATATAATGATATCCCCTCTCGGCGCCGTAATAGGCGCGCACGCCGGCCCGGGCACCATAGCGTTGTTCTTTATGGGCAAGACGAGATAAAAACGAATTTATACGCTTCATCCGGCTCTGCCGCACGGCAGGGCCTTTTTGATTTTCACGGTAAAAACAGCCGTACCCATCATATATTTTAATATATGTTGAATAACACACATTAAGCGCGCAACATGTTTTTCTTTTCTGATTGGCTCTTAAAGCATACCCGGTTTTTGGCAAAGCGTCTCATATTTGTGACTGCATAAACATATAGTTTTGTATAGCGCAAGACAAGGAGGAACATATGAGATACTCAAGAATGACTACGCCGCCGCCCAGAAAGAAACGAAAGTATGCCAACGTTATACTTGTTCTTATCATACTGGGAATAGCCGTTTATCTGATAAGCGCGGGAGCTGCGGGCAAATGGATTGCCGAAAACATCATCGACCCGGTATTCAACAGCGGTACTACGAAAGCAACGGCGCCTGCAAACAGCGCGGGTGAAATAAGCCCCCTGCCCTCTCTGCCGGGCGACACAATAAGCCCCGTTACACTGCCGGCGGCTTCTGGCGCGAGAGCCCAGCAGAACCTTACGGCGAGCGAGCTCTCGATTTTTGCATTGCAGACAGGCGCGTTTTCCGATGAAAGCAACGCCAAATCGGCCGCGGGCGATATCGTTTTGCGCGGAGGCGCAGGATATATCGCATATGACGGCGACCTTTACAGGGTGCTTTTAGCGGGTTATCTTAGTCAGAGCGATGCCGATAACGTCAAAACAAGACTGGAAGGCGAAGGCGTAGCGGCAAAGGTTTACAACATAAAATCGGGTTCGCTGTCTTTCAACATCGAAGCCGAGCAAGCCCAGATAGACGCCATCAAGGCATGTTTCGACGCCGTGCCCCAGGCCGCCCAGTCGCTGCAGCAGATAGTTTTTGATTCGGATAAGGGACAAAATGTCGACGCCGCCATCACTTCTTTAAAGGAAAAAATAGGCCTTGTTACGCAAAATCTGAATAAAACCGTTTCATCGGAAGTAGCCGCAATCAAGAGCTTGCAAACGTATATGGGAACATTTTGTGAAACAATTAACAATATCCCTCTGTCTTCGTCTGTTTCAAGTGTGGAATTTCTTTCGAAATTGAAGTATACTTTAATAGGCGTAGTCGTGGATTACTCGGCGTTTCTCGACAGTTTAAGCGGCTAAAGCCTAAACATGATAAAGAACAGTTGGGAGTAATATGACAATTTCTGATGTAATCAAGTACTTGGGCTGCGATCTGATATGCGGCGGACAAAACCTGGACAAACAGCTCGCATCGGCCTGCGGAGCGGACCTTATGAGCGACGTGCTGGCATTCGCAAAAGAAGGATGCCTGCTGCTTACCGGCATGGTCAACAACCATGTGATAAGAACGGCGGAAATGCTCGACGTGCTGTGCATAGTATTTGTAAGGGGTAAAAAACCTACGGAAGACGTATGTTCGCTTGCCAGCGAATGCGGCATTACGCTGCTCTCCTGCGAGCAGACGCTTTTTGAAGCGTGCGGAATTCTCTATAAGCATGGCCTGCAGCCGTGTAAGAAGGTTTAACAATGCCTGCGCCTGCGTATACAGGAAAGTTCTCGGTAGCCGCCCGCGATTATGCAGCCGCGGGAGAAGTTTCCGCAAAGATAAAGAGCATACTTAAGAAGATAGGCATCGACCCCGCGCTGATAAGAAGGATTACGATAGCCGCGTATGAAGCCGAGATAAACATGATAATACACAGCTTCGGAGGCGTTATCACGCTTGAGATTACGCCTGACGAGGTATATATAAGCTGTGACGATACCGGTCCCGGTATTGAGGATATCGAGCTTGCTATGCAGGAAGGCTATTCGACCGCACCGACCAGCATAAGGATGATGGGATTCGGCGCCGGCATGGGCCTTTCCAACATAAAAAAGAACAGCGACGTTTTCAACATAACCTCGTCCAAGGAAGGGACAAGCTTAAAGCTGAGGTTTAACATCGGGGTCCCCAATGAGCCATAAGCTCATTGGGGTGGTAGATCGGGGTCCCCAACGAACCTTAAGTTCGTTGGGGTGAAAGCTCGGGGTCCCCAACGAGCCATAAGCTCACTGGGGTGATAGATCGGGTCCCCAATGAGCCGTAGGTTCGTTTGGGTTAAATTCTAGTAAAGGGGCATAAGATGGGCGATTATTTTCATTCAGTACGTCTTGACCGGGACAAGTGCAAGGGATGCACGAACTGCATAAAGCACTGCCCCACCGAAGCCATAAGGGTGCGCAACGGCAAAGCGCAGATTATTGCGGAGCGGTGCATCGACTGCGGCGTATGTATTCGCGTGTGCCCTTATCACGCCAAAGTCGCTTATACCGACCCGTTTTCGGACATCGGGCGCTTTCAATACAAAATCGCCCTTCCCGCGCCGTCGCTCTACGGACAGTTTAAAAACCTCGAGAGCATAGGGCGCGTAATAACGGGACTTAAGCACATAGGCTTCGACGACGTATACGAGGTGGCGCGGGGCGCCGACATAGTAAGCTGCGCGATACGTGAAAAAGCGGGCAATAAAAAGAACCTGCCTGTTATATCTTCCGCCTGCCCGGCTATAGTACGGCTTATACAAGTGCGTTTTCCCAACCTCATAGACAACATACTCGACCTTCAGACGCCTATGGAAATGGCGGCGCTGGCTGCCAAAAGGGAATACGCAAAAGAGCATCGTGTGGATATTAAAGATATAGGCGCGTTCTTTATCACGCCCTGCCCCGCAAAAATGACCAGCATAAAAAACCCTTACGGCGTGGAGAAAAGCAGCGTTGACGGAGCCATATCGATAATAGAGATATACGGACTGCTTGCGGGCAAGCTGAAAATCAGCGACGACGAAGTATATGGCGGCCCCGGGGCGTCTTCTTACGGCGTAGGATGGGCAAACTCGGGAGGCGAAATAGCGGCGTCGCTTATCGACAACTCGCTCGCGGTAGACGGCATAGACAACGTGATAAAGGTGCTTGAAGAAATTGAAAACTGCAAGCTGGGAGCCCTGCAGTTTTTCGAAGGGCTCGCCTGCCCCGGCGGCTGCGTAGGCGGCCCGTTAACTTTTGAAAACCCCTTTGTCGCCAGGACGCGTATTAAAAAGCTGTCCGCAAAAATAGGAAGCGCCGATCTTCCCTTCGAGTACGCGCGCAGCTATATTGACGGCGGCGACGTCGATTTAAAACTGCCCGTGCTGCCCCGCCCGGTGATGAAGATAGACAAAGACATGGTAAAAGCAATGCAAAAGCTCGAAGAGATAGAGACAATAACAAAACGCCTGCCCGGCCTTGACTGCGGCTCGTGCGGCTCTCCTTCCTGCCGGGCTATGGCGGAGGATATAGTGATGGGCGACGCGAAAGAGCTGGACTGCATATTCAAGCTGCGGGACAGGGTAACGATGCTCGCTGAGCAGATGGTTGAGCTAACAAACAATGACAGGCGTGGTGAATGATATGACTGTAAAAGAACTGACCGAAAAAACAGGATGGGAAGTAATTGCGGGCAGCCCCGACGGCTGTGTCACATCGGCTTATGTGTGCGATCTTTTAAGCTGGGTAATGGCGCACGGCAAACCTGGCATGGCGTGGGTTACCGTGCAAACTCACCTTAACGTGATTGCCGTAGCCTCGCTGCACGAGTTCAGCTGCGTCGTAGTACCCGAAAATATCGAGGTGTCGAAAGAAACAATAGACGCCGCTAACGAAAAAGGCGTTTGCATATTAAAGGCGTGCTGTACGTCTTACGGTGTCGCAAAAGCAATGGCCGCTTTAGGCGTCGGCGAAGTGTAATGAACGCGTATTACGACCTGCACATACATTCATGCCTCTCGCCCTGCGCTTCGGACGATATGACGCCGGCGAACATAGCCGCGATGGCGCATTTGAAAGGCCTTGATATTATAAGCCTTACGGATCATAACGCGGGCGATAACCTTGAATCGATGTCGTTTGAGGCGGAAAAACAAGGCCTTATATTCGTACCAGGAATAGAAGTGACGACGCGCGAAGAGGTTCATGTGCTCGTATACTTTGCTTCGCTTAAGCCCGCTTTAAATTTCTGCGAAGCGATATACGACAGCCTTCCCGATATACCGGCACGGCCGGAAATATTCGGCGAACAAATAATAATAGATAAAAACGATGAAATTTCAGGCCGCCTGGATAAGCTGCTGCTGCAGGCGTCCGGCTTCACTATAGACGATATAGCCGCAATGGCAAAGGAAGCGGGCGGATGCGCGGTGCCCGCCCATATCAACCGCGATTCGTTTTCGATAATCTCTAATCTAGGTTTTATACCGCCCGGACTTTTCGGCTGCGTCGAGATCGCAAAAAGCCTCCCCTGCCCCGCCGTAAGCCCGGAATACAAAGTACTGTATTCGTCGGACGCGCATAACCTTGGCGATATTTCCGAACCTTTATACGCGCTTGCAAACATATCTTCACCCGAGGATTTTATTTCATATATAAGCCAATAAGTAATCACCGTACCAATGTCTTTCGTAATTTAAGTATTACTGTATAAAAAAGCGACATCTTTGCGAACATTTCTGAACATTATTCACTTTTTCACAAACTTTTAGTGGTATTATACAGACTGTTGTGATACAATACAGTTTGGAAAAAAAGTTTGTTAAATATTTAACAATGTTATACAGTTCGATATTAGCGATTGGTATTGCATGTTAATATTTTAACAATCTTACAACGTATTATATATAAGCCTGTAAATAATGTTTAGGTTAATATATAAATTTAGGGAGGGGTAAAAAATGACAACCACTGTAGACGATAAGGCTTTGCGCGAAGAGCTTATAAGCTTTATCGAAGAGCAAAGGAAGAAGCCGGGCCCGCTTATGCCGGTAATGCAGAGAGCGCAATCGCTCTTCGGGGCGTTGACGTTTGATGTGCAGAAGCTTATCTCCGATGAGCTTGGCATACCCATGAGCGACGTGTACGGCATCGCGACATTCTATTCGCAGTTCGCGCTGGAGCCAAAGGGCAAGCACATTATAAGCGTATGCCTCGGCACCGCATGCTACGTAAAGGGTGTTGAGAAGGTAATGGAAGAATTGTCAGAGGATCTTGGCGTTAAGCCCGGCGAAACGACGGAAGACGGACTGTTTACGCTTCAGCCGACGCGCTGCCTCGGATGCTGCGGACTCGCGCCTGTAATAATGATCGACGATCAGGTATACGGCCGCCTTGTTCCCTCGGATATTCCGGACATACTTTTGAAGTACAAGAGTAAATGAGAGATATATCTTTGCACATACTCGATATTGCCGAAAACTCTATCCGTGCCGGGGCAAGCCTCGTAACAATAAGCATGGAGCTCGATAAGAGCAAAGACACTCTTACGGTCGGCATAGAAGACAACGGATGCGGTATGAGCGAAGAAATGCTGGCCAGAGTCAAAAGTCCGTTCGCGACATCGAGGACAACAAGAAATGTCGGGCTTGGGATACCGCTTTTTACAGCCGGAGTTGAGAATACCGGCGGAAGCCTTGAGATTGCTTCCTCCCCCGGCAAAGGCACAAAGCTGACTGCTGTTTACAAGTATTCTCATATAGACCGCCCGCCAATGGGTGACATCGCAGAAACTATATACACCTTGACATTGCTGAATCCACAAATTGATTTTGTATTTTCCGCAAAAAAAGATGATGCGTTTTTGTATGACACCAGAGAGATAAAGGCTGCGCTCGGCGGCGTATCCGTATCGGAGCCTGAAGTCTCAAAGTTTATCCGCGAGTTTTTACAGGAAGGAATTGCACAAGTTTTTGGAGGTAAGGAAATATGAAATCCTTAAAGGAATTAGAGGAAATAAGAAATAAAACATTGGCTCAAATCGATTTGAGAAAGAAAAGCGAAGGCGTAAGGGTCGTTGTCGGCATGGCGACGTGCGGCATAGCGGCAGGCGCCCGCCCCGTACTTACCGCTTTTGTTGAAGAGGTCGCAAAGAGGAACCTTTCTAACGTGATTGTTTCCCAGACGGGATGCATAGGCGTATGCCGTCTCGAACCTATGGTCGAGATCTATACGCCGGGAGCTGAAAAAGTGACGTATGTCAAGGTAACGCCCGACATGGTCGCGAGGATAGTCACCGAGCATATAGTCAACGGCAACCCCGTTACGGAATATACGATAGGCTACTATGAGAGCAACGACAAGGAGGCAGTAAAATGAATATTTACCGTTCTCACGTACTTATCTGCGGCGGAACTGGATGCACATCGTCCAATTCGCCCAAGATAATGGATAAATTCAACGAAGAGATAGCAAAGCAGGGCCTTGACAAGGAAGTCAAAGTCGTACGTACGGGATGCTTCGGGCTGTGCGAAGTAGGTCCGATAGTTATCGTGTACCCCGAGGGCAGCTTCTATTCAAGAGTTAAAGTGGAAGACGTTCCTGAAATAGTCAGCGAGCACCTCTTAAAGGGCAGAATAGTACAGAGGCTGCTTTATAAGGAAGGCTCCGCGGGCGTAGAGACGTCGCTTAACAACATCGAGTTCTACAAAAAGCAGACGCGTATAGCGCTTAAAAACTGCGGAGTCATCGATCCCGAGAAGATCGAGGAATACATCGCTTTTGACGGATACAAGGCTCTTGGAAAGTGCCTTACCGAATACGAGCCGCAGCAGGTTATAGACATCATAAAGGACAGCGGACTTCGCGGCCGCGGAGGCGGCGGCTTCCCCACCGGCATGAAGTGGCAGTTCTGCCGCAACGCCGCGGGCGCTCAGAAGTACGTCATATGCAACGCCGACGAAGGCGACCCGGGCGCGTTCATGGACAGGAGCGTGCTGGAAGGCGACCCGCACTCTGTGCTGGAAGCTATGGCCATAGCCGGCTATGCGATAGGCGCCAACATGGGATATATATACGTCCGCGCGGAGTACCCCATCGCCGTAAAACGGCTTGAGATTGCCATCAGGCAGGCGAGAGAGTACGGGCTGCTCGGCAAAGACATATTCGGCACCGGATTCGATTTTGATATTGATATACGTCTCGGCGCGGGCGCGTTCGTATGCGGCGAAGAGATGGCTCTTATCCACTCAATCGAAGGAAACAGAGGCGAGCCCACGCCCAAGCCCCCGTTCCCCGCTAATCAGGGCCTGTTCGGCAAGCCGACGATTATAAACAACGTTGAAACATTCGCCAACATTGCACAGATAATATTAAAGGGCGCCGAATGGTTCAAGTCGACGGGAACAGAGAAGAGCAAGGGTACGAAGGTATTCGCACTCGGCGGCAAGATAAACAACACCGGTCTTGTGGAAGTACCCATGGGCACGACGCTGCGCGAGATAATATACGATATCGGCGGCGGCATTCCCGGCGGCAAGGCTTTCAAGGCTGCGCAGACAGGCGGCCCCTCAGGCGGCTGCATACCCGCTACGCATCTCGATACCCCCATCGACTACGATTCGCTTACGGCTATCGGCTCGATGATGGGCAGCGGCGGCCTTATAGTCATGGACGAGGACAACTGTATGGTAGACGTCGCGAGGTTCTTCCTCGACTTTACGGTCGACGAATCGTGCGGCAAATGCCCGCCCTGCCGTATAGGTACGAAGCGCATGCTTGAGATATTGGAGCGCATAGTTTCGGGCAACGGCCAGGAAGGCGACATAGAAAAGCTCGAAAACCTTGGGCGCAACATAACTAACGCGGCGCTCTGCGGACTCGGCAAAACCGCGCCCAACCCCGTGCTCTCTACGATACGCTATTTCCGCGACGAGTACGAGGCGCACATAAGGGACAAGAGATGCCCCGCCGGCCACTGCAAGGCGCTCCTGAACTATATTATAGACAAGTCGAAGTGCATAGGATGCACGGCCTGCGCTAAGGTCTGCCCGGTAGGCGCTATTTCCGGAAAGGTGAAAGAGCCTCACGAAATAGACCAATCGAAGTGCATTAAGTGCGGCGCGTGCATGGGCAAGTGCAGATTCGACGCTATCAGCAAGAAGTAGGAAAGGGGAGAAAAAGACATGGTATCTTTAACGATAGACGGCATAAAAGTGGAAGTGCCCGACAACACTACGGTGCTTGAAGCGGCAAGAAAAGCTAATATTAATATACCCACGCTCTGCTATTTGAAGGGCGTTAACGCGATAGGCGCGTGCAGGATGTGCCTCGTGGAAATGATAGAAGGCGGAAGAGGCCTTCAGGCCGCCTGCGTGCTGCCCGTAAGCAACGGCATGGTAGTAGCCACGAATTCCAAGATAGTGCAGGACGCCAGAAAGACGAACTTAGAGCTCATACTCTCCAACCACGAGAAGAAGTGCTTAAGCTGCGTCAGAAACAGAAACTGCGAACTTCAGAAGCTCTGCGAAGAGCTCGGCGTGGAAGACGATACGGTTTTCGAGGGCGAAAAGACAGACAAGCCTCTCGATACGTCTTCGCCTTCGATAGTGCGCGACCAAAACAAGTGCATACTCTGCAGGCGCTGCGTTGCGATGTGCAGCAAAGTCCAGAAAATAGGCGCTATCGGGGCTACCAACAGAGGGTTTAAGACGACCATAGAGCCCGTATTCGGAAAAGACTTGAGCGACGTGCTGTGCATCAACTGCGGGCAGTGCATCACCGCATGCCCGGTAGGAGCGCTTACCGAGAAGAGCGAGATAGACAAGGTATGGGCTGCGCTGCATGACAAGACAAAGCATGTGTTCGTACAGACCGCCCCTGCCGTACGTTTCGCGCTGGGCGAAGAATTCGGACTTCCGATGGGAACGAGCGTTACCGGCAAGATGGCTGCGGCGCTGCGCCGTATAGGCTTTGAAAGGGTGTTTGACACCGACTTCGCAGCCGACCTTACGATAATGGAGGAAGGCACGGAGCTCATAGACAGGATAAAGAACGGCGGAAAGCTTCCTATGATCACGTCCTGCAGCCCCGGCTGGATAAAATACTGCGAGATGTTCTTCCCCGATTTCCTCGAAAATCTCTCGTCGTGCAAGTCGCCCCACGAGATGGAAGGCGCAGTTATAAAGTCGTATCTTGCGAAGAAATTAAATCTTGACCCGAAGAGCATATACGTAGTATCGGTTATGCCCTGCACGGCCAAGAAGTTTGAAAAGGAAAGAGAAGAGCTCAAAAACGACGGCGTGCCTAATGTAGACGCGGTGCTTACAACGAGAGAGCTTGCCAAGATGATTAAGCAGTCCAATATAAACTTCGCAAGGCTCCCTGACGAGGATTTCGACAGCGTGCTCGGCGAATCGACGGGCGCGGGCGTAATATTCGGCGCAACGGGCGGCGTTATGGAAGCCGCGCTGCGTACCGTGGCCGACATACTGTCGGGCCAGGATCTTAAAGACATAGACTACACCGCGGTAAGAGGCATCGACGGCGTCAAGGAAGCCACGATAAACATTGCAGGCATGGATATAAGCGTCGCGGTGGCAAGCGGCACCGGCAATGCCAAGAAGCTGCTTGAAGCCGTGAGAGCGGGCAAAAAGACATACCATTTCATAGAGATAATGGGATGCCCCGGCGGCTGCGTAACGGGCGGCGGCCAGCCCATCGTTTCGGCCCAAGACAGGATGGAGGTTTCTCCTTATGTGCTGCGCGCTAAAGCCACATATACGGAAGACGTCGGCAAGCCTAAGAGAAAGTCGCATAAAAACGCGGAAGTGCAGAAGCTTTATGAGGAGTTCCTCGGAAGCCCGGGCAGCCACAAGGCGCACGATCTGCTGCACACGCATTATGTGGCAAGGCCGAAATATAAATAAGTTACCCCTAATACCTAACGTTTATTAACAACAGATAAAAGCCCCAATCATTCGGGGCTTTTGTCATAGACTCAATACAGCTCTGATTATTCAAGAAACACTATAAGCATAGTAACTATCATGCCGAGCGCTATGACAATGGCTATGGCGCTTTGTATAATCCTCACCATGCGTTTGCGCCTGCCTGCTTTCGTGGCTTTTCCGCCGCTTTTTGAATTGCTCACCTTCTATTACCCCCTTGCCGCCATGAAAGCCTCGCGGGCTTATAGGCAGCCGTATTATTCAATTATTTTCACGTTATCCGCGGATATCGCCGCGTCTACCATCGCATCTATATCGAGTGCAGCTTCCGCATTCTCCACATCACTGAGCCTCGGCCGCGTTATCGGATGCTTAGGCACGAACACCGTACAGCAGTCCTCAAACGGCAGTATCGACGTTTTGAACGTGTTGTAGCTTTGGGCCCGATCGATTATCTCCGTCTTGTCCATCGCTATGAGCGGCCGCAGCACCGGCAATGAAACGACGCTGCTTGTGGCCGCAAGGTTTTCGAGCGTCTGGCTCGCCACCTGCCCTACGCTCTCCCCCGTCGCCAGCGCAAGGCATCCGTCGGCAACGGCCAGCTTTTGCGCTATGCGCATCATGAAGCGGCGCATGAGCACCGTCAGGTAATCGGGCGGGCAGTCCTGATAAAGCTTCATCTGAATGTCGGTAAACCTTATCACGTGCAGCTTTATCGTGCCGGTGTACTTCGCCATCAACTTAGCCAGGTCGACGACTTTATCCAGCGCCTTATCGCTCGTATACGGGAAGCTCTCGAAGTGCACCGCCGAGAGCGAGACGCCGCGCTTGGCTACCATTATGCCCGCTACCGGGCTGTCTATGCCGCCTGACAGCAGCAGCATCGCGCTTCCGTTGCATCCTACCGGCATGCCGCCGGGGCCTTTCATTACCTGCGTGTAGCAGTACGCCATGTCGCGCATTTCCAGATATGCGGTAATATCCGGGTTCTCGAGATTCACACTTAGCCCTTCAACGCTCTCCAGTATTATCGCTCCCGCCTGCCTCGCGATATCTATCGAGCTAAGCGGGAACCGCTTGTCCGCACGCTTTGCTTCCACTCTGAACGCCGCTGTCTCAAGCCGCAGCCTTTCCTTCTCGGACTTTACCATATCTGCGAGCGTACGCGCCGCTTTTTGTATGTCCTGCTCGAGGCGCACCGCCGGGCTGAATGAATGTATGCCGAACACTCTCCCCAGCGCGTCAAACGCCTTGTTTAAATCCGCCTCGGCTACTCCCTCAACGTATATTCGGCTCTCTCCCCTGCTCACTCTCGCGCCGTGGGCGTCTTTAAGCGCCGCTTCAATGTTCTTTACGAGCGCCTTCTCAAAATACGGCCTGTTGAGCCCTTTTAAATGTATCTCAGCGTACCTTATGATGATTATATTTTCCATGCTATCTTCTGCCAAAACTCCTTAACTTCTTCACTGCCTTTTCAAGCTCTTCCGCGCATATATCAATGTCCGATTCAGTATTGAGCGCGCTCATGCTTATCCTTATTGTACCTTCGGCCTCCTGTTTGCTGAATCCGCTTTCCAGCAGCACCCTGCTTACCTTGCCGCGCGAACACGCCGCGCCCGTGCCAACGTATATCCCCTTCTCGCCCAGCACCCGCACGAGAACCTCTGCCCGCACGCCGGGGAAAGAGACGCTGACGATATGAGGCACTTTGCTTGCCGGCAGGTTTACGCGCGCGTCCTGCATACTTTCGAGCGCGCCAATGAGCCTATTCTGCAGCGCTTCCACTCTTTTGACCGACTCGGGGAAGCCGTCCTTGCCCCTCTCAAGCGCTTCGCCAAACGCCTGTATGCCCAAGGTGTTCTCTGTGCCGGGCCGCAGCGTATACTCCTGCTCGCCGCCGTGCAGCAGCCCGCGCAGCGCCGCGTCCCTTGCGGTGAGCAGCGCGCCTGTGCCTTTGAGCGCGTGTATCTTGTGCGCGCTTACAGTATAATAATCCACATCAGCGCTGAGGTCTATAGCGGTTTTAAAAAGTGCCTGCACGCCGTCCGAGTGAAACAGCGCCGCTTCGTTTGCCGACTTGACAGCACGCGCTATAGCCGCTATATCGTTAAGCGCGCCCGTCTCGTTGTTTACGTTCATTATGCTTACAAGCGCCGTGTTCCCTCTCACAGCTTCCGCAACATCCTGCGCCCTTATCAGAAAGCCTTCGGGCTTAATGTAATCGACGCTTGCGCCCAGCGATTCTATGTGTTTGAACGCGTTATACACCGATGGGTGCTCAACCGAGCTCGTTATATAATGTGCGCCCGGCTTGAAGGACGACATGATGGCCGTGTTGTTGGCTTCAGTGCCGCCCGACGTGAACAGGCAGTCCCCCGTCGCGCCTGTTATGTTTTCAAGCGTCTCGCGCGCCCTTTTCATTTCTATAAATACGTTTGCCGCGGGCCCGTACGCGCACGAGGGATTATACCAGCCCTGCTGCATATGATATTCCAGCGCTTTTTCCAGCACCGGCTTTGTCGTCGCCGCGTTGTCGAGATATATTTCCAAAAAAATAGTGCCTCCGCTACAAAAATAGTATATAATAGCTATAATAACATGCGCGAAGTGTTTTTTTAAGCTTTATTATATACTTACCAGCAAATACTTCGGAGGTAATTATGGAAAGATGCCCTAAGTGCGGCAATAGGCTCAGCAATATCGATGTGCTGTGCCCCAGATGCGGAACGGTCGTGGAAGTCATACAGATAAAGAACAACATATCACCCGACGCCGCGACCAGTACGGCGGCCAAAGACAGCAAGCCGAAGATTAAAGATTTTCCTCAGAGTTTTATCGTCTATAACGAAGATTTCCCCTCTGATGGGGAAACAAATGAATCGCTCAAAGAGGACGCCGTTTTGAATACGGCGGGCGGCGGTTTTGAAGCGCCGGAAACAATTTCCCCTATCGCTGATACATCCCCCGTCGAGCCTGATGCTCCGTATAAATACGGCCCAGACGCGAGCGCCGAGGCGGACGATAAAACGGGCGTCTCCGTTGAGAGTGCGGACGACAACGATTATTCCCCCCGGTATCTCGAAAACCTAATGAATATCAATCTGCCCGAGATAGACGACCTTCAGGACTTCGACCCGGACGAGTTCATGCGCGAGTATAAACAAAAGAAGCAGTCTTCCTCACCGGACGAGCCTGTTCCTCAAAAGCGCTGGCTCGAGATAGAAGAGGCTGACACTTCTGAAACCGCGTCAAAAGATAATACGGCTGATCAAACTACAGAGCGCCGTTACAGATCGTCGTCGCAGCCAATAATACGCGAGCGGCCTCGGGACAAGTCGCGTAAGCGCGAGCCCAAAAAGGTAAGCAAGCGCAAAAAGAACATAGCTCTTTCCGTGCTTCTGTGGATTCTAGTTACCGGCGCGCTGTTCTTCTCGTTTATATACTTCGACAAACATGTGCAGAAGGCATATGGGAATTATGACAATTTAATATATTCGATTACGAATGGCAAAGTGGACTTAAGCCCGCAGGATTAAACTTTGTTAGCGGAACTTAAAACTCCTCACCGTCAATGGGAGGAGTTTTATATTTACACCCCATAAAGCCTAACGACTTTTTGGTGACCCCGTATTTACACCCCATAAAGCCTCGCGGCTTTTTGGGACCCCGTATTTACACCCCATAAAGCCTCCGGCTTTTTGGGGACCCCGTATATGGCTGGCGATTAAGCCAGCATCCTGTATCAGAAACTTTTGTTTAGCAAGAATGAGGGAATAAGATTGTTTGTTATGTTTTAGATACACCTCATCCGGCGCTTCGCGCCACCTTCCCCTCAAGGGGAAGGCTATACCTCACCCGACGCGCCACTTCCTCTGTTCGCAATAGTCGCCTGCCGTCACTACCGTTTGGCAGGCTCTTTTGCTCTCAGAGCCTCCGACTCGCTTTTTCGCTCACTGAGCGCGCTCGTCTTCGGCTCCCTCAAGGAGAAGTCTTATAGGTAGTCTCTTGCCGGGAATGTTTGCATATTAACAGTAAAGGCTGGCGATTAGGCCAGCCTCAGCTTTTCGTATGGTCCCCGGCAAGTCGTGAGACTTATGAGGTGTCACTATTTGAAGTTCTTTACCTTGTCGTATATAACGGGTATTTTAAATATATCGCCCTGCAGCGCTTTAAGTATGCATATGACCGTAATTACCAACCAGGCAAGGCCTGCTATAAGGTACAAGAAGCCCCATATGCTGAAAGCGCCCATCGCGTAAGCGACTACGTTCCAAGGGTTGAAGAATATCGCCGCAAGAATACCAAGTACGATATATACCACTATGAAGAAGCAGCCCAATACAACCGACTGCCACGCGTGCGTGCGTACATCCTTATCATCTTTCTCTGTTGCGAGGATGATGATGCCGCTTATTATGGAGAGAATGTAAGCAAACCAGCTTGCCGTTTTTTTATCCATGCCCATATGATACCAACCTCCTATATAATATATATCTGATTATACAATATTAATGAACATTATGTAAACATATGTTCTGGATAAATACAGTCTTTATTTATAAATCATTATAATGAATCCTCAAGTCGTTATATGATGTTTAATGTCGGGAGGTATTGCCTTTTTGCCCTGTGTTCAGCCACATTATCATTGCGCTTTCGCCGGTGTCGGCGTAATAACCAGGCCTTAAGCCGAAGCTGCGAAACCCCATGCGCGTGTAAAGCTTTATCGCGGGCGCGTTTGATACCCTTACTTCCAGCGTGTAATTTTCCACCTCGGGCGGCGCGAGCTCAAACATTTTTTTAAGCAGCTTTTCTCCTATGCGCTTTCCCCTGTACTCCTCCAGCACCGCAACGTTCATAATATGTCCTTCGTCGAACACGGAATGCATCGCGCAAAATCCGATTATGCGCCCTCCCTCCGCGGCGACCACATATAACGCGCGCTCGTTTTCGCTTATGTCTTCGCGTATCGATTCCATCGACCACGGCGACTTAAAGCACCGGGACTCAACATAAAATATGTCTACTATGTCTTTGGGCACGGCTCTTCTATAAACAATATCCATGGTCAGCTTTTGCTCGAAGCGCGTGAGGCTTTTAGCAGCCGTTCCGCCTGCGTTTCGCGAAGATAAAAAGGCTCCAAGCTGTACGCGTCTCCATAAGCGCCCTTATTAAATAGCGCAAACGCCGCAAGCCCTACGGACCCCGCACGCTGCAACGCTATACCGGTATGCGCCACCCTAAACGCAGCCGACGCTTCGAGTATTTTTTTCTTAAAGCTAATCGCCGCGTCGCCCAAAAACACCGCCTTTTCTCCGCGCAGCTCGCAAAGCACGTCGTCCAGCAACACCGCTCTGTAATCAGTTATCCTTTCGCCGTCCCGGTATGACGCCGTATACACCTCGCCCCTTCTTGCGTCTATAACAGGGCAGACTATACCGTCCGTTCCCGCCATATTCAGCGCAAGCGCGTCGAGCGTGTTTACTCCTATTGCCGGTTTTCCCGAGGCGTGCGCGAACGCTTTTATAAGCCCTGTTCCTATGCGTATGCCTGTAAACGAGCCGGGGCCGACTGAGCAGCAAAACAGCCCAACGTCCTTAATACCCAGCCCCGCGCTTTTAAGGCACCCGTCCGCCATAGGAGCGAGAGTCTCGGAATGCGTTTTTTTATTATCGACGTATGTTTCCGCCAGTATGCGCGTATCGTCAAGCACCGCCGCGGAGCATACGTTTCCCGAAGTATCAACGGCAAGTATGTACATCGTTTATCCTCTTTGGTCGTCTATCGTTACCGAGCGCTCGTCCGAGCCGGAGCCCTCGAGAGTAACGTATATACAGGGAGGAAGAACGGCTTTGTCCGCCCATTCTATTACGGAGACGCCCTCCCCTCGCAGCCAGTCGTAAAAGCCGGTCTCTGTAAGCTCTTCCCCGTCCTCTATCCTGTAGAGGTCAAAGTGGTGCAGTTTAAGCCGCCCTTCGTATTCTTTAAGCAGCGTAAATGTAGGGCTTGTGACGTCCTCGGCTATGCCAAGCCCGGCGGCTATGCCTTTTGTAAACACCGTCTTGCCCGCTCCAAGGCCGCCTTTTAATGCTACGATATCTCCGTCAACGAGTTTTTGCCCCAGCCTTTTACCGAGCTCGAACGTTTGCTCGGGGCTGCGTGTCACGTGCTTTTCCACCAATGCTTTGCTCCGATTTCATTTGTTGCAACCGTTTATGCAGTATACCCGAAAACCGCGGATTATGCAATAATTTTTGGTAATCAACGGTATTTATGCAGAAGCGGCGATAACGGCTTATACAGCAGTCCGGTAACCAGGCAGATGGCAAAGCATTTTATGATATTGAAAGGTACCACAGCGTAGATAATATATGTCCAGAGGCTGTTTATCCCTGGGTTGGCTGCTGCGGCCATACTCAATATCTGATCTATCGGAAAAATCATGGAATAAAACGGTATCAACACAAAATAGTTCATAAGCGGCCCTGCCAGAAATGACATTACGGCGCTGCCCGCAGCCATGCCCGCTATAGCGCCTTTACGGCTTTTCCTGTACTTATATAACAACGAAGCCGGCAGTATCAGCGCGAGGCTTATCACAAAATCGGCTATCTCGCCGACGCCTCCCGTTTGCGTAGCGGGAAGATAAAGCAGATTTTTAATAAGCAGTATTGCCGTTCCCGCCACCGGGCCAAGCGCGAACCCTCCTAATAGCGCCGGTATGTTGCTGAAGTCTATCTTCAGAAATCCGGGTATGAGCGGCAGCGGCGTTTCCAGAAAACGCAGTATTGTGGATACACCCGCAAGTATTCCGGCCGTGACCAGAAACAGCAGCCTCCTTGACGATGCTGATCTTGTTGACATGTTTTCCTCCTTCTTTTCAGAACCTTCAATTATCACCCCAAAGAGTCTCACGACTTTTTGGGGATCCCGAAACTAAAAAAGCCCTGAAATTTATCTTCAGAGCGCCGCGTTAATAACGAGCATTCTTCTCTCATCCAGACTGTACTGTCGGTTACGGAATCACACCGTATCTGCCGTTTGGCTCGCGGACTTTACCGCCGGTTGGGGAATTTCGCCCCACCCCGAAGATATACGTTAATTTAATTTTTATATATGATACTATACTATTTTGGGGCAGTCAATAATATTATCATTGTATTGCGCAACTTTTCGCGCCCATTTTACGTGTCAAGATTTTCAAGATAATGTTCAATATCTTCGAGGCTGTCGAAAAGCCTGCCAACTTCGAGCGCCTGCTGTTCGTCCTTGTTTATACTGGAAAAAAGCATCGGCACATCGAGACATACCTCCTGTTCCGGCGTACCCAATACAGTCCTGAATACCGCGAGCTTATCCTTTAAGCGCCTGAGTATGTAGTGGCGCGGGCAGTAGCATTCGAAGCTCTTTTTAAGCGCTAGTTTTTTCGGTTCGAACGAAACAACCCGCATATCCGGGTTTGAGGCCTGCAGCTCTGAGAATGTAAGCCCCACCATGCTCTCATCGGCCTGGCAGTGCAGATATATATGATGGCCGCACATCTTGTACTCGTAATCCCAGTCGACGGAAGCGCCCTTTTCTACGCGCGCGTCGTCAGCTCCCGCGGGCACATCCGAGGGTTTTGGCATTTCCTCCACTACCCGCGGCTCGTTGACGGCAAGTATATATCCCGCGGCGCCCGCCGCGGAAAGCGCAAAAAGTATAACCATGAATACCGCAAGCTTCTTATGCTTCCTAAACAAAAAAATCCCTCCAACAGGGATATTTTTTGTAGAATAAAGCTATTTATTCTCGATACCGTCAAGCTTTTGCTTGCCGGAGACTCTTTAAAGCACGGCGTTGTGATATACGTTTTGCACGTCGTCGTTGTCATCCAGCATGTCAAGCAGCTTTTGTACGCTTTCTTCCTTGTCTTCGGGCAGCTCCACCGTGTTTTCGGGCACGAGCTGCAGCTCGGCAAGCGCAAAAGCATACCCGCACTTTTCCAACTGCTCGTATACGCCGGAAAACGAAGCGACGTCCGTCGTTATCTCAAAATCGTCTTCGTTCTCTTCAACGTCGTCGGCGCCCGCTTCTATTGCGTCCATCATCAGCACGTCGCCGTCAAATCCCTCGGTCTTTTCCACAACGAGCACGCCTTTTCTCTCAAACATCCAGGATACGCAGCCCGTAGCGCCGAGCGACCCGCCGTTCTTATCGAATATATGCCTTACGTCGCCCGCGGTGCGGTTCCTGTTGTCGGTAAGCGCTTCCACTATTACGGCGACGCCTCCCGGGCCGTAGCCTTCATACACTACGGATTCATAATTAATGTTTCCCAGCTCTCCGGCCGCCTTTTTGATGGAGCGCATTATCGTGTCGTTAGGCATATTGTTTGCTTTCGCCTTTGCCACGACGTCCTTAAGCTTTGAGTTTGTCTCTATGTCGGGGCCGCCTTCCTTAACGGCCACGGCAATCTCCCTGCCTATCTTTGTAAACGATGCGCCGCGTTTTGCGTCTGTCTTTTCCTTTTTGCGTTTTATGTTTGCCCATTTTGAATGTCCGGACATAAATTCACCTCACGGTCGTTTATACTACGTAATAATAGCATAAGCGGCGCAAACGTTCAATGCCCGCGTTTACTGCGATTCATGGCCGGGAAGAAGGTTAAGTAAGTCGTTCTCCGAGCCCCTGTAATACCCTTGCGGCACTTCGCCGACTATTACAGTATCGGTTATCAGCACCTTTGAAGATATATCCACGGTCTGCGCGGCGTTGCCCACGAGTATCCTAACCGACGCGTCCAACACCAGGTATATCTTATGCCTAGTCTGGTTTATGCCCGCGTCCTCAAACTCCGCTATTATGTCTGTAGTTACCGACCCTACAGGCTCGAACAGTATTGCTATTGCCGGGCCGCGTCCTGTAAGCAGCGGTCCTCCTATAATTGTGCCTATAGGTATGTTTACGCCCTGCCGGCCCGCGCTTAACACCTTATCCTGTGCGGCCATCGCAGTCTGCGCCGCAAGGTTGTTCATAAGCACCGTGTTTGCCGTTATAAGCGATATGTTGCCCCCGTCGTCCTTTTCGATATGTATAAGGTCGGAATATGTGACGCCGCTCGCTCCTATCGTCTCCCTTACGGCATCGTTCATGGCCTTTACTCCTATAGCGCGCAATCTCGCCTCAGAGAGGCTTAATATGGTCGGCCTTATCATGTTGTCAAGAACGAGATATAATACCGCAATCAGAACGAGCACGATTACAATAATCCACTTCTTCGAGAACTTTACCTTCAAACGCATTACAAACACCTTACTTTATAAAATATGTTTTTTTAAATGCCACAATGCTTTATATGCGGTTTCGTGCCAAAATGTAAATAATATTCGTATTTTAATGCGGTATGCCGAATAATATGGTATAATACTAAAAACCTTAAGGGTAATTTGTATGCGCAGAACACGTTCTTCTTCAAATAGAATAAGCTCGTTTTTTTCGGCAATCTTTGGCCACATCAAAAATGCCGCGAGGTCTGTCGCGCTTTTTTTTGCGACCTGCTTTGCGTGGGTTATCGGGCTGTTCAGGCACAAAGAAGAGCATACGGAACGGGTAGAACCCGTAAGCGACGATACTCAGGTGTTCAGCAGCGCGGATATAACCTATCGCAGCAAGGGCGCAGCCAGGCCGGTGCAAAAAAAGAGGCAGATCGAAATGCCCCGCATCTCAAGGGAGCATCTTTCAGGCGAAGGAAAAGAACACATCAACATTTTCGCCGCAAGGTACCACCAGCCGAATTTCATAGTGGGCATAATACTTACAGCCTTTAAGCTCGTGCTTATCGGCGTTTTCATTATCGGCGCGGCCGGGTTCGGCACGGTAATCGGCATAGCGAAAGCGTATATGGACACGACGCCCAAACTCAACACCGCGCAGATAGAAAACCAGGCGGAAACATCTTATATATACGACAAATACGAAAAACTTATAACCACGTATACGGGCACCGAAAACAGGGACTGGGCGCCTATAAGCGAGATACCCCAGAGGCTTCAGGACGCTGTCGTTGCAATAGAAGACGTCAGGTTCTACTATCATTCGGGCGTGGACATAAAGAGGCTGCTGGGCGCTTTTATAAACAACCTTATGAACAGCAGCGTTCAGGGCGGCAGCACTATAACGCAGCAGCTTATCAAGAACAATCTGTTAAGCCCCGAGCGCACGTATAAGCGCAAAATACAGGAAGCGTATCTTGCGATGCAGCTCGAGACGAAATACACAAAGCCGCAGATACTTGAGGCGTACCTCAACACGATACCCTTGGGCGGTTCCAATTACGGCGTCAAAGCGGCGGCTATGGATTATTTCGGCAAGGAATTGAAAGATCTGACGCTTCGCGAGTGCGCAATGCTCGCGGGTATCACGCAGTACCCTTACCTCTACAACCCGAGAAGAAGCTATTACGTAACAGGCAACGCCGACAAGCTTAACGAGCGTACAAACCTCGTGCTGCTTAAAATGTACATGGCGGGCTATATTACAAAGGAAGAATACGAAACCGCGAAGAACGATACCGTACACGTCAGGGAGAAATCGACGGTAAACCAGATGTACGAGATGCCGTATTTCGTGGAATACGCGGTATACGATGTGATAACGCATATGCTCAAGCAGAGGCATATGCAGGACACCGACCAGAACCGCGCGCTTTTGGATCAGGAGCTGCGCACAAACGGTTATAAGATATACACAACGGTAGACCCCGCGATACAGAAGACCGTAGAAGAGACGCTCGCCAACTGGGATGGATACCCAAAGCTTAAAGACGACGACGATTCGGCGACGCACTATCAAAACAAGGACGGCACAGTTACAAGCGTAATACAGCCGCAGGCGGCGGCGGTAGTGCTCGATCAGCATACTGGAGACCTTGTCGCCGTTGTGGGCGGCCGCGAGACTCCCAAGGCAAAAAAGACGCTCAACAGGGTGTACCAGACGACTATGCCCGTAGGCTCGTCGATTAAGCCCATAGCCGTTTACGCGCCCGCTATCGACAAGGGGTATTCGGACGGCACCGTAATACCTAATGTAGATCTTCCGATTAACGGCTGGGATTCCAAAAACGGCTATCCGGGCGGAGGCTCGAAGTATTATGGCCCCGTCACGCTGCGCACCGGCCTTGTGCAGTCGCTCAACAGCGCCACTGCATACACGCTTATGAATCTTGTATGCCTTGAAGACTCGGCGTATTACCTGCTTCAAATGGGCGTCAATCCTTCGCATATAAGCAAGACAGGCTCGGGGCTCGCGCTCGGTACGTCTGGTATCACTCCTATTGAAATGGCTGGCGCTTACGCCACGATAGCGAACGAAGGCGTTTACTTGGAGCCCCTCTCGTTCACCAGAGTGGAAGACAAGGACGGAAACGTTATACTTGACGCCAACGAGATAAGAGACAAGCGTCAGGTGTTCAAAGAATCAACGGCGTGGCTGGTGACGGACATGCTCACTAATGCCGTCAAGTCCGGAACCGGCGATAAGGCTCAGATACCGGGCATGACGGTGGGCGGAAAAACAGGCACCAACCAGAACGTTAAAGGAATATTTTTCGCGGGCATAACGCCCTACTATACGTCGACGCTCTGGATAGGCCATGACGAATACAAGTCACTGAACAGCAATGTTTACGCTTCGGAGTTTGCCGCGCCGCTCTGGCAAAGCTATATGTCAAAGATACTGCAAGGCCAGCCCGATAAGCCGATAATTGCAAAGACCGCTGAAGAGGCCGGGCTTGCCAAGTACAGCATATGCAGCGTTTCGGGCATGCTGGCAACGCCGGCGTGCGAGCAGGACCCCGGCGGGCGCAAGCCTGTTGAAGCTTATTATGTGCCGGGCACCGAGCCTGCCGAAGAGTGTAACGTGCATCAGATAGCCGCGGTGTGTTCCGACAGCGGCAAGCTCGCTACGTCGTACTGTCCCGAAGCCTCCAGGTCAAACAGGTGTCTCGTGTTCTTGGAGCCCGATTCTCTATACTGGCAGCTCTCCTCGGAAAAGCTCGCCAAATACATACCCGGGGCCATAAAGGCGCCAGAGGGCGGCTACGTACCGGGCTCGGGCGAAACGTGCGATCTGCACACCGAAACCTGGTATAACGAGCAGCACAACCTTTCAAACGCTATAAGCGCCGCAAACGCGCAGATTAACGTATCCAGCGGCGTGCTTGCCGACTCTACGCTTACGATGACCATGGAAGACAGAAACAGGCTGTCTTCAAAGATTGACGAGCTTAAGAACCTTATCGCGGTGCCGGGCGCGACGTCGGGCGCCGTAGAGCAGATTACCGCGGAGCTTAAGGCATTGACAGACCAGCTGCTGGCTATCTACAGGCCGCCTGCGCCGTAAAGCCTAAGGCATATATTCTTCTTCAGGCAATATTGAGATTTCAACCACCGGGGAGGACGGGCCGGTAAGGCTCTCCCCCCCGTTTTTTATATCGGGATGAACGGGCAGCACGTAATACATATACGTATGCCCGTATTCGGCGGTATCGTCGGTAAACTCTATCTCGCGCATCTCTCCCGAGTATTCCGCTATTACGGCTGGCAAGCTTTCTTCTTTATCTATACGCATTACGCGGTATATCACAAATTCCTGCAGCGGCGTAAAGCGGATAACAGGCAGTCCCCCGTCGCCGCTCTCCACGCTGAAATCGTCGGGCGGCGAAGGCACTACCCAATACGTTGAATACTTGCCGGGTACTTTGTCTTTCAGGAAGTATTCGAGCATCGTCTGGTCTTTGGGCGTAAAAGCGCCGGCCAGCATGGGCTCCTTCTCGTTTTCCAGCGACTTCGTATCGATCTTTGCCTGCACTATAGTGCCCGGCTTTGTAAATTCGGGCGCGTCCTTTCCTCTGTAGATGCCCTCGAACAGCTTTCTTATAAGCAGCGCGGGGAACGTGCCGCCCGTAACGTCGGAAGGCAGGTAGTGCGTCTTTGTATTGTTATCAAAGCCCATCCAGCAGCATATAGTATAATCGGGGTTATAGGCTATAGTCCACGCGTCTCTGTTGCCCTCGTCGTTGCCCGCCGTTCCCGTCTTTGCGGCTATCGGTACTCCGTCTATTTTTATCCTTCTGGCCGTACCTTCCGTGGCTGCGCTTTCCAGCATGGAGGTTATCAGAAACGCCGTTTCCTTTGAGAGTACGCACGTCTTTGTTTCCGGCCGCGAATATACCGTATTGCCCGATGAATCCTCTATGCTCGTTATGCAGCTCGGGTAGCTGTAATAGCCTCCGTTGGCAAACGGCGTAAAAGCGTTGCACAGCGTAAGCGGTGAAACGCCCGTAGTAAAACCGCCGAGAGCCAGTGTAAGCCCCGTATCGTTTTTTTCAAACGGTATGCCGACGCTTGAAGCATACAGCTTTGCCGCCTCTACGCCCACGTCCTTCAGCGTTCTTACCGCGGGCAGATTGAGCGACTCGGAAAGCGCTTCCCTTACCGTTACCCAGCCCTTGTACGTGTTGGAAAAGTCTTTGGGCACATATCCGTTGAAGTCGCCTTTTTCATCCAGCACGAGCGTAGTCGGCATATACCCCAGCTTTTCCATAGCGGGCGCGTAAGCGATTACCGGCTTTATTGCCGAGCCGGGCTGCCGTTTCATATCCAGCGCCCTGTTAAGCCCGCGCCGCGTCTTATACGCCCTTCCTCCCATCACCGCTCTTATCTCGCTCGTTTTGCTGTCGAGTATGCAAAGCGCCGACTCGCACTGGCTTCCGTCCTGCGCGTTGCCGGGAAAATTGGAAGGGTCCTCAAACAGCGATTCCAGCTTGTTTTGCAATTCCGGGTCAAGAGTGGTGTGTATCCTGTAGCCGCTGGAGAGAAGCTCCTCGCTGTCCACCGAAAGTATGCTTTGCGCCTCGGAGAGCACCATGTCGGTAAAGAACCCGTATTCGAACTTAGGCTCTTCGCAGAGAACGACCTGTTCAGACTTTGCCTCCTTATACTGTTCTTCGGATATAAACCCCTGCTCCGCCATAAGCGAAAGCACGAGGTTTCGCCGTTTTATGGATTTTTCCATTTTAATATGCGGCGCGTAATGCGCGGGCGCTTTTATCACCCCCGCGAGCAGCGCTGCCTGAGCTATAGTGAGCTTCGACGTGGTTGTACCGAAATATACCCTTGCGGCGGCTTCTATGCCGTAAGCACCGTGTCCGAACGGTATGTAATTGAGATACATCTCAAGTATCTCGTCCTTTGTGTAAACCTGCTCGAGCTTAATGGCCATTACGGCTTCCTGCAGCTTTCTTGCCATAGTACGCACATTCGTAAGGTTGGTGTTTCTGACCAACTGCTGCGAAATAGAGCTCGTCGCGCTTATCGCTTCCCCGTCGCGTATGCTTTGTAATATCGCGCCTATCGTGCGTATGAAATCAACGCCTTTATGCTCGTAAAACCTCGTATCCTCCACCGCTATAAACGCGTTCCTCACATGAAGGGGGATGTCCTTTATCGGAACATAAACCCTGTTCTGCTGATGGTAAAGGTTTGCCATTTCCCGTCCGTTGCAGTCGTATATAAGCAGCGTCTGCTGCATCTCCCTTATTTTAAGAGGATCGAACTCCTTCCACTCCTCAAGGCCCATAAGGTAGGAAAACGCGAAAATGGCTCCCATGAAAAAAAGAACCGCCATAGTAAGCGTCGTATATTTGAATATCTTAAATACAATGCCTCTTCTTTTTTTCGGCTTTTTAATGTGTTCGCGGTGTTTGCCCATCAGCATGTCCCTTAACAGTACTTTAACGTTTCTTATGCTCTCCGATTTCAAATATATTATGTTTTTTCGACACGAACCATATATTAACACTAAAACAAGTTAAAAACCGCTAAAAACTCTTAAAGGGAAGTATCAATGCCGGCAGAATAAGGTAGTGTATAATCCATGAAAGGACAGGCTTATGCATATACAAGTAAAGCGCCAGAGCGATTATATTACCGCGTTTTTGTACGGCGAGCTTGACCATCACAGCGCCGATGTCGTGAAATCGCAGCTCGATGAAATAATCGCTAAGTACAGAAACGCTAATCTAATACTGGACCTGAAAAACTTAAGCTTCATGGACAGCTCGGGGCTTGGAGTGCTGCTCGGGCGCTATAAAAAGCTCAAAGCACACGGCGCAAGCATGTATATAAAGAACGCAAGCAGGCAGATAGAAAAGGTATTTGACGTAAGCGGGATATACAGGATAATTAAAAAAATCAAATGACGGGGGCATATATGAAAAGCAAAAATGTGATGGAACTAAGGCTCTTAAGCCTTTCGGAAAACGAAAGCTTTGCGAGGAGCGTCGTGGGCGCGTTCGCTACGCAGCTTAACCCGACGCTCGAAGAGATAGCGGACATCAAGACGGCCGTTTCTGAGGCGGTGACAAATTGCATAGTACACGCCTATCCCGGCGCCGTCGGCGACATACGCATAAGAGCAGAGCTAACGGAGGGGAGCTTAAGCGTGAGCATCGAAGATTTTGGCGTGGGGATCAGCGATATTGCCAAAGCGCGCCAGCCGTTCTTCAGCACGGCTAATGACGAGTCGCGCTCGGGCATGGGGTTTACCGTTATGGAGACGTTTATGGACAGCTTAGATATTGAATCGGTGCCGGGAAAAGGCACCAAAGTGATAATGACAAAGGCAATCGGCAAATAAGGAATCGGTATGGCAGAAAATGGCGTTTTAAAACACGAGGAGTCTTTAAGGCTCATTAAAGCCGCCCAAAACGGCGACGAGAGCGCCAAAGAGACTTTAATAGTGCGCAACACGGCGCTCGTAAAAAGCATAGTTAAAAAGTTCCTTAACAGAGGAGTCGAATTTGAAGACCTGATGCAAATTGGCTCGCTTGGGCTTATTAAGGCCGTGCTTGGTTACGACCCGGCATATGAGGTCAGGTTCTCGACATACGCGGTGCCCATGATAGCGGGCGAGATTAAGAGGTTCCTGCGCGACGACGGCATAATAAAGGTAAGCAGGTCTTTGCGGGAAAAGTCTTTTGAGATATTCAGCGTAAAGGAAAAGCTGAAAGACGAACTCAAGCGCGAGCCCACGGTTGAAGAGCTTGCCCAAAGGCTCGACATGAGCGCAGAAGACATAGTGTTCGCGATAGAAGCGGTGCGCAATCCCGTTTCTATTTACGAACCCGCTTTCGACGACGAAAGCTCTAAAACGCTGCTCATTGACACTATGTCCGAGGATTCTTCAGGCGATATGATAGACAAAATACTGATAAAAGAGCTTATCGCCCAGCTTGACCCGAAAGAGAGGCAGCTTATTATGCTGCGCTTTTACAGCGATAAAACGCAGATGGAAATAGCGGACATATTGGGAGTTTCTCAGGTGCAGGTTTCAAGGCTAATAACCAAGATAATCAACAAGCTGAAAAAAGCGGTGGAGTAAGTATGGAGCCTGTATCTAGTCCATCTCATCAGTCAAATGCTTTGCATTTGCCAGCTTCCCCTCGAGGGGAAGCCCTCAAGAACGCATAAATTGATAAAGTAAGCTTTCCCCTATGAGGGAGCCGGAGATGAGCGCACCCAGGGGGTGATGGCTACGAAGTGGACGAGCGAGTCAGTAAGTAAAGGAGCATGCCGAACGTTAGTATCAGGCGACTGTTGCGAACAGAGTAAGGTGGCCATAAAACGCCGGATGAGGTGCTACCCTTCTTAATTTGATGTATAACAAGTGCTCGAGAATTGCTGACTTACGCTTGGTTTATCTTGTATCGCATTATCGCTCATCTCTTATTCACCTCATCAGTCAAATGCTTCGCATTTGCCAGCTTCCCCTCGAGGGGAAGCCTTCAAGAACGAGAAATTAACGAAAGTAGCCTTCCCCTTAGAGGGGAAGGTGGCGCGTAGCGACGGATGAGGTGTTTAAATAAAATATTAAATCCACCTTATTAGCACAGAGTTTCACCAAACGAAGCGGATGACACTTAGTATTTTTACACTCTCGAAAGCGGCCATGGGCCGTTTTTATTTTACTTTTTTTGCGGCTGTTGGCAGATAAATATTTTTCGGCCGCCTGCTAATAATAAAAGCATCCAAGCCGTTTTTACGAAGCGGGCTTGCTTAATCAGTATTATTGGGTTTGGTGGCTTTTTTGGAATGGATTAAAAAAGGGTGGATAATAGCGGTAATTGTGGTACTGATAATTGCCGCCGTGACGTTGATAGTTTTTTTATGCCGGCCCCGCCGGGGGACTTATACGAACGCATGGTACGTAATGCGCACGCAGGAGAAAGGACGCGCTATGAAAGGTTATGTTAAAATACCGCAGTTTAACGCCGGGCACTTGCCTAATGTGGAAGAGAGCGAAGAGCTGAATAAGACCGTATCTGAAAAACAGAAGAAGATATAGAGAGGTCATATGGATATCAAACAGAAAGTAAACGGGAAGACATATCAGGGCCGCGTAAAGGCCGGTATGCCCAAGAGCAGCCTCATAAAGGAATGCGTAATGGCGTTTATCGTCGGCGGGCTTATTTGCGTATTGGGAGAGGCTCTCAATGACATAGCAAAGAACGCGCTGAACCTTGACAAAGAAGGCGTGGGCACTTTCCGTTCGGCGATACTAATTTTCTTAGGAGCGCTGTTTACCGGCATAGGCATATACGACGTGCTCGGAAGATACGCCGGGGCGGGCTCTATCGTGCCTATCACAGGGTTTGCAAACTCCGTAGTCTCCCCCGCGCTCGAATATAAATGGGAGGGCTATATAATGGGCGTAGGTGCAAAGCTTTTTACGATAGCCGGCCCGGTGCTCGTATACGGTATAAGCACGTCCATACTTGCCGGGGTAATCTATTACATCATAGGAGTACTGTAGTATGGGTGCTAGGATAGGCCAGAACACCGTAAAGTTTTCCAACCCGCCCGTATTGCTGTCCACGGCGTCGGTGGCTGGCCAGAGTGAAAAAGAAGGGCGGTACGGCGATACGTTCGACATTGTTATCAACGACGACCTCTGGGGCGAAAAGACATACGAGCTCGCCGAGCGCAAGATGCTGCTCGAAGCGGTAAACGCCGCCCTTATCAAGCAAAGCTTAAAACCTGAAGACATATCGTACCTTATCGGCGGCGACCTTTTGAACCAGATAATATCTTCGGGCTTTGCCGCCCGCTCGCTTGGCATACCTTTTTTTGGGCTTTACGGAGCGTGCTCGACTATGTCCGAATCACTGCTGCTCGGCTCTATGATAGTCGACGGCGGCTTTGCGCAGCATGTAGTCTGCGCGACGAGCAGCCACTTCGCCACAGCGGAACGGCAGTTCAGGAACCCGCTTGAGCTGGGTACGCCCAAGACGCCTACGTCCCAGAACACGGTAACCGGCGCGGGAGCGGTCGTGCTTTCGTCAGCCAGGGACGCATCGATGCCCGCAATAACCTATGGAACGGCAGGCAAGGTAATAGACCTTGGCATAAACGACGTAAACAACTTAGGGGCTGCAATGGCTCCGGCAGCGGCCGATACCATTATCAACCATCTTGAGGATACTGGCAGAGCGCCGTCTTATTACGACTACATACTGACGGGCGATCTCGGCATGTTCGGCAGTGAGCTGTTAGTTAAGCTCGCTACGGAAAACGGGTATGACATATCGGATAACCATCTGGACTGCGGGGCGCTTATATACAGCGGCAACGAGCTTATGAAATGCGGCGGAAGCGGATGCGGCTGCAGCGCCTCGATGCTGTGCGGGTATTTTTACAACCAGCTGAAGAGCGGAAAGATAAAAAGATTGCTTTTCGTAGCAACAGGCGCGCTGCACAGCCCTACGAGCACTCTGCAGAAAGAAACTATACCTTCGATTGCCCATGCCGCTGCGATAGAAACGGGGTGCGTATTATGAACTATATATGGGCATTTGTTATAGGCGGGGCTATCTGCGTTGTCGGGCAGATACTACTTTCAAAAACGGCCATGACGCCCGCAAGGATACTCGTGCTGTTCGTTACGCTGGGAGTAGTGCTTACGGCAGTGGGCGTTTATGAGCCTCTTGTCGAGTTAGCGGGCGCAGGCGCAGAAGTGCCTCTTACAGGGTTCGGGTACGCGCTTGCCAAAGGAGCGTTTAAAGCCGTCGACGAGACGCGCAGCATACTCGGCGCTCTTACGGGCGGCGTAGAGGCCACCGCGGGCGGTATTGCCGCCGCCGTGCTGTTCGGATACCTCGTAGCACTTATATTCAAGCCGAAGACAAAGAAATAAGTTCCCTTTGTTCCATTATCATACAAAGAGCCATATCTTCGAAGCTTATAAAGAGCATCGATAACCCCCATTTGTCATTCCGAGCTTGCGAGGAATCCCAATTAAGGGATTCTTCAGTCGTTGTACTCCTTCAAGCGAAGCTGACGGAATGAAGCATATACTTTTTTTGACAATTTAAAAGAGTCTCTTTTATGAGACTCTTTGTGTTTCTATCCCGGTAATCAAAACATCCAAAACGATATTTACACCCCAAAGCCTCACGTCTTTTTGGGGACCCCGTATTTACACCCCCAAAAGCCTCGCGTCTTTTTGGGGACCCCGTATTTAAATCCCCAAAGGATATTCTCCTTTGGGGCAGTCCTGGAGGTTATGTCCGCGACTTTTCGGCCATCGCTATCGCCTCGCGTACAATGTTACCGCAATTCTTGGATGAAACGCTGCCCCATCCCTCGCGGGAAACGACGTCGTCAACACCCAGACGTCTTGCGATCTCCTGTTTCAAAGCATCCGACATTAACCCTTGTCTAGACATAAGAAAACCTCCTTGCAAAATTCGCGGCGCTTGCCGCATTACTTAATATGTCCCAAAGCGCGAAAATTATCGCGGCGTTTATCGGGCAGTAAACTTAAGCAAGCTATAAACTTTGCCGTAATTGTCGGCATTTTTTTACACGTTTATTTCGCCATACCGCGGGAAAAATACTATTAAAAGGAGGTGAAAGCAATGGCAAATAACAGTTCAAACCAGACGTTGGTTCCTCAGGCACGGCAGATGCTCGACAACATGAAATACGAGGTAGCAGGAGAAGTTGGAGTTACACTAAAGCAAGGGTATAATGGCGACATATCAGCGAGAGACGCTGGCAGGATAGGCGGCAATATGGTCAGAAAGATGATACAGTACGCGGAAACGAATTTTTCCGGTAAGGGCAGCTTCTGACCGGAATAATAGTCTGGATACAATGACACAAAAAGAAGAGCGCAATGCTCTTCTTTTATTATCACCCAAAAAGTCTCACGACTTTTTCGGGACCCCGTTTTTACACCCCACCAAGCCCTTCCTTGTTGGGGACCCCGTTTTTACACCCCCACCAAGCCTTTCCTTGTTGGGGACCCCGTTTTTACACCCCGCCAAGCCTTGCGGACTTACCAGTGGCTTAGAAACCTTACGGCTCCGGCATTATTGCCCGCCGCCCTGTATGCGCTCCAGATTGCTCATCGCGAGCTCCCCCGCCTGTTTTGTCAGCTGCATTGCAGCCGCCGGGTCGGCGCCGCACGCCGAAACGAATATGCAATATTCCTTCGATAGTATCGCTATGCCCGGAGCGGTCGCAAAAGCCTCGTCGCCAATGCGTATGGGCTCTGTGCTGTTGGGGTCGGCCATTACTTTTTTAAGCGCCTCGTATATTGCGCTGGGCGGCGTCTGCTGGCCGCCTCCCTGGCCTCCGCCTTGGCTCTCGCCCTGACCGCCCTGACCGCTCTGGCTTCCACCCTGACTGCCCCCTTGGCCCCCCTGACTTCCCGGGCTCTTACTGGGGCTGCTGCCGCCCGAGCTGCCTTGCTGTCCGGAGCTTGCCTGCAATATTGCTATCTCAAGGTAGCTCTTTGAAGCGGTATTCTCAGCGACATAAAAGCATGTCTTTAAGCCCATCTCGCTCTTATCGCCTGTTACCGCGTCTTTTACCGGTTCGCCGAGCAGCTGTGAGGCCTCCATCTTTGATATCAGCTGCTTAGGCTCTATGGTTTGCCCGCCGCCTTGCGACTGCCCCCCGGAGCCGCCCTGGCTTCCTTGGGAGGACTGGCCTGAGGGCTGGCTGTTGCCTCCCGCAATCTGGGTAGTCGCCGTACTTTGCTGCTGGTTGCCTCCCGAGCACCCTGTAAAAAATAAGACCGCGCATAGTGACGCTATAATAATACATATAAGCTTTTTCATATCTTACGCCTGCTTTCAAAATGTTCTCGCTGCATACCCAAAAGGCTTATTTTGGGTCTATAATCTAAGTATTGCTCATTTCCCGTTCCGATATACTGATGATTATGCCGCTTGCAATACTCGCGCTGTTTCGTTATTTTAAACTCTCAAGCGGCAGGCCAAAAACAACCGCAACCAACACCGAACAAGCTGCCGATATGAGCCAAGCTATCAAAGGACGCCTGTAATGCACGCGAATAAGCGCAAATATGAATATGTACATACCCGCCGACCAGTATATATTCCATCCGCCGTAGTGTTCAAAGCCGCCTGTAAGTACGGATATATGCTCTATCAGCGTATGAAAGGCAGTCCAGGCAAGTATGTATGCTGTCTGCTTTAGTCGCCTCTGCGGCCAGTGGGTAAGAAAAACGATTACAGCGCACGGATATATCAGAAACGCTACGGCAAGATCGTTTATCGTATGGCACCACAGGCCTTTGTAATGCCATAACGGATAATTGCAATAGATATAGCTGTACGCGAGATTGCCGATTATCACATACAGTATTGTCGGATAAAACTCTTTCCAGCGCTTCCACGCCCCCCATTTGAAACATACAACGCCATAAAGCAATATAAAAAGTATCCTGAGCATAACCACAACCCTTCTATCGCACGCTCTTGCCGGTTTTATATCATATTGCTTATATTATCCATTTTTTATGAATTTTAGTTGGGCGCTGCTATTAATTAAAAAATTATTTTGCGGCGCTTGAATCATATTTCCCTTTTCGGTGCGGAAAATATAAAGAAACAATATTACGGAGGAGCAATATGTTCAAACACGAAAAACAGCTTTTGCATCCCGTTAAGGTGGACAGGCCTAACCCCAACTACGCTGCGATGATGCAGGAACAGCTCGGCGGACCGCAGGGAGAACTTAAAGCCGCTATGCAGTATATTTCGCAGTGCTTCAGGATAAACGACCCGCAGATAAAGGATTTGTTTTTGGATGTGGGTTCCGAGGAACTGGGACATGTGGAGATGGTAGCGACATGCGTCAACCTTCTGAACGGCCATGACCCCGACGCCGCATCGGCTACTGTCGGCAATGTCGAAGCGCATGTTTTAACGGGGCTAACCCCGGCGCTAGCCAACGCTTCCGGCTATTACTGGACCAGTGCCTATGTCAACGAAACCGGCGACCTAGCGGCGGATATACTCTCGGACATCGCCGCCGAAGAACGCGCGAAAGTCGTTTACCAATACCTTTACCGTCAGATTAACGATAACGGCGTAAGGGACATGATAGATTTTCTGCTAAACCGTGAAGAAGCGCACAACACTATGTTCCGCGAAGCGTTCAACAGGATTAAGGACACCGGCTCCCTTAAAGACTGGGGCGTTACCAACGATTCGCGGCTTTACTTTGATCTTTCCTCGCCGGGAGGACAGTACTTCGCGCCGGGAAACAATCCGCAGCCGCCGAGCTTTAATAACCCCTCGAGCTGACAGGCTGATAAATGTGCACGTTTATTTGGACGATTCGCCCATTTACACAGCGTAAGCGCAGCATGTGTTATTTCATTTACCCCCGTATAAACACTTATATGCATACCGGCATATATAATTAACAAGGGGGTGATATATGTGGGCTTTGGGTGCGGATGCTTCGACCGCTGCGACGCCTGCGTCGGCGGCTACGGTGACGGCCCGTGCGGCGGGTACTACAGCTTCTGGGACAGATACGGAAGTTTCCCCGGCTTCGGCTTCGGAGGCTTCGGCTTCCCCGGCTTCGGCTTTGGCAAGTGCGGATGCTTTCCCCGCTTTGGGTTTCCATTCCGGGGTTGCGGCTGCGGCAGGCCATTCGGCTTATGCTTCAATATTCCGTTCGGCTGCGGCAGTCTGGGTATCTTTTTGTAATCGGTTAAACACTGCTCTTTTCGCGGCGCGGGCTTTGAACATATAAATACGCCCTGTTAAATTTCTTAGGGCATAAAATATACGAACAGCTTTTTATATTCGATAAAAGCTGTTCTTCTTATCTGCCGCATCTAGCGTTATACGTTGCCCCGCTTCGCCGACTGTTTCTTTGTCGTGCGGCTGTTGTTCTGGCCGTCCGCCGTTATAGGCGTCTGGCCTTTGCTCTTAATTCTTCTCGCCTTTTTATTGTCCGGCTGGCTGTCCTTTGTCATATGAATTTCTCCTTTGCTTTTTACTATTTTTCTCGCTTAAGCGATAATAAATACATTTATCGCTTCTACTCGCAATAAAAAATGATATACTATAACATGTATTGCCAGCACTATTATAACTCCTTAAAGTTCACGGCTTTTATAATAGCTCAAACATTGAAGGCGGGTGGTTTTTTGAATATCATCGTTATAGGCGGCACCGGTTTGTTGGGTTACCATACGATACTTGCGGGCCTTGGCAAAGGGCATTCATTCGGCGCGCTTGCGCTACCCGATATAGAGCTCGGCGATTGGTTCCCGCACGAAGTGAAAGTGCTTACGGGCGACGTATTCGCTATGACGGAGCAGGAGCTAATAGAAACATTCACCGGCTGCGACGGCATGGTTTACGCCGTAGGCCCGGACGACAGAGTAGTGCCCCCGGCGCCCGCGTATGAGTTCTTTCATACCCGCCTTGTGGAAAACTGCGCCAAAGCCGTGGCGGCGGCAAGGGAAGCGGGCGTAAAGCGCTGTGCGGTGCTGGGTTCGTATTTTGCGTATTTCGACAGGATATGGCCGAAGCTTAACCTGCGCGAGCGCCACCCTTATATCAAATGCCGCGTTGAACAGGCCGAGGCTGCGATAGCCGCCGGAGGGAACGATATGGCGGTAATGGTGCTCGAACTGCCCTATATATTCGGCTCGATGCCGGGGCGCGTTCCGCTGTGGAAAGAAGTATTCCTCGATAAGTACGTAAAGGGAAGCACCGTGTTTTTCCCGCGGGGCGGCACTAATATGATAGCGGCAGCGCATGTGGGCGAAGCGGTAATAGGCGCTATTGAGCGCGGCTCACACGGAGAGCGGTACACAATTGGCGACGAGAACCATACTTACAACGAGATGCTTGCGATGATGCTTTCCGCGTTAGGCGAGCGCAAGCGGATAGTGAACATACCAAAATGGGCAGCCGTGCTTGCGGGCCGTATGGTGGAGCGCGGACGCAGGAAACAGGGCCTTGAAGGCGGCCTGAATGGCAGATACCTGATGCAGGATATATTGACTCGCGAGCTTTATTTTGACCCTACAGAAACGTCCGAAGCGCTCGGCTACGGGCGCGGCGGGCTTTACGATGCGATAGCCGATACGATGAAAGCATGCTATCCGGAGAAATTCAACTGAGCGGAGCGGAAAAATGAAAACTGCACTAATATATGTTTTTTCAGGCACAGGCAATACCAGCCTGACGGCAAAACTGCTTTGCGGGCATCTTGAAGCAAGAGGCGTAAAAACAACCGTTTACAATGTCAAGTCAACGGGCTCTCCCCCGCCGCCTGGCGAATACGATTATATAGGCTTTGGTTATCCCGTGTATGCGTACAACCTGCCGGAGATATTCTACAGGTTCGCGCAAAGCCTGCCCGCAGGCAGCAACAAGGCGTTCATATTCAAAACTTCGGGCGAGCCGTTCAGGCTTAACCGGGTTTCTTCCTGCAAGCTTGTTAAGTGCCTTAAAGCCAAGGGCTATGACGTCGTTTTGGAACAGCATTTGCTTATGCCGTACAACATACTGTTCAGGTATCCGGACGCGCTTGCAAAGCAGATGTATATATACAGCGACGCTCTTTGCGCGATGCTGGCCGCAAGGTTGACCGCGGGAGAACGCGACGTTTTAAAGTTTAACCCGCTCTCCCGGTTTGCGTCGTTTCTGTTCAGGATACAGTGGCCGGGCGCGAGGCTTAACGGCAGATTGTATTCGGCAAATAAGTCAAAGTGCGTAAAGTGCATGCGCTGCGTAAGAGACTGCCCCACCGCCAACATATCGCTTAAAAAATGCCGCATAGCGTTCGGGCCGCGCTGCGTAATGTGCATGCGCTGCGCTATGTACTGCCCCGCTGATGCGATAAATATCGGCCTGCTGCGCCCATTTAAGGTGCACGGAGCGTACGACTTTGACCGCGTGCTTGACGACCCGAGCATACCTGCGGATTTTATCGGGCCTTATACGAAAGGGTATTTTAAGCTTTTCAGAAAGTTCTTCAGCAGCGCGGACGCCATGCTTTTAAAATACGGCATCAGCGTATGTGATTCTGAATACGAGGCTGAATACTTCGATTCGGATAACACAATTTCGCAATAGCCGCTTTATTTAAAGATGTAATCTGTGATAATATTACAAGAGGTAATTATATGCCGCCATAAAAAAGGATGTCAGGCGGCAATATCAGGAGGCTGCATATGGATATATACGAAGCAATCGAATCAAGGAACAGCGTACGCTCATATCTTGACACGCCGGTGGAAAAGGAAAAGCTCGACCGCATACTGCGCGCCGCACAGCTTGCGCCCACCGCTACCAACAGCCAGGCTTTTAAGATCTATGTCATATCCACAAAGGGGCGCAAAGATATTCTTAAACGCGTGTACCACCGCGACTGGTTTTCACAGCCGCCTTATGTGCTGCTCGTATGTACGGATAAAGACAGGTGCTGGGTGCGCAGGGACGGTAAGCCCTACGGCGACGTAGACAGCGCTATAGTTATGGACCATATAATACTCGCTGCGACGGCCGAAGGCCTAGGCACTTGCTGGATAGGTGCTTTTGACGCCGAAGCCGCAATAGAAGCGTTCAACCTCCCCAGTAATCTAGAGCCGATTGCTTTCACGCCGCTTGGCTATGAGCAGAAGAATCAGCACAATAAGATGCGCCGGGAAATAGACGAACTCGTTGTTTATATGTAAATAACGCATAAAAAAGTACGCGTACGGAACTTTCCGCGCGCGTTTTCTTATAAAATAAATAGTTTTTTTAGTTTATTGTTCTTCCTGCTCGGGCCTATGACCGGCGACTATGTCGCTGCTTAAATTCGTTCCTATCGATATCGCGCCGCTGCCGAACCTGCTGCGTATTCCGTCTATCGCGCGCTCTATCTTCTCCTGCTTGGCGCTTGTTGGCTCTTCGTCGAAGAAGCTAAGCTGCCCTTTATCGGCGTCGCAAAGTCCGAGCCCCGTTATCGTCAGCATGCGTATAGGCGCGTTTAAGTTCCACGAAGACTTTATTATGTCAAGCGCCGCGCCGCTTATGTCCTTTGCAAGGCAGGTAGGCTTTGCAAGCTTTTTCTGCCGAGAAATTGTCTTAAAATTCGGGTCGCGTATCATCACCTGCACGGCGGAGCATTTCAGCCCATGCCTGCGCAGTCGCGCCGCTACGGTATCGGAAAGCGCAAGCACGCCCGAGGTTATATCTTCGATGCCGGTAAGGTCGCGCCTGAATGTCATGCCGTTACCTACAGACTTTGCTTCCCGCTCCTCGCCCGCGAAGTGGACGGGGCTGTCGTCGATGCCGTTAGCGCAGTCGTGCAGCATTGCGCCTAATTTCCCCAGCTTACCTGTTATCGCGGCTTTATCGAACGCCGCGAGCTGTCCAATTGTGGTTATGCCCAGCTCTATAAGCGCCTTAGTCGCAGCCTTTCCAGCGAAAAGCAGTGACGACACGGGCAGCGGGTAGACTATTTCTCTGTAGTTTTCACGCGATATTACCGTGGTCGCGTCCGGCTTTTTAAGGTCGCTGCCCAGCTTGGCAAACGTCTTGTTGAACGATACGCCTACCGAAACGGTTAGCCCCGTTTCCCGCTTTACCGTCTCCCTTATATTGTCCGCAGTCTCTTGGGCTCCGCCGAACAGGTGCATGCTGCCAGTAATGTCGAGCCACGACTCGTCTATTCCGAATGGCTCTACCATATCGGTGAACCGCTCGTAAATACTGTTAATTATATTCGAATACTTTCGGTATCTGTCGGGATGCGGCGGAACAAGCACTAGCTGCGGGCATTTCTTCTTTGCCTGGCCTACCGTGTTCGTAGTCTTTATGCCAAAGCTCTTGGCAAGCTCGTTTTTTGCGAGTATTATGCCGTGGCGGTCTTCCACGCTGCCGCTCACCGCCATGGGCACGTTTTTAAGCTCAGGGCGGTAAAGGCATTCCACCGAGGCAAAAAATCCGTTTGCGTCGCAATGCAGTATGGTTCTGTCCATCGCGGCTCATTTCCCTCCATGCTTTAGCCTATGCTCCCGCAGGTACTTGGCTATGTACTGCTCGTCCTCTATCTCTAAGTCCCGCTCTCCGGAGAGCGATTCAAGATGGTGCCTCATCTCATGGCGCAGCGTCTTTCTTAGCTCGGCTTTCAGCCGCTCCGCCGGAACACCGCCGTACACCTTCATAAACGAGCCGTAGTATATCGCGATAT